>JAGHIA010000142.1 GCA_017887445.1 Fusicatenibacter sp.
AAATCCCCCTTCGGCAGAAAATCCGCCAAGTCCCAGCCGAAAAAAAGAAAAAATAAGCGGCGCTGACCCGCAAAGCCTTGCAAATAAAGGGTTTTCGCAAACATCTTTATTGGTCTTACACTCCAGAAACCGCTGGAATCAGCCGATTCCAGCGGTTTTTTCTAACTTTTTTAGGGTAAAAACAGGCCGTGATGCTTACGGCCTGTTTCTGATGCTTATCTGATGCTTATGGATGTCCTTTGCGCCATCTCCCCGATGCGTTACCAGCTCCAGGTCAGCTCCGGTCCGGAGGTCTGGGCTTCCTCCAGCACCACCATCCGCTGTTGGGCGGTGTGCTGATAGATATCACCCATCTGGTTGACACTGCGCTTCTTGTGCTCCTCCAGGGTGTGGCCGTACTTGTCCAGCGTAATGGAGGGATTGGCGTGTCCCAGGATACGGGACAGGGTGACGACGTCCATGCCGTGTTCCAAAGCCCTGGTAGCGAATGTGTGCCGCAGGGCGTGGAAATTCGCGTCCTGTATCCCCGCCCGCCGCACACACCGCTTGAACAGGTCCTGGTAGGTCCGTGGCTCATAGGGCGCTCCGTTCTCCTGACAGAATACGTAGCCCTCCCGGTTATAGCCTGGGTACTGCTTCCGGATCTCCTCCTGCACCATCCGGTAGCGCACCAGGTCCTGGTACAGCTCGTCCATGATATACACCGTCCGGAGGGAGCTGTCCGTCTTGGCCGTCCGGGCCGTGATGACACTGGTGGCGCTGGCGATCCGATCGTCATGGTTGGGTAGACGGTTCCGAGTCTCACAGATCCGGAACGCCTTGTGCTCCATACTGACATTCTCCCAGCGCAGGCCGCACAGCTCACCGATCCGCACGCCGGTGAACAGCGTGAAAACGATGCCGAAGGCCGCCGGCTCCGGCATGGCCTTGGCCGCCCAGATCAGGCGGTTCTGCTCTGACAGGCTCAGAACCCGCATCTCCTTCTTGTGGTCCCGTGGGAGTCTTACGCCATCGATGGGGTTGTAAGGCAGTATACGCTCCCGCACCGCCTGCTCCAGCGCCAGGTGGAGCATGTTGCGGAGATTCCGCAAAGTCTTGGGGGATAGACCGCCGTCCCCCTTCAGGTTCCCCTCCGCGGCCCGCTCGTTGAAAAACTTCTGTAGATCCAAGGTCGTCAGCCGGTTGATATAGAGGCTGCCAATCTCCGGCTTTACATGGCCGCGGATAAATGGACTATTCGTTTTACAAACTGCAAATTCAATAGTTTTTGTTGTTCCATTCGTATAAACAGCACTTGTTATTGTTTCGTCCTCTATCATTTCATCTAAAACAAATTCTTCTGGTAGTTTTGGTAACCTATATCCCATTAAGATAGTCGGTAAATTCACTTCATAATTATTTTCTCCCATGCTATTCTCAGAGATATTTTCATTTGTTTTCTCCAGAGTAAGCGCAGAAAAAGAATCTGATACTTGAATCAACAGATTCAACGTCCGTATACGGATCTCGGGAATGGCAGCAAAAGCAGTCGCAAAAAGAAGAATAGCTATCAATATCACTGCAGCCATCTGCCGAAATACCTTCCAGGCAACTCTGCCAACCAATCTCCTCGCCTTTCGTGTAAATGCATTACAAATAGTTTTTTGGCATCGCCTTCTTACTTTCTCCGGAATAGCAGCTTCTGAATTATTCTTTAGCCGTTCGTTTTCCTCCAAAAGCCGCTGTCCTTCCTCTTCTGCTAGCTCTTCCATGAGGAGCGCGAACAATGCATCTTCATACTGTTCCCAAAGTTGATCACGTCTTGTCAAATGTCTTCGCCTCCTTTTCCAATAATAACTTCTGTGCTTTCCGCCTAGCTCGTGTTAACATCATTCGAATACTGCTTGTCTTGCATCCGAATTTTTGAGCTAATTCTTCATTGGTATAACCTAATATATATTTTCCCGCCAATAAATTCTGTTCGCCCTCTGACAATAACGTCCAAATTCGATTTAAGCTAGCCGTACGCTCAGTCAAATCAAGTATGTCTTCCATACAAAATTGGTTATCTACAGATTGATTATTTTCTATTTCGTCTAGAAATATAATGTTTTTGTTTACAATCTTCTGATGCTTAAGATGATTAAATGCAGTATTCCTAACTGTATAAACAATATAACTGGCTAAAACGCAACGTTTTTTCTCTCGCAAAAGAGCAACCTTACTTATCAAATTGAGCAGGCTATCTTGAACAATATCTTCCTGTTCATGTAGTGTATGAACATATTTTGATGCTGTATAAAACATCAGTTTTTCGAATTCTCGATAAATTTCAAGTAAAAAGTCTCTATCACTTGGATCATCAGTCATTATAAAATATATCATAATCTCGCTCCCACTATCTAGCCTTCTATAAATAGGGCAGCACCGCACAATTGCTGAGGCAAGCGCTGTCGAATCACCCATCAGGCAGGAAACCATAGGCTTCCCGGCGCATTTCTTCGCGAGAGCGCACAACTTCAAGCCGCCAGGCAGGGCCTGTCA
>JAGHIA010000143.1 GCA_017887445.1 Fusicatenibacter sp.
AATTACTTTTCAGAGATAGGGAAAGAAGCCAGTAAAAGTCAGGTTCAGAATATCTTTTTTGAAAATAAATTACCGCAGGATCCTTCTGTTAAAACTTACAGTATATCATCCGATGGATCTGTGCGCTACTGGCTGAAAAGAGCTGAAAATTCGTACAGCTGCGACCTGTATATTGGAGCGGAAGGCGGTGTTGACGCGCCGGAAAGCTGTAGGGATCTGTTTGCCGGTTATCTTCATGTGCAAAAGATTGTCTTTCAGAATAACTTCAGAACCCAGAATGTAAGAGATATGTCCCGGATGTTTTATGATTGCTGGAATCTTCAGACACTGGATATCAGTAATTTCAATACTGAAAATGTTACGGATATGTCTCAGATGTTTGGCGCGTGTAAGCGGCTGGCAAAGCTGAATCTGGGAAATTTTAATACGCGGAATGTAAAAAAAATGTCAGGGATATTTGAAAAATGTGATCAGCTGGAGACTATTTTTTATTCCGGAACGGGAGCCATTGAGCAGATAAAAAAAGAATATGAGATGTTTGGAGTCCGTCGTTCTAATTTTGCGAATCACGTGCTGAAAAAAGTCAATCCGGTTTCGAGCCATTCATCTTCTTATGGTTATAATTTCATTTCCCAGATGAGTACCGGAAAGCGAGAAACTGTTTTTAAAAAGAATGTGCTGAATAAAAACTACTTTTCGGTTCTGGGAAGTAAAATCAGAAAAGATCAAATACATAGTATTATTTTTGAAAATAAATTGCCGAAAAATTCATCTGTACAGACCTTTGCTGCATCGACGGACGGTTCGGTGAGGCTTTGGATGGGAAGAGGCAATACCTGGCTTAATGCACACAGCCAGTTTAACACGGGTGGTATTGATTTGCATATCGGAGCGGAGGGTGGGGTCGACGCACCTGAAGACTGTAACGGACTGTTTTGTGGATTTACGAATCTAGTACGCATTGCGTTTCAAAACAACTTCAGAACTCGAAATGTAAAAAATATGTCCCGCATGTTTTATGACTGCTGGAAACTCCGGGAATTGGATGTAAGCGGTTTTGACAGTGGGCAGGTAACGGATATGTCAAGAATGTTCGGGGCATGTGCGCAGTTGGAGAAGATAAATCTGAGAGGATTAAACACTTCAAACGTGAAAGATATCTCATGGATGTTTTATGGCTGCAAGCAGTTGAAGACCTTAGATTTAAGCGGATTTGACACGAAGAATGTGAAAGATATGTCCTGGATGTTCTGGCGCTGTGAGAGTTTGCTGGAACTGGACCTGAGCAGGTTTGACACGCGGAACGTAACGACAATGTGCTGCATGTTTAATGATTGTAAGTCGCTGAAGCGATTGAATTTAAATAATTTTGATACGCGAAATGTGATGGACATGAATCAGATGTTTGCAGACTGCGGGCAGTTGGATTCATATTTCGGCAGAAAGCTTGATACACGAAGGGCTGATAGAAAATATGAAATGTTCCGAGGGTGCCGGCCAAGTATTAAAACGTCGATACTGGGTTATTGAGAGGAGAGAAAAAAACGGTTATGTGGAGATGTCCGGTATGCGGAAAGGAAAATGAAGGGAATACCATCTGTTTTGACTGTGGGTGGAACGGAGCGAAGGATTATCTGATTCATGCGACCGTATGTCCGATCGGAAACGCAGAAAAAGACATGTTATCCGAATCACTGTATGGTACCGGATATCTGATGAAAAGAGCGGAGGAACTGCAAAAGAAAGAACGGTGGAGCGAAGCCCTGTTCTTTTATGAAAAAGCCGCGGAAAAAGGAAATCCGGAGGCTATGAAGTACCTTGGAAGGTGTTTCCGGGAAGGCCTTGGAACAAAGAAAAATTTGTATATGGCTTTGCATTGGTATTGTAAGATCATGGGCGATGAAAAAGAAGATGTTTCCTTACTCATAGACGATATATACCAGGAGATCAAGGACGGGCAGGCCAAAAAAGAAGATAGAGTAACAGTTCAACCGGCTGAACTGTTACAAAATAGAACGTTTGGAGAAGATAAGAAGGAAAGCGTTGTATCAGACAAAGGATCACAATATATATTCAGCAATTTCTTTTCTGTCATCGGAAAAGTGGAGAATCAGATTCAGAATATCTTTTTTGAAAAATCATTGCCCCTGGATGATCCTTCTGTTAAAACATACGCTATATCGCCCGACGGCGCTGTTCGCTACTGGCTGAAAAGGGATGAAAATTCAGACGGCAGCGGCGCCTGCGATCTGTATATTGGTGCGGAAGGTGGTATTGACGCACCGGAAAGCTGCAGGGATCTCTTTGCCGGTTATATTCATGTACAAAGAATCGCCTTTCAGAATAACTTCAGAACCCAGGATGTAAAAGATATGTCGAGGATGTTTTATGATTGCCGGAATCTTCAGACTCTGGATATCAGTAGCTTTGATACTGGAAATGTTACGGATATGTCCCAGATGTTTGGTGGGTGTGAGCGGCTGGTCATGCTTAATCTGGGAAAGCTTCATACGCAGAACGTGCAGAAAATGACAGGCATATTTGAAAACTGCAATCAGTTGGAGCATGTTTTTTATTATGGAACGGGAGCTATCAAGCAGATAAAAA
This sequence comes from Fusicatenibacter sp., assembly GCA_017887445.1. Classification (GTDB taxonomy): domain Bacteria; phylum Bacillota; class Clostridia; order Lachnospirales; family Lachnospiraceae; genus Fusicatenibacter. Next base: position 2,608 of record JAGHIA010000143.1, read on the forward strand.
AGGAGTACGAGACGTCGGGAAACTGTCGTTCAACGTTTGCAGATCATGTGCTGAAAAAAGTCAATCCGGTTTTGGAAGATCCTTCTTCTGTATCTGGTATCTCCTGGGAAAATTCCGGGAAACGAGAACCTGTTTTCAAAAAGAATGTGTTGAATAAGAACTACTTCTCCGCACTGGAAAGTAAAATCAGAAAAGAACAAATACATAATATTATTTTCGAAAATGAATTGCCAAGAAATTCTTCTGTGCAAACCTATGCGGTATCTCCGGATGGTTCGGTGCGGCTTTGGCTGGGAACCAGTGAAACCTGGCTTAGCAGAATTGATCTGTATATCGGAGCGGAAGGTGGAGTTGACGCACCTGAGGACTGCGACGGGCTGTTTTATGGTTTTTCTAATATGAAAAGCATTGTGTTTCAGAATAACTTCAGGACTCGAAATGTAAAAAAGATGTCCTATATGTTTTATGGGTGCAGCAGTCTTCAGGAATTGGATGTAAGCGGGTTTGATTGTGAGCAGGTGACGGATATGTCGAAGATGTTCCAGTATTGTGCGCAGTTGGAGAGGATCGATTTACGAAGATTAAACACTTCAAATGTGAAAGATATGTCATGGATGTTTGATAATTGTACGCGACTGAAAACGTTAGATTTCAGTGGATTTGACACGAAAAACGTGAAAGATATGTCCTATTTGTTCGGGTCATGTGAAAACTTGATGAAACTGGACCTGAGCAGGTTTGACACACAGAATGTAATGACAATGCGCAGTATGTTTCAGGGCTGCAAGTCACTGAAGATATTGAATTTAAGTAATTTTGATACCCGTGATGTAGAGGATATGAGTTTTATGTTTGATGGCTGCAGTCAGCTGGATACATATCTGGGAGGAAGACTTGATACAGGGAATGCTGACAGTAAAAAAGGAATGTTTCGAGGCTGCCGGGCAGACATCAGAAAAGCGATACTGGGTAATTGAGTGATTGAGAAGAGAGAAGGAAACGGTATGTGGAAATGTCCGGTATGCGGAAGGGAAAATGAAGGGAATTCCATCTGTGACTGTGGTTGGGAAAGTTCAAAGGATTATTCACGGTATGCGACCGTATGTCCGATTGGAAAAGCGGAAAAAGAGATGTTATCCGAGTCACTGTACGGTACCGGATATTTGATGAAAAGAGCGGAAGAGCTGCAAAAGAAAGAACAGTGGAGCGAAGCCATACCCTTTTATGAAAAAGCTGCGGAAAAGGGCGACCTGGAAGCTATGAAATATCTTGGAAGATGCTTCCGGGAGGGACTTGGGACGAAGAAAAATCTGTATAAGGCTCTGGATTGGTATTGCAAGATCATGATCGATGAAAAGGACGACGTTTTCTTGCTCATGGACGGCTTATTCGAGGAAATTAAAAGTGATCGGAAGAAGAAAGAAAACAAACTGGCCGGAGATGACAGAAAAGAAAGCATCGTATCAATTCCAGAAGCGCAGCATGTATTGAATAGCAATTACTTTTCGGAAATCGGAAAAGCGATCATTAAAAATCAGGTTCAGAATATCTTTTTCGAAAATTCATTGCCTCAGGATCCTTCGGTTAAAACATACAGTATATCGTCGGATGGCTCTGTGCGCTTCTGGTTGAAAAGAGATTTACATTCTTACAGCTATGATCTGCATATTGGAGCGGAAGGCGGTGTTGACGCGCCGGAAAACTGTAGTGGTCTGTTCGCTGACTATCATTATGTGCAGAATATTGCCTTTCAGAACAACTTCAGAACCAGGAATGTAAGAGATATGTCGCGAATGTTTTACAATTGCTGGGAGCTTCGGACCCTGGATATCAGTTGTTTTAACACTGCAAATGTTACAGATATGTCTCAGATGTTTCATGGGTGTAAGCGGCTGATAAATCTTAATTTGGGTAATTTTAATACGCAGAAGACAAGGAATATGTCGGGTATATTCGAAAACTGTGATCAGTTGGATACCATTTTTTATTACGGAACAGGAGCCATTGAGAAAATAAAAAAAGAATATGAGACGTCTGGAAACCGTTCTTCAAATTTTGCGGATTATGTGCTGAAAAAAGTAAAACCGGTTTTGGGACATTCTTCTTATGTTTCTAATGTTTCTAATATTTCCCGGGAAAATTCCGGAAAACGTGAACCTGTGTCCAAAATGAATGTGTTAAGCAAGAATTACTTTTCGGTTCTTGGAAGTAAAATCAGAAAAGACCAAGTACATAGTATTATTTTTGAAAACGAATTGCCGAAGAATTCTTCTGTGCAAACCCATCCTGTATCGCCGGATGGTTCGGTACAGCTTTGGACGAAAAGCGTTCGCGGACAGCTTAACGCAGGTATTGACTTGTATATCGGGGCGGAAGGCGGAGTCGATGCGCCTGAGGACTGCGGCGGACTTTTTGCGATTTTTTTTAATCTGAAGAGCATTGTGTTTCAAAAGAACTTCAGGACTCGAAACGCAAAAAATATGTCTCGAATGTTTTATGCCTGTTGGAATCTTCAGGAATTGGATATCAGCGGGTTTGACAGTGAGCAGGTAGCGGATATGTCAAAGATGTTCGAGTATTGTACACAGTTGGAAAAGATCGATTTTGGAAGAAAAAATACTTCAAACGTGAAAGATATGTCCGGAATGTTTCATGGCTGCGAACGGCTGAAAACGTTAGATTTAAGTAGATTTGACACGAAAAACGTGAAAGATATGTCCCGGATGTTCTGGGAGTGTGTGAGCCTGTTGGAACTGGATCTGAGCATGTTTGACACACGGAACGTAACATCAATGTGCAGCATGTTTAATAATTGTAAGTCGCTGGAACGATTGAATTTAAAGAATTTTGATACGAGAAATGTGACGGACATGAATCGTATGTTTGCTGGCTGCAGACAGTTGGGCACATATGTGTGCGGAAGGCTTGATACACGAAAGGCAGACAAAAAGAATGAAATGTTCCTGGGCTGCCGGCCAGAGGTGAAAAAGGTGTTGCTGGGTAATTGAGAGGAGAGAGTGAAACGGTTATGTGGAAATGCCCGGTATGCGGAAGAAAAAATAAAGGGAATATCATCTGTGACTGCGGTTGGAACAGGTCGAAGGATTATTCGAAGTATGCCACCGTATGTCCGATTGGAAAAAAGGAAAAAAAGATGTTATCCGAGTCGCTGTACGGTACAGGATATCTGATGAAAAAAGCGGAGGCACTGAAAAAGAAGGAACAGTGGAGCGAAGCCATATCCTTTTATGAAAAAGCTGCGGAAAAGGGCGACCTGGAAGCTATGAAATATCTTGGAAAGTGTTTCCGTGAGGGACTTGGGACGAAGAAAAATCTGTATAAGGCGCTGGATTGGTATTGCAGGATCATGATCGATGAAAAGGAAGATGTTTCCTTGCTCATGGACGACTTATACGAGGAGATAAAAGGTAGCCGGAAAAAGAAAGCAGATAGATCGCATGGAGATGACAGGCAAAAAAGCAGCATTCCCCGGGCGAATACCGGGGAACGCAAACCTGCTGTTAAGAAAAAGGTGCTGGATAAAAATTTCTTTTCGGTTCTGGAAGGTAAAATTGATAAAGATCAGATACAAACTATTATGTTTGAAAACAAATTGCCGAAAAGTTCTTCTGTGCAGACCTATACCGTATCGGCGGACGGTTCGGTGCGGCTTTGGATGGGAAGCAGCGAAAATGGGCATCGTGGAGTTGACCTGTATATTGGAGCGAATGGAGGGGTCGATGCGGCTGAGGACTGCAGCGAACTCTTTAGGGATTTTACCAATGTGAAAAGCATTGTATTTCAAAATAACTTCAGGACTTGTAATGTAAAAAATATGAGTAGCATGTTCTATGGCTGCAAGAGCTTGGAAAAACTGGATCTGAGCGGGTTTGACACGAAAAATGTGAAAGATATGGACCATATGTTTGCGTGGTGCGAGAGTTTGTCGGAGCTGGATCTGAGTGGGGTTGACACAAAAAATGTGGAAAATATGTCCTCTATGTTTGCGTGGTGCGAGAGTTTGTCGGAGTTGGATCTGAGTGGGTTTGACACGAAAAATGTGAAAGATATGTCCTCTATGTTTGATTGGTGCGGGAGTTTGTCGGAATTGGATCTGAGTTGGTTTGACACGAAAAATGTGAAATATATGACCTGTATGTTTGAGCGCTGCGAAAGTTTGTCGGAACTGGATCTGAGCAGGTTTGACACGAAAAATGTGGAAGATATGTCTTATATGTTTAGGTGGTGCAGATCGTTGAGGAAATTGAATCTATCCAATTTTGATACGAGTAACGTGTGGGACATGGATTGTATGTTCTTTGATTGCAGTCAGTTGGACACATATGTGGGCAAAAAATTTAACACGAGCAATGTTCAGACAATGGAAGAAATGTTCCAGGACTGTCGACCAGAAATAAAAAAGGCAATACTGGGCGATTGAGTAGTTGAGAGGAGATAATGAAACGGTTATGTGGAAATGCCCCCTGTGCGGAAACGAAAATAATGAGGAAATAACCTGCAGCTGCGGCTGGACAAGGGTCAAAGACTATCTGGCTTATCCAACGTTATGCCCGATCGGAGAGCATGAAAAGGAAAGCATGGCGCAGCTTTTCAAAGATGATTATATGTTGAACAAAGGAAAAGAATATGAAGCGGATCATTGCTGGGAAGATGCCGCGAAGTTTTTTGAAAAGTCGGCGGAGAATGGAAATCTGGAAGCCATGAAGCATCTCGGCTATTATGCGTGGAAAGGTCTTGGCACCGAGAAAAATCTGTACCGCGCTCTCCGATGGTACAGCAAAGTCATGGAGGCCGGGGAAGAGGATGTGTCGGAAGCGCTCGAAGCGATTTATGAAGAGATTAAAAATGGCAAAACAAAAGGTTCGGAGGAGCCTGAGGACAGGAGTGAGAAGCCGGAAGGATTGTCTTCTGAAGAGAAAGAGAATGCAGAAGAGGAGTCACAGGAAAAATCCGGGAATGATAATGATGCCTCAGATACAACAGAAGACGCAATAGAGAAGAGGGACGCAACAGAGAAGAACGACAAAAAAGATAATAGCCATACAACAGAAAATAGCGAAGAAGAAAATAAGTGTTCTGGAGATGGAGAAGCGGAATTGCACGCAGCGATTGCAGCCTATTATCAGTCAGATATGAGAACGGCAGAATCTTTCCGGGAATTTCAGGAAACCTTTAAGAAAGCTGCGGACGCGGGGAACCCTCTGGCGCATGCGATGCTGGGCCTGCTTTATTGGCGGAATTATCCCTATGATCAGGTGTATACACCGCAGGCCATTGAACATCTGAGAATCGCAATGGAGCAGGGCTGCCCTCTTGGCGGTGTCTGGCTGGCGGAAATCCTGAAAGAAATGAGAAAAGCGGATCCCGGTTATCTGCCGGAGCGGAGCGAGGATGTTCATACCCAGGCAAAACTTTTGGGAAAAGTGAAACTCCTTGCGGAGCAGGAAAATGCGGAAGCATTGTATTGGATCGCGGTGGAACTGTATAAGGATGAAGAGTATGAGGAGGCGGTGCGCTGGCTGAACTGGGCGGCAGAGCAGGAAATGCCGCAGGCTCAGGGATTTCTTGGAATCTGCAGCTATTACGGTCATGGAGTGGAGAAAGACTATGACGCGGCGTATACCTGTTTTAAACAGGCAGAGCGGAGCAATGAAGGCTGGGTGTACCGTTATCTGGGCGATTGCTGTTATTATGGATATGGGACGGATCAGGATAAGGAACTGGCTGCAAAATACTATGAAATGGGCGCTGTTCAGTGTGATCTGTCTGCGCTCCTGAAAATCGCGGAAATGCTGCAGACAGGAGACGGTGTTCCGAAAAATCAGAAACGGGCATTCCAACAGTATCAGAAAGCGGCTGATCTGGGCAGCGTGGATGGAAAGCGTGAAGTTGGCATTTGCTTTTGGTATGGAAAGGGAGTAGAAAAGAACTTTTTGAAAGCAGAGCAGGCGTTTCGGAATGCGGCAGACAGGGACGACGGTCTGTCACAGTTCATGCTGGGATTGGTCCTGCTGGAAGAAAATCAGGGCATGCCAAAAGAAGACAATCTTAAGGAACTTCAGTTTTTATTTGAAAGCGCGGCAGAGCAGAACGTTGCTATGGCCTGTCTATGGGCGGCGAGGATGAGACTGTTTTATACGGAGGACGAGAATGATTACCGAAAAGGGCATCAGCTGCTGAGAAAGGCACTGGAACGTGAGGAGACGAAAGCCATGGCCATGAACCTTCTGGGAAATTGTTATGCGGAGGGGACCGGCGTGGAGCAGAATCCCAGAGAAGCGGTGGCGTGGTACCAGAAAGCGGCGGATCTTAATGATCCGGAGGGATTCTTACATCTAAGTCAGTGCTATCGGGATGGCATCGGCGTAAGCAAAAGCAGTTATGAAGCAGAGAAATGGCTGACCAAAGCGGCGAAAGCCGGAAATGCGGAAGCGGCGTTTCAGCTCGCAAAAGATACGCAGAAGCAATTTCAGGCGTTGGATTCCGCGCGCAGACAGGTACAGGAATATGCGGAACTGGCTTATCAGCAGGGAATATCTGAAGCGGCTGTGATCCTTGCGAAAAATTTCTGGTATTCCGCAGATTACGCTGCCGGAAAACTGACGGACGCAGAAAAACAGGAATTGTACCAGAAGGCGGACGAATATTTTCGGGAAGCAGAAGAAAAAAATGTTCCCGAAGCAAGGACGGAACGGGCATATTTTTATCTGAAACGATTTCGAAACCCGAAAAAGGAAGAGGGGATTGCGATTCTGCAGGAGGAGGCAGGATACAAAAAGCCTATTGCGCAGTATTATCTGGGACTTTGCTATCTGAAGGGAATTGGCGTTAAAAAAGATAAAAAGCTTGGAAAATCCTATATCCGTATTGCAGCAGGCGCTGGTTTTGAAGAAGCGCAGGATGAGGTAGATGGATGGCTTTTAGGGTAATGGGATTCGTGATAATCGTTCAGCAACGCTGAGCTATTATACAATGTGAGAATAAAAACTGCCGCACAAACGCCCGTGCGGCAGTTTTTCACATATATGCAGGGTGGCAGAAACAACAAAAGCGGTTGTTTCTTGTCAAAGCTGCCGGTCACCCGGCAGAGCGTTATCTGTAATGGTTCCGCTATGTGGAACGGTTTTCATTTACCTTGTAGCTGTACGGAACATCCGGAATACACCGGTCTGTTCGATCAGACGTGTCAGCACAAAGAAAATAATGGAATCGATGGGCCACATGATCAGATTCTTCACCGCCCGGGCCGGAAGAAGCACCAGGAATCCTTTGCCGTATAACATGTCCAGCCACAGGGTGTTCAGCACAACGTTTACAATCATGACCACAACAAACTTTGCCACCAGCACGCGCCAGATGGTCAACTTTTTCTTGTAATAAAAGCAGCCGTAAATAAACGCCGCCAGCATTGCGTTAAAAGTAAATCCAAAGAAAAACGCTCCGTCAGGCTTCAGCATGTATTTTACGATGTCAAGGATTCCGGCAAACAGGCTTCCCGTGACCGGTCCGAACAGGTAATCTACCAGCTGATTGGGGATACCGGAAAAACCGATCTTTATGTAGGGCCCGATGCTGATGGAAGCTACGGAGTTGAGGATCATGGCCAGCGCCGCGAACATGGCGCAGGTGGCCAGCGCCGGAACCTTTTTCAGTTCCTGCGAGGATGAAAGAAAGATGTTCTGCTTTTTGTCAGAGTTTGATGAATTTCCAGACATAAAAAAATTACCTCCTTTTTTTGGCTCGTTCTGGCTCTTACTACAATAGGAGATAATTTGTGTTATCTTCTGTTGCAGCGAGATGCGACTTATATACCGCAAGATTACTCTTTTCGTCTTTCCGGCAACTCTCTATCCGGAAAGCACTTAACGCATATAAACCTACTCTGCATTTCTATGTTGGACACATTATAAGTCAGCGGTGAAGAAAAAGCAATGGATTTTTTTTGCCTCTTTCTTTTTTGGATAAATTGCCGGATTTTGCTGATTTTTTTGTGCAAACTGGCCAGAGCGGCCCGCAGCGGTAACGATTCAGCCAGATCTGTGCATATATTGCACAGACTGTAGGAAAACGTAGTGCCTGCGGGCATCCGGCCCATCGCGAAGCGATTTTCAATGACCGGATGCCGTAACGGTTTCGCTGGCTGGATAGTTATACGCAGTCCAGGGAACACATAAAAAACGTGAAAAAACATTGTACAATTTCCCGCCGTAATGATAAAATAGTGAAAACATAGCATTATGTTTTAAAATCGCAATCAGGGAGGCGTACACAATGTTTGAGAGGATTGATTATACGGTGGAGCAAATCGACGGGGATTACGCGTATCTGCGAAGAGTGGACGAGCCGCAGGAAGAGCCGAAATGTGTGGCGCGCGCGCTGCTTCCGCCGGAGATTATGGAAGGAAGCCGGCTGGCTTATGAGATGCTGCAGTACACGCTTCTGTGACAGGGGAGAACGGGTTGGAGTACTATGATCGTCTATGAGGAGTTTCATTTTGGAAAAGAAAAGCATATCGCTTTTTATCACCCGGTGGATTTCAGTCATTTTGCCCATCTGCACAGGAGTTACGAGCTGCTGTTTCTGCGCCGGGGCAAACTGGAGATCACGGTGAACGGCAAAGAGTTTTCCATGCAGGAGGGCGATCTGGCGCTGGTGCTGCCCTACGAGGTACATTCCTACCGGGATCTGGGCGGGTCCGTGTGCGATGTGGCAGTGTTTTCCCCGGATTATATTCAGGAGTTTTACAGCCAGACCGGTCATCAATATCTGGAGCGTCCGGTCTTTTGTATGGAGCAGGGGCAGAGGAAACGTCTGGAGCCGTACTTGTTTTACGATGCGTCCAGCCTGTATCTGACCAAGGCCGCGCTCTACGAGACGGTGGCCTGTGTGCTGTCTCAGACCAGGACCTGCCGCAGGAAAGAAGAGGACAAGGATCTGCTCCACCAGATCCTTCTGTTTATCCGCCAGCATTATCAGGAGGAGCTGACGCTGCAGGAATTGGCAGATCATCTCGGCTACAGCCGCCTATATCTTTCCAGGTACATCAACCACAATTTAAAGCTGTCTTTTCCGGATCTGATCCATGAGCACCGGGTCTGTCAGGCCATTTATCTGCTGGAACATACGGCGATGCCGGTCAGTGATGTGGCCTACGACTGTGGCTACGGCAGTCTCCGCAGTTTCAATCGCTGCTTTAAGAGGATCACGGGAAAAACTCCCAGGGAATATCGGGAAGTGTAATCAGACAAGTAATAGGAGTAGCAGGAGAAAAAGGAGGACATATGGGTTGTCTTGGAAATTTGCTTTGGTTTCTTTTCGGAGGCTGTGTCAGCGGAATTGGATGGCTGCTGGCCGGATGTCTCTGGTGCGTTACGATCATCGGGATCCCGATCGGACGCCAGTGCTTTAAATTCGCCTCGCTGTCATTTTTTCCCTTTGGGAAAGAGGTGGTTTACGGAGGCGGCGCCGGTTCGCTGCTGCTGAATCTGGTGTGGCTGATCGTCACCGGGCTGCCGATGGCGCTTGTTCACGCAGGTTCGGGCATACTGCTTTGTGTGACGGTGATCGGGATTCCTTTTGGAATGCAGCAGTTTAAGCTGGCGAAACTGGCGCTGATGCCGTTTGGCGCAGAAATACGGTAATGGAGCAAGGAAGATGGAATGGAAGCTCCGGATTTTGATTTTGGAATTGAGAAAGGAGAAAACAGTATGAAAATGATTTATAAGGGAAAGTTTCTGGCGGCTGCAGCTGCTGCGCTTCTTTTTGCGGCGGCTGCCGGCGGGTGTGCTTCTGAAGAAGGAAGTGGTGGGGGAAGTTCAGCGGTATCCGGAAACAGTCAGGCAAATTCCTCCGTTTCGGAAAACAAGCAGGGAAACTCCTCCGTTTCCGGCAGCGGTATGTCCGCGCCGGCGGATGGGAAGAAGGACAGGTCCCTGGAGGGAGTCATGACGGAAACTCTTGCCATGTACGTTCCGTTCGGCGAGGACGGAAATTATGTGATGGTGGATCAGGACAACGGCAATGTGTTCACAGTGACGATGCCGGAGGAAATCTATGACATGGAAGGGACGCTGATTGGCCAGGAGGATCTGGAAAAAGGAAATATTCTGAGGATTTACGGAAACGGGCTGATGCTGGAAAGCTACCCCGGTCAGTATCCCGGCGTGGAGAAGATCCAGGTGGAGGAGACGGGCAGTCCGTCAGACGCGGACCAGTACCAGGAGATTATCGACGGTATCTATCAGGAGCCGGATCCTTCCGAGCTGCCGTATATGAATGTGGAGTATCGCACGTCTCTGGCGGTTGTCACTGCCATGACGGCCACCGGCGGATACCAGTGGGAGTTTCCGGATGAGGACGGGAACATGCAGAGCGTGATTGCCGACACTGCCCACATTACCGATTGGGAGTTTTCCGACAGTATCGGGCTGGAAGAACCCACAGATCTGACCTTGTGGTTCTCGAAGACGCCCGGACAGGTAAGCGCAGAGCGCTGGGCGGAGACTGACCTTGGAGCGGAAGACGTCGTGGAAAAAGGTGAGAAAGTGGAAGTGAAAACCGGGACGGAGGACGGCCAGTTTCTTTTGGAGCAGGCAGAGGCAGGCTACCGGTATCTGATTCATGCGCAGTGGGAAAACGGCTATGTGGAATATGGATTCCTAACGTCCGCGTCCTGACGGAGGCGGTATATTACCCAGACGGCGCGCGGCTGTTCAGAGGGTGTTTGAAGATCTTTTTGCTGTAATCTGCAGAAAGCGGTTTTCAAACCTGCTCCGGGCAGAGAGATGAAGGGGGCAAATGAAAAATGGTTTATCTGATCAGCGACGTTCACGGGCATTACGATGAATTTATGCGCCTGCTGCGAAAAATAAAGTTCAGGAAGACCGACAGGCTGTATCTTCTTGGCGATATGGTGGACCGGGGGCGGCAGAATCTGAGTATGCTGGATTTTTGCCGCAGGGAAGCGAATGTGACTCTGCTGAAGGGAAACCATGAGCTGTTCATGCAGCGGTACCTGGAGGGAGATCCTCTGGTAAAGGAGAAATGGGGCTTCTGGGGAGGGAGCACGACGCTGCGGGAGCTGGAGCCTTTGCCGTGGGAGAAAAAAGAGGAGTATCTCCGGTATCTCCAAAGCCTCGCCCATGGCCGCGCCCTGGAGGTGAACGGTACGCGCTATTTTCTGACCCATTCCGGTTTCAGCGCGGATATCGCTGAGCCGGTGAGGGCAGAGGACGGGCGGATCGATATTGAAGCCAGCGTCCAACGCTTTGTGGAGAAGGACGAGTGGGCCTATCTGTGCTCCGACGATCTGCATCTGATACCGGCGTCGGTGCGGTTCGACCGTTATATTATCTGCGGTCATTACCCCACGCTGGAATACAGGGAGGAGGGAGGCGTCTATGTGACCTCCCGGTTCACGGATATCGACTGTGGATGTGCGTGGAAGGTACGCAGCCCTCACCGCAGAATGGCCTGCCTGTGTCTGGAAACGGGGACGGTGACTTACCAGCGGGTTGAATAGTTGTAACAGTTCAGCTTTGCAGAACTATTACACGCTTCGCGATGCACAGAAACTGCATTTCATGCAGTTTCGCGCTGCAGGCCTCGGGTTTTCGCGCATTCTGCGTGAAAACTCTCGCGGGATAGTGAAAGGCCGAACTGTTACGAATAGTTACACATATTCGGGCGCGCGCAGAAATAGAAATAAAGGAGACATAACATGAAGGCATATATTCATCAGGTGCAGTATTACGAGACAGACCGTATGGGCATCACCCACCATTCCAACTATATCCGGTGGATGGAGGAGGCCAGAGTGGCGTTTCTGGAGGAGCTGGGATGGAGTTACGCCAGGCTAGAGCACATGGGGATTTTCTCCCCGGTGACGCAGGTGAGCTGCGAGTATAAAAAAACCACCACCTTTCCGGACCAGGTGGCCATTGAGGTGCAGGTCCAGGAATACCGGGGCGTGCGTCTGTTCCTGGCTTACCGGATGCTGGACGCCAGGACGGGGGAGGAAGCGGCTGTGGGAACCTCTGGCCACTGCTTTCTCAACAGGGAAGGCAGGCCCATGAGCCTGAAAAAAGAGTGCCCTGCATTTGACGCGGCGCTTCGGGCGCTGCTGACAGAGGAAAAGGGAGGAGAAAAGCTGTGAAAAAGAAAAGTATTCTCTGTTACGGAGATTCCAATACCTTTGGTTACCGGCCTACGGACAGCGGACGTTATCCCTATGGCGTCCGGTGGACCAGCCTGCTGGCGGAGGGACTGGGAGAAGAATACCAGGTCATCGAGGCCGGACTGAACAGCCGGACGACAGTCATCGACGACGATCTGGAGGAAGACAGAAACGGTCTTCGGACCATCGACGTGGTGCTGGAGATGAACTGGCCGCTGGACCTTATCATCCTGATGCTTGGCACCAACGATATGAAGGTACGGTATCAGAGACAGGCAAAGGACATCGCGTCCGGCGCGGCGCAGATTGTAAGAGAGATCCGCCGCCGTCACCAGGAGGTGCATCCGGACTGGATGCCCAGGATCCTGCTGGTGTCTCCGCTGCTGATCGGCGAAGAACTGCGCGACGGAATGTCCGGCTTTTCGGAAAGCTTCGGGGGAGCGCGGGCGTACGAAATGTCGCGGAAGCTGGCGCCGCTGTACCAAAGCGTTGCCGCCGCGGAAGGCTGCAGCTTTCTGGATGCGGGCCAGGCCGCCCGGACGGGTTCCACAGACGCGCTGCATCTGGAAGAGGACGGCCATCGGGCGCTGGCGGCGGCCATGGAGCGGAAAGTAAGGGAGATATTTTTGAACGACACAGCAGAGAGGAGCGAGTGAGATGCTGGAGACAATCACAAAGGCGGCGGAAGCTGTCCAGGACTTTGTATGGGGATGGGGAATGATTTTCCTGCTGCTGGGAACCCATGTGTTTATGACCATACGGACCAGGGGAATCCAGAGAAAAATCTGGACGGGCATCCGTCTTTCCGTGAAGAAGGATACGGAAGCGGAAGGCGAGGTCAGCCAGTTTGGCGCGCTGACTACGGCGCTGGCGGCGACGATCGGGACCGGAAATATTGTCGGCGTGGGAACCGCCGTGGCCCTTGGCGGCCCCGGAGCTGTGTTCTGGTGCTGGCTGACCGGCGTGTTCGGCATTGCCACAAAGTACAGCGAGGCGCTGCTGGCGGTAAAATACCGGGTAAAGACCAGAGACGGACGGATGCAGGGCGGAGCCATGTACGCCCTGGAGCGGGCGCTGCATATGAAATGGCTGGCGGTGCTTTTCGCGGTATTCGGCGGCTTCGCCTCCTTTGGCATCGGCTGTGCCACCCAGGTCAACGCCATCGCCGCGGTGTGCAAGGAAAACCTGGGCATCCCCACATGGATCGTGGGTGTTGTGGTGTGTGTCCTCACTGCCTGCGTGATTTTCGGCGGGATCCGCTCCATCGCCAGCGTCTGCGAGAAGCTGGTTCCATTTATGGCAATTTTCTATGTGGCCGGCTGCCTGATTATTCTGGGCATCAATTTTGATTTCCTTCTTCCGGCGTTAAAAGCTATCGTCACGCTGGCTTTTCAACCTGGCGCAGTGGCCGGCGGACTGACAGGCCGGGGACTGATGATGGCCATGCAGTATGGAATCGCCCGGGGACTGTTTTCCAATGAATCCGGCATGGGTTCGGCGCCCATTGCCGCGGCGGCCGCGCAGACGAGAAATCCGGTGCGCCAGGCGCTGGTATCCAGCACAGGAACCTTCTGGGACACGGTGGTCGTATGCGCGATGACCGGAATGGTGCTGGTGTCCAGTATCATGAAAAATCCCACCATCGATATGGGTTCCATATCCGACGGCGGGATCCTTACTTCCCTGGCTTTCGCGCAGATTCCATACATAGGTCCGGTGATCCTGGTGCTGGGCATAATCTCTTTCGCGTTCTCCACGATCCTTGGCTGGGCCTATTACGGTGAGCGGTGTGTGGAATATTTTGCGGGCAAGAAGGGACTGCTTCCCTATCGCTTTGCCTATATTTTCGTGCTGGGCGTGGCGCCGGTGATCGCGCTGAACCTTGTGTGGACGGTAGCGGATATCCTCAACGCGCTGATGGCAATTCCAAACCTGATCGCCGTGCTTCTTCTTTCCGGCGTGGTCGTGCGGGAGACGGACAAATATATTGACGATCTTGACAAGGTAGATGATACACCGATTCCAACGGTGGATAAATAGACGATGAAAAAAACTCTCCGCATCATGAGCGTGCAATCGAAAGCGTAAATGTTCAAACGCGCTCAGGGCAGCCGGTCAGAGGCTGCCTCCTTTGCGGGATTTTTGAAAAGGAGGATAAGAAATGTATCAGATTGCAGACAGAGAACTGATTCTTCAGGTGGCAGAGCATGGCGCGGAGATGAAATCCCTGAAAGACCGCGCCAGCGGCCGGGAATATCTTTGGTGCGCCGACGGCAGATACTGGAAGCGCACGGCGCCGGTACTGTTTCCCCTGGTGGGACGGTACCGGGATAACGAAACATACTATGAGGGAACCGTGTATCACATGTCTCAGCACGGTTTTGCCAGGGACATGGAGTTTTCTCTGGTCAGCCAGTCGGACACAGAGCTTTGGTTTGCCCTGGAACAGACGGAGGAGACGCTGAAGATTTATCCGTTCCGGTTCCGGCTGATGGTGGGCTACCGGCTGGAAGGGAGACAGGTGCAGGTGATGTGGAAGGTGGAAAATACCGATGAGAAGACCATATGGTTTTCTCTTGGCGGTCATCCCGCTTTCGTGTGCCCGCCCGGGGAAGGGGCGCGCAGCGACTGCCACCTGCGCTTCGACACGGAAGGCCCGCTGGTCAGCGGGACGCTCAATGAAAATGGCGTTCTGGGCAGTAAGCTGCGCAGCTACAGGCTGGAAAACCGTGAAATGTCTGTGACGGATGATCTGTTTGACGAGGACGCGCTGGTGTTGGAGAACAGCCAGGCGCGGGAGGTTTCCCTGGTGGATGCCAGTGGACAGGCGTATGTGACCGTTTCCTTTGACGCGCCTGTGTTTGGCATCTGGGCGCCCTCCAAAGACGCGCCGTTCGTATGTATAGAACCCTGGTACGGCGTCAGCGACCGGGAAGACTTCGGCAAGGATCTCAGAAAGAGAAAATGGAGCCGGAGCCTGGAGCCGGGCGAAGTGTTTGAGGGCGGATATACCATTTCCCTCAGCCGCTGATTCTTTCGCGTAACCGTTCAGCGTTGCTGAACGGTTACTTTTCGCAACTATTCCGCCGGCTGGATCATTGCCCTTTTGTTGATGAGGCTGCGGTAAGCGCTGGGCGAGATGCCCTTAAGCTTTTTGAAGATCCTGGTATAATAATTTACATCCAGGAACCCAACCTGCGCCGCGATGTTCTGGATGGAGGAATCCGTTGTGTTCAGCAGTGATACGGAAATGTCGATCCGTTTGTTGTTGATGTATTCCGTCAATGTGGATCCGGTCTCTTTCTTGAACAGAGCGGACAGGTAGCTGGGACTGATGGAAAACAGGTCCGCGATTTTTTTCAGGGAAAGATCCTCCTGATAATTGAAATCGATATAATTGATCACCTTCTGGACCGCCGGCGAGTAGCCGCGCATGGAGTGGTTGCGGACCAGATTGGAATATCTGTGGACCATCTCCCGGCCCAGGGAACTCAGCGCTTCCAGAGAGGTGCTTTTCTCGATCTCCTGTGCGAACCGCCCGGACATTTCATCAATGTAAAGAGGGTGGACTAGGCCGTTCTGGACAGCCTTCCGCAGCAGGGTATTCATGGAAAAGTACAGGTTTTTTGCGTTCCTCAGCCGGTCCGCCACCCGGGGAGGAACCCGGTAGGAGGTGAAATTGCTGTAAGTATAAAGGGCGCGGTTGGTATCGCCCTTGGCCACGGCTTCAAGAAGCTCATTTTCCGCCTGATACCGTTTTTCCACTGCCTGCATAGCTTCGTAAGGCTTCTGGTTGAGAGAGAAGTCAAAGTTTTTCTCGGGCAAGGTAAAGCGGTCCTCCAGGTTTTCAAGGGTATATCCAGTAAAGCTTCCATAGATACCCATCAGCGCGATCAGAGAATTGATGTCGTTCTGACCGTGGAACACCGGAATGGATGAGTAAAAGCTCTGAAGGTTCTCATGACGGTCCGTGGGAAGATGCAGCAGCTGACTGAGCGCAAGGATCTCTTCATGATCCGGCGGCAGGGTCAGATACGGTCCGACGACGATAAAATCAAAGTGATATTCCTCCCGAAGCTGCGGCGTGGCGGTCAGCGCCACATAGTTCAGCAGTGTCTGTGTATGGAGAAAAGAGATACAGTTGGGATTCAGCGCGCTCAGGATGGCCGCGGATACCTGCCGGGAGCCAAAATCAAGGCTCAGCTTCTGCAGTACATCGGTGGAATCCGGACATTCCGCGGGAAGCTCCTCCAGACAGACGAGGGTGAATTCAATATTGCAAAGATGAAAGATCGATTCCATCATTTCTAAAAAATCTACCTGCATAAAAACTCCTTCCTGAGTGATTCAATACTTATAACAGTTCAGCGTTGCTGAACGATTACACGCTTCGCGATGCACAGGAAACTGCATTTCATGCAGTTTCGCGCTGCAGGTCTCGGTGTTTTCGCACATTTTGTGCGAAAATACCTTGCGGGATAGCGGCAGGCTGAACTGTTACCAATACTTTCGGACGCGTCTGATTGTCTCTGCACAGTCAGGCGCCCGTTCTTTTTATTCTAACATATCACGAAAAAAGATTCAAACACATATGTGCAGGTTTCCGAAAAAAGTATAGAAAAATATTTTTGTGTAATATGAATATTTTTATGTAAAAAAAGCAAAATATAATAATTATGCGGAAGTCTCTAAAAATTATCCTCACAAGATTGCGAAAAAGATATTAAAATAACCCAGAACAAAAATCAAAGGAGTGAACAGCTATATGAATAAGACCACACAGATGCGTCCCTTTGGCATGCGCGACAAAATCGGTTATGCCTTCGGAGACATCGCCAATGATTTTACCTTTATCCTATCCAGTACCTTCCTGATGAAGTTTTACACGGATGTAATGGGCGTATCCACGTCTGTCATCGGTGTTCTGATGATGGTTGCACGTTTTGTCGACGCCTTTACCGATGTGACCATGGGACGGATCGTCGACACTTCCAAGGTGGGAAAAAACGGAAAATTCCGTCCATGGCTCCTGCGCGGTTCAGGGCTTGTGGCGTTCGCCAGCTTCCTGATGTACGCCTCCTGGTTCCGGGATATGGGAATGACATTTAAGATCGTATGGATTTTTGTGACATACCTTCTTTGGGGTTCCGTGTTCTACACAATGGTCAACATCCCTTATGGTTCCATGGCCTCTGGAATCACCGAGGACCCGGTACAGAGGACCCAGCTTTCCACCTACCGTACAGTTGGCGCGACCATCGCCTCCCTTGTGATCAGTTCCGGAGTACCCATGATCGTGTATTACGAAGATGCGGCTGGAAATCAGGTGTTCAGCGGGACCAGGTTTACGATCGTCGCCCTGATCTTCTCTATCCTTGCCGTGCTCTGCTACCTGGTCTGCTATTTCAGCTGCACGGAGCGTGTGAAGATTGAGCCGCAGAAGCGGAAGGCGAACGCTCCCAAAAACAACTTTGTGAAAAATGTTGTTACCAACCGTGCGCTGCTGGCGCTGATCGTCGCGGCAATTTTCCTGCTGCTGTCCCAGCTGACCCTCAGCTCCATGGCACAGTTCGTATTCCCGAATTACTACAAAAACATTCCGGCACAGTCCACAGCTTCTCTGCTTGGCTCTCTGGTAACCTTTGCGGTCGCGCCGTTTTCCACTCCGGCTGTGAGAAAATTCGGAAAGAAAGAATTCGGTACGGTGGGATGTATCATTGCGGCCGGTAGCATGCTGGTATGCTTCCTCGTCCGTCCCTCTAACGTATGGGTATTCGTAGGTTTCTGGACACTGTCCTACCTGGGCATGGCGATGTTCAACATGGTTCTGTGGGCGTTCCTTGCGGATGTCATTGACTATGGCGAGCTGAAGAACGGTGTCCGCGAGGATGGAACGACCTATTCCGTCTATTCCTTCGCCCGTAAACTGGGACAGGCGGCGTCTGCGGGACTTTCCGGCGGACTGCTGGGGCTGATCGGCTATACGGAGGCCACAGCAAACGATGCCGGCGTTATCAGCGGAATCTTCAACGTGACCTGCCTGGTTCCTGCCATCGGCTTTGCGGTTGTATCACTGGTACTGATTTTCTGGTATCCGCTGAGCAAAAAGGTTGTGGATGAAAACGTGAAAAAGCTTGCGGAGCGCAAGAATAAGTAGTCCTGAAAAAGTTACGGTATCCGGCCATGGAAAACCGCTTCGCGCTGGGCCGGATGTCCGCACACTACGTGTTCATAGGGGCTGTGCGGTAAATGCACAGACCCTATGAACGGCTACGGGACTGCTGCAAAAGAAATTCCGGGAAACGGCATGTTTTACGTCGTTTCCCGGAATTTTTCATTTACATCATTTTAGGCTGTGTCAGAATGGATTTCACATGTTCAACCTCCTGGGGCGTCGCCTTTGCAGCGGGAATATAGTAGCTTTTGCGGCGGGCAAGCTCGTAGAGGGATTCCTGGGACAGCTCCGTCTGATTGCGGATCTGCTTCAGACATTGCTTCAGGTCCATGTTTTCTGTCTGGGCGATCATATCGCCGAACATCTTCAGTTCTCCGTTTACGCCGACCAGCGCGTCGGTAACCATTGTTTTCTCATCCATCTCATGTTCCTCCTTATAAAAATCTCATCAGTTCCTGCTTGTTTTTCATCGCGGAATCGGCAGCGTCCTGAAACAGTTTTTTTACCTCCGGGTCCTGTGCCTGTGCCGCATAGTCGGTCATTTTGCAGTGGGTGGTAGAATAACCTCCGATCAGATGGCGCAGATTCTGCAGATCGAGAACAGAAATTTCCTGCATGATACGTTCCTCCTTTGAAATGTACTTTTCATGAAACCTGTGTTTCAGAGTTAGTATGGCAGAAACGCCGGATTTTATGCGTTGCGTTTTCGTAGGGTCTGTGCAGGAAATGCAAAGTCCTGGCTGAACTGCAACGGATAGTTTCACTTTTTATGTTCCCGCAGAAAAAGAATGGTTTTTGATTTTCAGGTGCAAAACCTCCGGAGGTGTTGTATACTGTAAAAAAAGGAGGGAAGCCATGGAACAGTTATCATTGTTTGACCAGATGGAGGATCTCGGAGCGCCGCTTGCCAGCCGCCTGCGTCCCCGCACGCTGGAGGAATTTGCCGGTCAGAAGCATCTCCTCGGCGAGGGAAAAATGCTGCGCCGGCTGATCGATAAAGATCAGATATCGTCGATGATCTTCTGGGGGCCGCCGGGAGTCGGAAAAACGACGCTGGCGCGGATCATTGCCCGCAGGACAAAGGCGGAATTTATCGACTTCAGCGCTGTGACAAGCGGGATACGGGAAATCCGTCAGGTGATGGAGCAGGCAGAAAACGGGCGGAAGATGGGAATTCGCACCGTTGTGTTTGTGGACGAGATCCACCGGTTTAACAAAGCGCAGCAGGACGCGTTCCTGCCTTTTGTGGAGAAAGGCAGTATTCTGCTGATCGGCGCGACTACAGAGAACCCTTCCTTTGAAATCAACGCGGCGCTTCTTTCCCGCTGCAGGGTATTTGTCCTTCGGGAACTGGCTAAGACGGAGATCCTGGAGCTTCTGAAGCATGCCCTGAAGGACCCGAGAGGTTATGGGAACCAGCGCATTGGGATCACAGAACGGCAGCTGTCGGCGATCGCCGCGTTTTCCAACGGGGACGCGCGGACTGCCCTGAACACTCTGGAGATGGCGGTATTGAACGGTGAGATGACACCTGGCCAGATTCTGGTGACAGACGCGGTGATGGAGCAGTGCATTACCAGAAAATCTTTGCTGTATGATAAAAACGGCGAGGAGCATTATAATCTGATCTCGGCGCTCCACAAATCCATGCGCAACAGTGATCCGGACGCGGCGGTTTACTGGATGATGCGGATGCTGGAGGGCGGCGAGGAGCCGCTGTACATTGCGAGAAGGCTGATCCGCTTTGCCAGCGAGGATGTGGGAATTGCCGACAGTCAGGCGCTGCAGGTGGCAGTGGCTGCTTACCAGGCGTGCCACTTCAACGGAATGCCCGAGTGCGATGTGAACTTGACCCACGCGGTGGTCTATCTGTCCCTTGCCCCTAAATCCAACGCTCTTTACAGAGCCTGCGAGCAGTGCAAAGCAGATGTGCGGCAGCGTCGGGCAGAACCGGTTCCGCTGTGGCTTCGCAACGCGCCCACCGGACTGATGAAGGAGCTTCACTACGGTGAGGGATATCAGTATGCCCACGATACGGAGGAAAAGCTGACCCATATGCAGTGTATGCCAGAGGGAATGGAACAGACCGTCTATTACCATCCCACAGAGCAGGGAGAGGAGAAAGCGGCGAAAGAACGCCTGGAGGCCATCCGGAATTTTCAGGGAAAGCATCCGGAAAGCGGGAAACAGCGTAAGTCTGAAGATTAAAATGTTTTACGCTGTGCGGCGGGCAGCCCGCCGCACAGCTATGTTATTCTTTGAGCATAACTTTCCGGTGAAAAATGTTCAGTTCCGGCATTCCTTCGAAAAACCATTTCTGCATCTGTTCGGAGTACCGGAGAAGCACTGGAACCCAGACTTTGCTCACGGAAAGGTAGAGATACTGTCCGGAGAAAACCGGAATCCGCTCTCTCTGGTCCGGACGCATCATAAACACCTGGTTGTTTTTGTCTAACATCAGTATTCCTGTAATAAAAATCACCCCTTATTCAAAATGCGATGAAAAACTGTCTGCTGCAGCCGTGTCTGAAGCTGTTTACAGGCGCTGCGTTTTCCTGCGGTCTGTGCAGTAGATGTTCAGACCTGGCGGAACAGTTACTGTTCTCCACAATATCTTACAATATGCAGAACCGCCGGAAAAGATTCACTTTTACGGCTCAAATTCCGTGACATGCTTCCGCATCCAGAGGGGAAGAAAACCGCGCTGGCAGCGCTTGTTTTCACGGGCTTTTATGCTGATGTAACGGAAAAAGCCTTTCCAGAGGTCAGGATACGGGTCGTCCTCCCGGGCGGGAGCGCTGAGACGGTCAAACTCTTCCTGGGACAGGCGGGTCAGGTAAAATTCCCCGTCCCGCGGGTGGACAGCCGCCGTGCGGCGGGTATCGTCAATGATGATCCAGTGTTCCGAGGGGAGACGGTCAGAAAAATAAGGGGCCGTCAGCGTCAGTACATCGGATTTCGGGGAAATATGACTGACCAGCACGTCTCCGGGAAAGCTGACAAAACGGATAAATTCCATAAACCGGTGGGCCTCGTTGCCTGTCCGGCGGTCCAGTTCAAAGAAGGCGGCCACAGCAGGTTCCTGGAGCATCTGGAGGGCGGGGCTGCCGTAGGCGAAACCGTACAGCAGGAAACGGTAGATGATCTCCAGTTTTTCCGGGTTTGAGGACATGGCGCAGCGATATACCATACGCCACGCTCCCGGAGAGATTTTCTTCTGGATGGAGCGCACGACCTTTCCGGCCTTTTCGCTGTCCGCGTCAATATGGCGGTAGCTGCAGAATAGCTCCGTTTCGTACAGCGGCTCAAGCATCAGCCGGATGTTCCTGTGGCCCAGTCTGGAATCCCAGGCGTCATAGATGCAGGTGAGCATGGCGTCGGGAGAATCTTCGCAGGTAAAGACAGTCATGGGAATCCCTCCTTTCACAGCTGCCCGGTGGCTGATTTCATAAGATCGTCCGGCTGCGGCTGCACGTGGAAATGAAAATCGTCGAACAGGGAAAGCTGCCGGTAGGAGTCCGGATGCTCCAGCTCCCAGGCGGTCTTCCGGTCTTCGCCTACCAGCTGGCGGGTGATAAAGTTTTCCTCTATGGGGATCCGGTACATCATTTTCCCGCCGCAGGTGATAAAGTATTTGGCCCGCTTCAGCACTACGCCCATCCGTTTCAGGTGTTCAAAGGACAGAGGCGCGGTCCGCCGGCTGCTGACGATGCGCATGGCGGATTTGACGCCGATGCCGGGCACTTTCAGAAGCTGGGAATAGTCGGCGCGGCTGATCTCCACCGGAAACAGTTCCAGATGGCGCAGCGCCCAGTCGCATTTGGGATCCAGCAGAACGTTGAAGCTTGGACGGTCTTCGCTGAGAAGATCGGAGGCCTGAAAGCCGTAGTAGCGGAGCAGCCAGTCCGCCTGGTACAGCCGGTGTTCCCGTAAAAGCGGCGGCGCCGTGTCGGCGGAGGGAAGCGCGGGGTCTTCGTTCAGAGGAATGTAGGCGGAGTAGAAAACCCGCTTCAGGTCGTAGATCTGATACATATACTGGCTGGCGGTGAGCAGCTGAAAGTCTGTTTCCCTGGCGGCGCCGACGATCATCTGCGTACTCTGTCCTGCCGGCACAAACGGTTTTCCTTCCCGGACCGCTGGAAGGGGACCGGAGCCGGAACCCCGGGCCGGAGGAATCCTGGCGGGAGTTTCCGTGTGCGGCGGTAAAAGTCCCGCAGTTTCCCGGCTGTTCAGCTGCGGGTTCGCCGCCGTGTCAAAAATCGTGCCGGACAGATAGCGGTTGGTGCGGTGGCGCTCCATTTTGCGCTCCTTGCCGATGGAAAGCCGGTAATTTTCAATCCCGCTTTGGATCTGGGCAATGGGCCTCAAAATAGAGGACGGACTTTTGTGCGGGGCCAGCCGGCGGAGACTCTCGCCGGTGGGAAGCTCCAGATTGATGCTCATACGGTCGGCCAGGTATCCCAGCTCCTGGATCAGCTCGGCAGGAGCGTTGGGGATGGCTTTTACATGAACGTAGCCGTTGAAATGATAGCGGGTGCGCAGAAGAAAGATCGTGCGGTACATCAGTTCCGCGGTGTAGGCAGGGTTTTTTACTACGCCGGAGCTCAGAAAAAGTCCCTCGATGTAATTTCTGCGGTAAAATTCCGTGACGAGGGTGCAGATCTCCTCTGGGGTAAACGTGGCCCGCACGGTGTCGTTGGAAACCCGGTTGATGCAGTATTTGCAGTCGTACACACAGTCGTTGCTGAGAAGGATCTTCAACAGGGAGATACAGCGCCCATCCGCCGAAAAGCTATGACAGATCCCTGCGGACAGGGAATTTCCCAGGCTTCCTTTCTTTCCTCTTCGGTCGACGCCGCTGGAGGTGCAGGCCACGTCGTATTTGGCGGCGTCCGCGAGGATGTTCAGTTTTTCCTGAAGACTCAGGTCGTTTTGTTTCACTTCCATGAGAGACACTCCTTGCCGTATCTGTTCAGCGCCGCGCACAGCTGGCAGGCACCGGGCAAACACGTGTTCTTTTAATATGGCTATCATAACACAGAACATACGTTTGTTCAAGTGAAAAAAGAACATTTGTTCTGAAAACTCCATATTTTTACAATTCCCGGTTTGTAATTTCTTTTTTCCTATGTTAGAATAAACTATATTGTTTGCCGCTGCAGACGTGCTGGCAGACACAGGAAGGGGAACAGCGATGATAGCGATCATAGATTACGATGCAGGAAACATAAAAAGCGTGGAAAAAGCGCTGCAGCTGCTGGGAGAGGAGACGGTGCTGACCAGAGACAGAGAGTGTCTGCTGGCGGCGGACAAAGTGATCCTTCCCGGTGTAGGAAGTTTTGGCGACGCCATGGAAAATTTAAAAAAATTCGGACTGGTGCCGGTCATCCATGAGATCGTGGAGAAGAATACGCCGTTTCTGGGCATCTGCCTTGGGCTGCAGCTTTTGTTTGAGCGCAGCGAGGAGTCTCCCGGTGTGGAGGGACTGGGGATCCTCAAGGGAGAGATTTTGAAGATCCCATCCGGCGAAGGGCGGAAAATCCCTCATATGGGTTGGAATTCCCTGGAGCTTTCGGGAGACGGAAGACTGTTCCGGGGAATTTTCGGGGAACCGTATGTATATTTTGTCCATTCCTATTATCTGAAAGCTTCCGAACCGGAAATCGTAAAGGCCAGGACCCGGTATGGGGTGGAGATCCATGCGTCGGTGGAAAAAGGCCAGGTGTTCGCCTGCCAGTTCCATCCGGAAAAAAGCTCGGAGACAGGACTTGCGATCCTGAAAAATTTCGCGCGGCTTTAAAGAATGTTTGAAAGAAAACAAGTGACCGTTCAGCTGCGCCGAACGGCTACGATAAGAAGAACAGGAGATAGCTATGTTTACAAAGAGAATTATCCCATGTCTGGATGTTGACTGCGGCAGAGTGGTAAAAGGCGTGAATTTCGTCAATCTTGTGGATGCCGGCGACCCTGTGGAGATTGCCAAGGCTTATGACCGGGAGGGCGCGGACGAGCTGGTGTTTCTGGACATCACCGCGTCGTCGGACAACCGCCAGACGGCGGTGGAGATGGTGCGCCAGGTGGCCGCGAATGTTTTTATTCCATTTACGGTAGGCGGAGGGATCCGGACCGTGGAGGATTTCCGAAGTCTTCTGCGGGAAGGCGCCGACAAGATCGCGGTCAATTCCGCGGCGATCATGAATCCCGGACTTATCCGGGAGGCGGCGGACAAATTCGGGAGCCAGTGTGTGGTGGTGGCGATCGACGCCAAGAGACGTGCGGACGGCGGCTGGAATGTTTATAAAAACGGCGGCCGCGTGGATGTGGGTCTGGACGCCGTGGAATGGGCGGTAAAGGCGGAGCAGCTGGGCGCAGGGGAAATCCTTCTGACCAGCATGGACTGCGACGGAACGAAAGCCGGGTATGACCTGGAACTGACCAGCGCCATTGCAGAGCGTGTGGACATTCCGGTAATCGCCTCCGGCGGAGCGGGGACCATGGAGCATTTTTATGATGCCTTTACGAAGGGAAAAGCCGACGCAGTGCTGGCGGCGTCCCTGTTTCATTTCAAAGAGCTGGAGATCCGTCAGGTGAAGGAGTACCTTGCAGATAGAGGGATTCCTGTGCGCAGATGAGGGAAGGCTTCCTTCAGCCGGAGATTTTTTCGGCTGAAGACTCATATCGGATAAGCGAAAAAGCACGAAAGAATAAAGGAGGGAACGCTTATGCCGCCAATCAGCGGAAGCTGGGAACAGGCTTTGAAAGGCGAGTTTTCCAAAGATTACTACAGACAGCTGTTTGTGAAGATCCGGGAGGAGTATCAGACAAGGACAATCTATCCCCCGGCAGACGATATTTTCAACGCGTTTCATTTTACGCCGCTGGAGGACGTGAAGGTTGTGATTCTGGGACAGGATCCATATCATGAGCCGGGGCAGGCCCATGGCCTTTGCTTTTCGGTGAAGCCTCATGTGCAGATCCCGCCGTCCCTGGTGAACATTTATAAGGAACTGGAAGATGATCTGGGATGCTACATCCCTAACAACGGATATCTGGAGAAATGGGCACGTCAGGGCATTCTGATGCTGAACACGGTGCTGACCGTGCGGGCCCATCAGGCAAATTCCCACAAGGACATCGGCTGGGAACAGTTTACCGACGCGGCGATCCGCGTGCTTGCGGACCAGGACCGCCCCATGGTATTTGTTCTGTGGGGAAAACCGGCGCAGAGAAAGAAAGAGATGATCTACAATCCGAAGCATCTGGTGCTGGAATCTGCCCATCCAAGTCCGCTGTCCGCTTACCGGGGATTCTTTGGAAGCCGGCCGTTTTCGCGGATCAACGAATATCTGAAGATAAACGGATTGACGCCAATCGACTGGCAGATTGAAAATATTCGGTAACCGTTCAGCCTTGCTGAGCTGTTACGAATAGTTACAATATTTGAAATAGAAGGACAGCATCATGAAGAAAAGTTCATTACTGAAAAATACATCCGTTCTGATGGTTGCCACGCTTGTTTCCCGGGTGATCGGTCTGTTGTACCGCAGTCCCCTGGGGGCGGCGATCGGCACGGAAGGACTGGGATATTATGGAACGGCCAGCAACGTCTATGTGATATTGCTTCTGATCTCTTCCTACAGCATTCCTATGGCCGTATCGAAGATCGTTTCCGAGCGGCTGGCATTGAAACAGTACGAAAATGCCCAGCGGGTGTTTCACGGCGCGCTGATCTATGCGGCCATCGTAGGTGGAATCGCGGCGCTGGCGGCATTTTTCGGCGGAAAATATCTGCTGGCCTACAATCAGCAGAACGCGCTGCCTGCGCTGCAGGTGCTTGCGCCGACCATTTTTCTGTCGGCAATCCTCGGCGTCCTGCGCGGTTATTTCCAGGCGCATAACACCATGGTTCCCACCTCGGTATCACAGATCCTGGAGCAGATCGCAAACGCCATCGTCAGCATTGCCGCCGGCTATCTGCTGATCGCGACATTCTCCACGGACAGCACCTCCCGGGCAATCTACGGCTCGGTGGGCGGAACCATGGGAACCGGCGCCGGCGTCCTGGTGGGACTGCTGTTTATGGTTTTCGTCTACGGCATCAATCGGAAGGGGATCCGGAAAAAAATCAGAAAAGACCGGTATCATACAAGGGAAAGCTACGGTAGTATTCTGAAAACCCTCTTTTTTATGGTGACGCCGGTAATTTTTACCACGTTTATCTATAACGCCAATTCCTATGTGGACAACTATATTTATTCCAGCCTGATGGGATGGCACGGCGTGGACAGCAGTGTGATCAATGAGGCGTACGGAGAGTTCTCCAACTACTATGTCACCCTGATCAACGTGCCGCTGGCCCTTGCCAGCGCCTCCGCCTCGGCCATGATGCCTGAGGTTTCCGGAGAATTTGCGAAGGGGAATTACCGTGAGGCAAATTCCAGAATCTTAAAGACCATCCGGTTGACCATGTTTGTGTCGATTCCGGCGGCGGTTGGCCTTGGGGTACTTTCCTTCCCAATTACAGGCGTTCTGTTTCCGGCCAGCACGGAACTGTCGGCCTGGCTGCTGCTTGGAGGTTCGGTGTCGGTGGTGTTCTCCGCCCTTTCCACGATCACCAACAGCGCCCTGCAGTCCATCGGAAAACAGAAGATCGCCCTGCGCAACGCTGCAATCTCCCTGGGACTGAACGTGGCGGTGGTATCTGTGATCCTTCTGATCTCAGCGAAGCCTGGGATTTTCGCGGTGCTGATCGCGAACATCGCGTTTTCCGTGAGCATGTGTTTCCTGAACAATCTTTCCATCCGGAAATACCTGCGGTTCCGCAATGAATTCCGCGACACCTACCTGAAGCCGTTTGCGGCGGCGGCAGCCATGGGAGTCGTTACCTGGATCGTGTATTACGGACTGTTTCTGCTCACCAGGCGTCCGGCCATCTGCATGATCCTGGCGATCGCCCTGGCGGTGCCGCTGTATCTGATCCTCTATGTGATGATCACTCATACCTCAGAGGCGGAGATGCGCAGGTTCCCCATGGGAAGCAAGATCGTAAAGGTGTTGAAGATCCTGAGAGTCTATTAACGGATTTTATGAAGTGTGCCGCCTGGACAGAAGACTCCCCTGACAGATTTAGCAATATAACAGTCCAGTATATCTGAACCGTGATCTGCCGCGCAGGCTGAGTTCTGTAAAAACCTATATATAAGGCTGTTAAAAGGCCGCCGCCTTCCTTTTGATAACATCGGGAAGGCGGCGGCCTTTTTTCATGTTCCAGAACGTACTGCGTATCTTTTCGGTTTTATAAAAGAAGTTTCCGTTTTTCTGCGTTGGAATTATTCAGCCAGTTGAATCGTTACCAGCCGTTACCGTTTCTCAGGCGTCTTTCTCCGTTTCCGCCGCCAGATTCTTGTTGGCGGTGGAGAGCATCAGCTTGATACGGTTCAGCTGGTTGACCTCGGAAGCGCCGGGGTCATAGTCCACGGCGACGATGTTCGCTTTCGGATACTCTTTGCGGATGGCTTTGATCACACCCTTGCCCACAATGTGGTTGGGCAGGCAGGCGAACGGCTGTGTGCAGACAATGTTGAACACGCCGCTGTGAATCAGCTCCATCATCTCTCCGGTCAGGAACCATCCCTCGCCGGTCTGGTTTCCCACGGAAACGATCGGGGAGGCGTATTTAGCCAGATCCTGGATCTTCGCCGGCGGATCGAAGTGACGGCTCTTTTTAAACTCGTCCACTGCCGCGCTGCGCAGCCAGTCGATGGCCTTCAGTCCGGCGTTGGAAAGCATTGCGGTGGACTTCTTCATGCCCAGATGCTCCGCCTTGAAGTTGGAGTTATAAAAGCTGTAGCAGAAGAAATCGATCAGGTCAGGCACCACCGCCTCCGCGCCTTCTTTTTCCAGAAGCTCTGCCAGATAGTTGTTGGCGGCCGGAAGGAATTTTACAAGAATCTCTCCGACGATACCAACCCGCGGCTTTTTCTCGTCAGTGATCGGAATGTTGTCGAAGTCCCGGATCATGGTGCGGCAGATCTGTTTGAAGCGCGTGTGGCTCATCCGTTTGCCGGAGACAAATTCAATACAGATTTTTTCCCATTTTCTATGTAACCGGTTGGTGGTTCCTTTTTTCTGCTCGTAGGGCCGCATCCGGTAAGTACAGCGCATCATAATGTCGCCGAATTCCGCCGCGTAGCAGATACGACGGGCCAGCTCCGGTGTGATCTTAAAGCCGGGGTTTTCCTCCAGTCCGCTTAAATTTGCGGAGATCACCGGGATCTGTGCCATATCGGCTTTTTCCAGCGCCCTGCGGATAAATCCGATGTAGTTGGAGGCACGGCATCCGCCGCCGGTCTGGCTCATGATTACGGCTACCCGGTCAAGGTCGTATTTTCCGGACAGCAGCGCCTGCATGATCTGGCCGACCACCATCAGGGACGGATAGCAGGCGTCGTTGTTGACGTATTTCAGGCCCACATCCACCGCTTCCTTGTTGTCGTTGGGAAGCACCTCCAGGTTGTAGCCGCAGGCGTTGAACGCAGGCTGCAGCAGAGAGAAATGGATGGGTGACATCTGCGGGCAGAGGATGGTGTAATCCTTCCGCATTTCCTTTGTGAACACCGGCTTTTTGATGGAAGCCGGGAGGATATCCCGCGGTTCATCTTTCTTCTCATGGGCGCGGATCGCGGCCAGCAGAGAACGGACACGGATCCGGGCGGCGCCCAGGTTGTTGACCTCGTCGATCTTCAGGCAGGTATAGATCTTTCCGCTGTTGGCCAGAATCTCATACACCTGGTCGGTGGTGACGGCGTCAAGGCCGCAGCCGAAGGAATTCAGCTGAATCAGGTCCAGGTTTTCCTGGGTTTTTACAAAGTTGGCTGCCGCGTACAGACGGGTGTGGTACATCCACTGGTCATTGACCCGCAGCGGCCGCTCCAGCGGCGCCAGATGGGAGACGGAATCTTCCGTCAGCACGCACAGGCCGTAGGAGTTGATCATATCCGGAATGCCGTGGTGGATCTCCGGGTCGATATGGTAGGGGCGTCCGGCCAGAACAATGCCCCGGCGTCCTGTTTCTTTCATGTAGCGAAGGGTTTCCTCGCCTTTTTTCTGGATATCTTTGCGGGCACGGGCCATTTCCTGCCATGCGGCGTGAACGGCGGCGCGGACTTCCTGCTCGGGGATCGTGGAAAATTCTTTCACAAGGCCGTTGGAAACCGTCTCCTCACTGGTCAGAGCCAGGAACGGGTTGCGGAACACGATGGACGGGTCATCCAGCTCGTCGATGTTGTTCTTGATGTTCTCCGCGTAGGAGGTGACGATCGGGCAGTTGTAGTGGTTGACCGCGTCGGGAAACTCGTTCCGCTCGTAGGGGATGCAGGGGTAGAAGATAAACCGCACGCCCTGCTTCAGCAGCCAGGTCACATGGCCATGGGCCAGCTTTGCCGGATAACATTCCGACTCGCTGGGGATAGACTCGATGCCCAGTTCGTAGATTTTCCGCGTGGAAGTAGGAGAGAGCACCACCTGGTATTTTAGCTTTGTGAAAAAGGTAAACCAGAACGGGTAGTTCTCAAACATGTTCAGCACCCGCGGGATTCCCACTTTTCCGCGCACCGCCTCGTCCTCCGGAAGCGGCGTGTAGCCAAACAGGGTCTTGTATTTGTACTCAAACAGGTTCGGAATATGATCCTTGTTTTTCTCTTTTCCGATTCCGCGCTCACAGCGGTTGCCGCTGATGTACTGACGGCCGCCGGAGAATTTATTGATGGTCAGACGGCAGTTATTGGTGCAGCCTTTGCAGTTTGCCATGGTCGTGGAGTACTTCAGCGTGTTGATCTTCTCGATGGGCAGCATGGTCGTCTCTTTTTCCGGGCTGTAGCGTTCCCGGGCAATCAGAGCCGCGCCGAAAGCGCCCATGATGCCGGCGATATCCGGGCGGATGGCCTCGCAGTCGGCAATGCGCTCAAAGCTGCGCAGCACTGCGTCGTTGTAGAAGGTACCGCCCTGGACTACAATGTGGCGTCCGAGCTCTGTGGCGTCGGAAACCTTGATGACCTTGTACAGGGCGTTTTTGATGACAGAGTAAGCCAGGCCGGCGGAGATATCCGCCACGGAAGCGCCTTCCTTCTGCGCCTGCTTTACCTTGGAGTTCATGAACACCGTACAGCGCGTACCCAGGTCAATGGGATGCTCGGCGAACAGCGCTTCGTGGGCGAAGTCCTGCACGCTGTAGTTCAGGGACTGGGCAAAATTCTCGATGAAGGAGCCGCAGCCGGAGGAGCAGGCTTCGTTCAGCTGAACGCTGTCCACGGTGCCGTTTTTGATCTTGATACATTTCATATCCTGTCCGCCGATGTCCAGGATACAGTCCACCTCCGGGTCGAAGAAGGCCGCCGCGTAGTAGTGGGAGATGGTTTCCACCTCGCCTTCGTCCAGCAGCAGGGCGGCTTTGATCAGCGCTTCCCCGTAGCCGGTGGAACAGGAGTAGGAAATATGGGCGCTGTCCGGCAGCTGCTCATAAATCTCCTGAATGGCGCGGATAGAGGTGGCCAAAGGGTTTCCGTTGTTGTTGCTGTAGAAAGAGTACAGCAGGGAACCATCCTCGCCCACCAGCGCAGCTTTTGTGGTCGTGGAGCCGGCGTCGATGCCCAGGTAGCAGTTTCCTTCATAGGTGGACAGGTCTGCGGTGGCTACGTTGTTGACGCTCTGGCGCTCCAGGAAACGGTCATAATCCTCCTGGGAGGCAAACAGAGGCTCCATGCGGGCAACCTCGAAGTCCAGGGTGATCTTTTCTTCCAGACGTTTCTGCAGAGCGTTCAGGGATACGGCCACCTTCGGATCCGCATTCATGGCGGAACCCATAGCCGCGAACAGATGAGAATTGTCCGGAGCGATGGTGTGCTCCTCATCCAGCTTCAGCGTGCGCACAAAAGCGGCTTTCAGCTCGGAAAGGAAATGCAGGGGGCCGCCGAGAAAGGCCACATGGCCGCGGATCGGTTTTCCGCAGGCAAGGCCGGAGATGGTCTGGTTGACTACAGCCTGGAAAATGGAGGCCGCAAGGTCTTCCTTTGTGGCGCCGTCGTTGATCAGCGGCTGGATGTCTGTCTTGGCGAATACGCCGCAGCGGGCGGCGATGGGGTAGACGGCCCGGTAGCTCTTTGCGTACTCGTTCAGGCCGGTGGCGTCGCACTGGAGCAGGGAGGCCATCTGGTCGATGAAGGAGCCGGTGCCGCCGGCGCAGATACCGTTCATGCGCTGCTCTACGTTGCCGCCTTCAAAATAGATGATCTTCGCGTCCTCGCCGCCCAGCTCGATGGCTACGTCCGTCTGGGGCGCCAGGGCCTTCAGGGAGGTGGACACGGCGATGACTTCCTGGACAAAGGGGATTTCCAGATGCTTTGCCAGTGTCAGGCCGCCGGAACCGGTGATGACCGGGTGCAGGGTCTGCTCGCCAAGCTGGTCCGAGGCTTTTTTCAGCAGGTGGGCCAGGGTTTCCTGGATGTTGGCGTAGTGGCGCTCGTAGTCGGCGAACAGAAGGTTCTGTTCTTCGTCCAGGATGGCGATTTTTACGGTGGTGGAACCGATGTCGATTCCGAGATTGTATGTGTGTTTGTTCATAAATGATCATTCTCCTTACTAGATTCCGTACGCCATTTGATAAGTAGGAATCCATCACATTATACGACAAAAACTGAGGAAATACAAATGGAAAAAGATGACGCCGCTCTGTTTTTTTTGTTAAAAATGTATAAAGGGACGGCCCCGCCGCGGCTGTCCCTTCCGCTGCCGGCGGCTGCTTCGGCCTTGGCGCTGTGGGGCGTGGGCCGTGTATGATATGGAGTGCGTGCTCACTCCGGCATCCGGACAGGACAGGGCAAAGTGTTCGCCTGGCGCAGAACGGGGATTGGGGTTGGCGGCGGGTGGGGTTGGCCGTTCTGTGCCTGGCGGACATTTTGCCCTGTCCTGTCCGTCTGCAGTCGCAAGCACTGCACTTCCATATCATACGCGGCCCGCGCCCCGCAGCGCCAAGGCCGAAGCAGCGCCGGCAGTGGAAGGGACAGCCGTGGCGGGGCCTGGGTGTGGAGGGCGGGAGGGTGAGGGCGGTAAGGGTTGGCTGTTTTTTGGCCGTTCTGTGCCTGGCGGACATTTTGCCCTGTCCTGTCCGTCTGCAGTCGCAAGCACTGCACTTCCATATCATACGCGGCCCGCGCCCCGCAGCGCCAAGGCTGAAGC
>JAGHIA010000144.1 GCA_017887445.1 Fusicatenibacter sp.
TCTTGCCGAAGATGAAAATATTTACCATTTCCTGCATTTTTACTCCTTTCATGGCGCACTGGCTGCGCCAACAGAGGCAGATTTGGAAGTTTACTTCCAGACGTACTCCTTTCACGGCGCACTGGCTGCGCCAATAAAAGCAGATTTGGACGTTTGCTTCCGGACTTCTCTATCCTCCAAATGATATGCTGTAACGTTTGCCTGTCTCTTTTGGCCGCTGACAGGCAAAGCGGTTACCGATTTTCCACCGGGATTAATATTCGTTGGGCAGCTCGTCAATCTCGTCGCAGCGGAACACCGGACCGTCCTTGCAGACATATTTGCTTCCGATGTTGCAGCGGCCGCACTTGCCGACGCCGCATTTCATCCGCAGCTCCAGAGTGGTATATACCTGCGTCTTGTCAAAGCCGACTTCCTGCAGGCCCTGCAGCGTAAACTTGATCATGATCGGCGGTCCGCAGATCAGCGCTACCTTGTCCGTGGACATGTTCAGTTCCTTCACATAGTTGGGAACGAAGCCCACATGGCCGTCCCAGCCTTCCTGCTCACGGTCAATGGTCAGATGCACGTTGACATCTTTGGCGTTCATCCACTTTTCTTTGATCTCCTTCAGCTGTACCAGATCGTCCGCGGAACGGGAGCCGTACACGATGTCAACGGTTCCGTAGTTGTCCCGGTTGTCCAGCACATAGTTGATCACGGAGCGCAGCGGCGCAAGACCGATACCTCCGGCGATGAACAGCAGGTTCTGTCCCTTGAGGACGGTCTCCACAGGGAAATGGTTTCCGTAAGGTCCGCGGACCAGAATCTCGTCGCCAACCTCCATGTTGTGCAGGTAGGTGGTCAGAACACCGCATTCCTTGATGGAAAATTCCTGATATTCCTTGTTGGTGGGGGAGGAGGTAATGGAGAACATTCCCTCGCCCACGCCCGGCACACAGAGCATTCCGCACTGTCCCGGCATATGTTCAAACAGCTTCGTGCCGTCCGGCTTCACGATCCGGAAGGTTTTTACGTCCGGTGTCTCCTGACGGATATCCGTAATCACGCCCACCTGCGGCAGCAGCACATTTTTCTTTTCTTCGCTTCCACAATTACACATTACTTTGAGCCTCCCATCCGTTTGATCACCTTGACGATGTTCAGTCCCTGCGGACATTTCTCCACGCAGCGGCCGCAGCCCACGCAGGAATACATTCCGTCATTGTTGGCCGGATAGTAAACCAGCTTGTGCATGAAACGCTGGCGGAATCTCTGCATCTGGGTCGTACGGTTGTTGCCGTGGGCCATCAGCGTGAAGTCTGAGTACATGCAGGAATCCCAGCAGCGGTATCTCTGCACCCCGTGTCCGGTGTTAAAGTCCCGGATATCGTAACACTGGCAGGTGGGGCAGGAGAACGTACAGGTTCCGCAGGCCAGACAAGCGTCCGACAGCTCTTTCCAGCGGGGATCGTCAAACTTCTCCTTGGTGGCGTTTCCGTCCCAGCCTTCCAAAGACAGATGGCTGTAAGGAAACTTCTCAATGATCTGGCGGATTTTTTCCTGCTCCGCCGCTGTCTTCTGGCTGTCCTCGTCGCTGGCCGGCTCCAGGTGTTCTTTCACCAGCTCCAGGAAGTTCTCTCCTTTTTCCGTCTTCGCCTCCATGCAGTAGCAGTCTTCCACCGCCCACATGACCACGTCTCCCTCGGGGGCCGCCGCGTCAATGTCGAAAACCTTGCAGAAGCAGGACTCTTCCGGCTCACCGCAGGCCAGGGAAACAACAATCCCGTGTTCCCGGCGGGCAGCATAGTAGGTATCCACAGGATCTGCCAGGAATACCCGGTCCAGAACCTGGAAGCCGCGCACGTCGCAGGCACGGACACCGAAGATCACAAAGTCCCGGTTTACCAGCTCCTGCGGAGTAATCTCGATCTTCTTCGCGTCCTTGTAGCAGGAATACAGCACCTCGCTCTGGGGGAAGAAGGCATCCTTGGGGGATTTTACGGTTTTCAGCGTCTCCAGGTCCACCTTGGCGTCCTCAGTCCAGAAGCCGAAATTTGTCTTTCCATTATTGTTCACCGGCAGGTACAGGTCCATGGCCTTTCCCACGGTTTCCAGCAGTGCGGAGATCTGTTCTTTTTTTATCTTATACATCGCTTAACCCCTTTCCTGAACGATCGAAGGCTCCACGTCTTCGGTAGTGAAGTTGGTCAGCGGCGCACGGCTGTCCGTATCCGCGCCGGCCTGGTAGTCGCCGTAGAAGGTATTGATATCTTTGATGAATTTCCGGTTCAGCAGATGCAGCGGGATATGTTCCGGGCATACGCGGGAACACTCGCCGCAGTCGGTACACCGTCCGGCCACATGGAAGGCGCGGATGATATGGAACATCTGCTCCTCAAAGGTGTCCGCGTTGGCTTTCTGGGCGGTATCGTAACGGTCGTTGTCGAACACGCACTTGATACAGCTGCATGCCGGACAGACATTGCGGCAGGCGTTGCAGCGGATGCAGCGGGACAGCTCGTTCTGCCAGAAGGCGAAGCGCTCCTTGGGATCCATGACCTCGATCTTTTCCACCAGGGAGAACCGTCCGTCTCTTGCCGGCTTTTCCTCGTCCGCGTTGGACGCCAGCTCGTCGTATACCATATGGGCGCCGCCCTTGCAGGCGCGGCAGCGCTCCAGGATCACGTCCTCACGGTCAAAGGTTTTGTCCCCGTAGATGGCGCGTACTGTCACGGTATCACCGTCCTCGGTGATCTCCTGGATACCCTTCGCTCCTTTTTCCTTCATGGCGTCCACATCCAGACTGCCGTCGCAGCCGACGCCGATGATGTAAGCTTTTTCCCGGTCTACCCGGTGCTCTTTCACCAGCTGGTTGAAGCTGTAAGTGTCGCAGGGTTTCAGAAACACCAGCGTCTTTCCCTCCAGCTTGCTCAGCTTGATCATATATTTGCTCAGATTCGCTCCGCAGAATCCGTCGTAGACAAACTCAGCCAGGCTTTCCTCCGTCTCGAACAGCGCCGGTTCCGGATTAAAGGACAGATCGCCCTTTCTCCAGCCCATCACGCGGACTACGGTGCCGTCGCCAAGCAGTTCTTTCGCGCGTCTGATCAGTTCTTCTTGCATCGTAAATCCTCCAATCTGACATTTTCGCCGAGGCTGTAGATCTTCTCCACAAATTCATTCATGGTCTGGGAGAACTTCACGCCCTCCGCCGCGGACACCCACTCTACGCGGGTACGTCCGTTTTCCACGCCCAGGTAGTCCAGCATGGAGAACAGCAGCGTCATACGGCGTCTCGCATAATAATTTCCTGTGGAGTAATGGCAGTCTCCCGGGTGGCAGCCGCAAAGGATCACGCCGTCGGCGCCTTTCTGGAACGCGCGAAGGATGAACAGCGGGTTGACACGGCAGGAACAGGGTACGCGGATGATCTTTACGTCCGCCGGGTAAGCCAGACGGCTGGAACCCGCCAGGTCCGCGCCTGCGTAGGAGCACCAGTTACAGCAGAAAGCCACGATCAATGGCTTGAATTCCTTGTTTTCGTTCTTTGCTTCTATCGACATATAGCATCTACCTCCGCGAGAATTTGTCGGTTGGAGAATCCTTTCAGGTCCATGGCTCCGGACGGGCAGGCTACGGTACAAGCGCCGCATCCCTGGCACAGGGCGCTGTTTACCACAGCTACGCGGCGGTTCTCACGAACGCCTCCGTCCATGACCTGCTGCTCCTCATAGGAGATCGCGCCGTAGGGGCATACCTTCTCGCAGGCGGAGCATCCGTTACAGAACAGCGGATTGGACTGGGCGGTACACGGATTGGTCACCAGCTTGTCCTTGGCAAGCAGTCCCACAACCTTGATGGCCGCGGCTCCCGCCTGGGCTACCGTCTCCGGGATATCCTTCGGTCCCTGGCACACGCCGGACAGGAAGATACCAGCGGTGGGAGATTCCACCGGACGCAGCTTCGGATGAGCCTCGGTGAGGAAGTTGTTGTTGTCGATGCTGGCGGTGAGCATGGTAGCGATCTTGCGCACGTCCTTGTTGGGCTCGATGGCGGTGGCAAGAACTACCAGGTCCGCCTCCATCTTGATCTGGCGGTTGTCGATCAGGTCCACACCCTGTACCAGAAGACGTCCGTTCTCCGCCTCGGAGACCTTGCCCACCTGGCCTTTGATGTAGTCCACGTCATACTCTTCCACCGCGCGGCGGTAAAACTCGTCAAAGTTCTTGCCCGGGGTACGCACGTCAATGTAGAACACATGCACATCCACATCCGGATAGTGGTCCTTCAAAAGCATGGCCTGCTTTGCCGTGTACATGCAGCAGATCTTGGAGCAGTAGCTCTTTCCTCGGCAGGTCACGTCACGGGAGCCGACACACTGAATGAACACGATGTTCTTCGGATGCTCGCCGTTGGACAGGCGCACCACGTTTCCGCCGGTAGGACCTGCGGCGTTCATCAGACGCTCCAGTTCCAGAGCGGTGATGACATCCTTGCTCTGATTGTAATAATATTCGTCAAACTTGTCCAGGTTGATGGTGTCAAAACCGGTGGCTACGACAATGGCGCCGTACTCTCTGGTGATAATCTCATCTTTCTGGGTATAATCGATGGCTCCGGCCGCGCAGACCTTGGAGCAGACACCGCATTTTCCGGTCTTGAACTTGATACACGCCTCTGTGTCGATGACCGGCACGTTGGGAACGGCCTGGGCAAACGGCGTATAGATGGCGGGGCGGGTGTTCAGGCCGCGGTTAAACTCGTTGGGCGTTTTTCTGGACGGACATTTTTCCTGGCACAGGCCGCAGCCGGTACACTTGTCCATGTCCACATAGCGGGCCTTTTTACGGATGTCCACGGAGAAATCTCCCACAAAGCCGGAAACCTTCTCCACCTCGCTGTATGTATAAATATTGATCTTCTCGTGGGCGTTGACCTCTCCCATCTTCGGGGTCAGGATACAGGAGGAGCAGTCCAGAGTCGGGAACGTCTTATCCAGCTGGGACATTCTTCCGCCGATGCTCGGGGTTTTCTCCACGATATCCACCTCGTAGCCTGCGTCGGCGATATCCAGCGCCGTCTGGATGCCCGCGATGCCGCCGCCGATGACCAGAGCGCGTTTTACCACGCGGCTCTCGCCAGGCTGCAGCGGAGCGTTGAGCATCACCTTCGCGATGGCCGCTCTCGCCAGGATCACCGCTTTTTCTGTGCCTTCCTCCATATCCTTGTGGATCCAGGAGCACTGCTCACGGATGTTTGCGATCTCCACCAGGTACGGGTTCAGTCCTGCCTTTTCCGCCGCCTTGCGGAAGGTTCCCTCGTGCATACGCGGGGAACAGGAGCAGATAACGATACCGGTCAGATGCTCGTTCTTTACCGCGTCTGCGATCTTCTGCTGTCCGGCTTCGGAACACATGTACTGATAATCTTCCGCGTATACGACGCCCGGCTCTTTTTTCACGGCTTCCACAACCCGCTTCACATCTACCGTGCCCGCGATATTTGTTCCGCAATGACAGACAAATACACCTATTCTTTGCACTTTTTTTCTCTCCTTACTTTCTGTATTTGCGATATGCGCTTGCCAGCAGCTGCTGCGGCGTCTCGTCGTCCAGAAGCGCAGGAATCTCGTCCGGAGACAGGAAATTCTCTCCGCGCTGGCGGATAACGCTCAACCGCACCGCTTCTATAACCTTGGCCGGCTTTACGTCTCTTGGACATCTTTCCACGCATGCAAAACAGGAAAGACATTTCCAGATCGATTTGGAATTCATCAGCGCCTCCACGTTGCCGTTCTGGACGTAGGACACAAACTGATGGGGACGGATATCCATCTCGTTGTATGCGGGGCAGGACGCGGAGCATCTTCCGCATTTCATACATTTTCTCGTATCGACGCCGCTGATCTCACGGATCTGCTGCGCCAGCTTTGCATCTGCGCTCATGCCTGCACCTCCTCTTTGATCCCAAGGGCCTCTGCCAGAAGCTCGGTGAAGTATGTAACCGGCAGGCCTTCCTTTGTTCCGTTGTTTCTCAGATTATACATGCACAGCGGACAGGCGGTGATCAGCTCCTGGGCACCTTTCCAGGCCGCGGAATCCATGATCTGGTCTACCATATTGGCTGCCATTGGTTTATCCTTCAGGGAGATATAACCGCCGCAGCACTCGTTCCTCATGGGATAAACCACCGGCTCGGCGCCGATGGCACGGATAAAGTCTTCGATGATGGACGGGTTCTCCGGGTCGTCAAACTGCATGGTCACGCTGGGACGCAGCAGCATACATCCATAGTAGGCGCCAATCTTTCTCCCTTTCAGAGGATTGACTACCTTTTCCTTGATGGCATCGAAGCCTACCACGTCGCGGAGAACCTCCAGATAATGGAGAACCTTTGTCTCTCCATTGTAAGGCTCCTCGTCGGACATATAATTGTTGACCTTTGTGCGGATCTCCTCCACGTTGGCCATATCGTCGTTCACGCGCTTGATCACATGATGGCAGGCGGAACAGACGGTCACAAGGTCCTGTCCTTTCGCCTTGGCATCTTTCAGAGCGCGGACGCTGGAAAGCTTGGTAGCGATCTCATCGGAGGCCAGCGGATAGACAGCGCCGCAGCACTGCCACTCGGGGATCTCCTCCAGCTGGAACCCCAGCGCTTTGGCGCACGCGCGTGCGTAGAAATCCAGGTCCTTTGCCTTGTTTTTCAGCGTACACCCTGGAAAATAACTGTAAGTCATGGGTTGCTCCTTTCGTTCAAACGGTTTCTATTTTTATGCTTCCACCTGTGCGATGAAGTCTTTCAGCACCTCTGCGGAATGTTCTACAGCGTCCAACTCCTCCTGGGTCATGGTAACTTTCAGGACTCTGGAGATACCCTCGGAGTTTACCACGCAGGGAAGGCTGATGGGGGAACCTGCCATAGCGCCGAAGCTCTCCTCCAGAACGTGGGAAACCGGCAGTACCGTGTTCTGATCCTTCAGAATAGACTCTACGATACGAAGAACAGACATGGCGATTCCGTCGAAGGTCGCGCCTTTCAGAGAGATAACGTCCGCGCCTGCGGTACGCGCCTTAGTAGCAATCTCTGTTTTCTTGTTTTCTCTCTCTTCTTCGTCAGTCGGCAGGAAGTGCTCCACTGCCTCGCCGGCGATATTTACGGTGCTCCATACCGGAACCTGGCTGTCGCCGTGCTCGCCGAGGATGTAACCCTGGATGTCACGGATGTCCACCTTGCAGTGTCTTGCCAGCAGATAGCGGAAACGGGCGGTGTCCAGAGAGGTTCCGGTTCCGATGACGCGTCCTCTTGGCAGTCCGGTCTCTTTCTGGATCAGGTAGGTGTTGACGTCTACCGGGTTGGATACGACGATGATGATCGGGTTCTTCGCGTATTCCATAATGCTTCTGGCGATGGAACGGGCAACGCCTGTGTTGGTCTTCGCAAGATCCAGACGGGTCTGACCTTCCTTACGAGGTACACCCGCGGTTACGATGATGATATCTGCGTCCGCACACTCGGAGTATCCGCCTTTGCGGATCTTTACCTGGCTGTAGTACGCGGTTCCATGGGAAATATCCAGAGCCACGCCCTTGGCGCGGTCCTCATTTAAGTCGATCAGGACAATCTCGCTTACCTGTGTTTTCAGCATCAGTGTGTAGCAGATAGTCTCACCTACATTACCTGCTCCGATTACGACGATTTTGTTGCCACCTTCTGTTGAACGCATAACAATCCTCCTTGACAATTCTTTACTGGATAGGCTGCGGCTCTGCGTGTCTGTTTTTTTTCGATTTTCAGACACAGTACGGCGCAGCGGTTTCAATAGGTTTTATTATAACATTTTGTTATTTACTTAACAAGCAGGGAGCGCAAATTCCTTGCGCTCCCTGCTGATTTTCTGCAATATTCACAATCATATTTCTCGTTCCTTTTTTCGTGTTCGTTTTTCTGTCCCGATTATCACCTTTATGTTTTCTCTTTTTGTGTATTTTGTCGCATTTGATAGATATTTAACTAACACGTTATTCAATACTAACTGACAGCATGCTTTCTATAACGATCCGGCCAGGTCTGTGCATTTACCGCACAGACCGTAGGAAAACATAGTTACGGCTTTCCAATGGCGGAAGTTTTCAAACACGCTCTAAGACGCACTGACGCCATGGGTCCTGTCGTATTCTTCCAGCGCCAGGCGGACGATCTCCCCGTCCGGCATACAGGGACGCAGGCCGTCGGCGTACCGCTGCGTCGCCTCACAGCCTTTCCCCAGAACAAGCACCACCTCGTAAGGAACTGCTTCCTCCACCGCCGCCCGCACCGCCTCGCCGCGGTCGTCAAACGATGTACAGGCCCTGCGTTTTCTCCCCAGATGACTCATGATCTCCCGGGCGATGGCCTGAGGGTCCTCCGGCCCCGGATCGTCCGGCGCCAGATAAATCCTGTCCGCGTACTGCTCCGCCACCTGGGCCAGGTCCCGCCGCCGGTTGTAGGCTTTCCCTCCCGGACAGCCGAATACCACCGACAGCGGCCGGCCCGGATACTCCAGCCGCACCGCCTGGAACAGCTTTTCGAAGCTCAGCCTGTTGTGCGCGTAATCCACAATGACCGTCAGCTTCTTGTCCCGGCTTTCGTACTCCTCCATCCGTCCGCTGACCTTCACCGCCGCCAGACCTTTGGCGACACATTCCCCGGGAATCCCCATGGCCACGCTGACAGCCGCGGCGGCAAGCGCGTTTTCCACGTTGAAAATCCCGTGCATGGGAACGCGGATCTCTCCCTCGTAGCCAGGCATATGAAGCCAGAAGCAGAGGCTGCCTTTCTCCATGCGGATTTTTTCCGCCCGCACCATGGCCTCTCTGCCTGTCCCGAAAGTGATCACCCGCTCCGCGCAGGAAGCCGCCTCCAGAACCTGTGACGCGTGCTCCCCATCCAGATTGACGCAGACGTTTCTGCAGTGGAAAAACAGCTTCAGTTTGGTCTGAAAATATTCGCCAAAATCCTGATGTTCCGACGGACTGATATGGTCCCGGGAAATATTCAGAAAAACGCCTGTCTCCATCTTCATATCTCCGATCCTCCCAAGCTTCAGCGCCTGGGAAGACACTTCCATGGTCACGCAGGTAACGCCTGCGTCCACCGCCGTTCGAAGAAAACGCTGCAGGTCCAGCGGCTCCGGCGTGGTCAGTCTGGCCGGCGCCCGGTCCACGCCGTCCCAGGTTTCGATGGAGCTGAGCAGCCCCGACGGCTTTTCACCCTTGGCGGCCAGCCATGTGTCCAAAACAGACTTAAGATAATATACTGTTGTGGTTTTTCCCTTGGTCCCGGTGACGCCCACGATCCGCAGGTCCTTCGCCGGCCAGCCGTAGAAGGCTTCCGCCAGCATGGCCATGGCCTTACGGATATCTTTCACCAGCAGACACGGAATGTCCCGCCCCGCCGCATATTCCCGCTCGCTCACGTACCCGGCGGCTCCCCGCAAAACCGCCTCCTGCAGATATTTTTCATGAAAAGCCGCTCCCTTGCACAGAAACAGTGTTCCCGGCCGCACTTCCCTGGAAAAGCAGGAAATATGACAAACAGCTGCTTCCGCGCATTGATCTGCCGCCGTATTTCGCAGCAGCCCCTTTTCCTCCAGAACGGCAGCGCAGTCTTTGATGTTCTCTATTTTCATCTTTTGTACGATCCTCCCCACGAAAAAAATTCCGGCTGACTTCATTATATAGAAGTCAGCCGGAACTGTACACCCTTCTACAGCAATAGTAAGAATTGTTCAGATTGCCGTCAGTATTTTTTAAATTTTCTTATGCTTTTTTGATGCTTTTTTTCACGAGCACCGGAGTGTATGCCTTTGCTTTTTTCTCCGGCTGCGTTCCGAATCTCCGCTTCATCATTTTTGACAGCTTGATGTACGCCGGGATCAGGAACAGGTCCGCCATGATCCATGCCACCGGGTTGGCAAAGCACACCGCCTGATACCCCAGCATGGGCACAAAGAAGAATCCCACCACGGAGCGGGCCGCCATCTCGCACACGCCCGCCAGGATCGCCAGCTTGGAA
The DNA here is from genome assembly GCA_017887445.1 of Fusicatenibacter sp. GTDB lineage: Bacteria > Bacillota > Clostridia > Lachnospirales > Lachnospiraceae > Fusicatenibacter. The sequence goes on from JAGHIA010000144.1 coordinate 10,039, forward strand.
TACCCCATTCCCTGAATGGTAAAACGGACCACGTTGACAAACACCAGAGGAATATAAAAGGAAGCGTTTACCAGGAGCATCTGTCTGGCGTTCTGAATAATCTCTGCCTCGGAGACGTCCACAAACATCAGGACAATATAGTTTCCGAAGAAGAACAGTGCCAGAAAAGCCAGCACCGAATACACGGAGCCGATGACCGCGCTTGCCCGGATACCGCTGTCCACCCGGTCCAGTCTTCTGGCGCCTACGTTCTGTCCGGCGAAGGTGGCCATGGTGGAGCCGAGGGCGTCGAACATGCAGCAGAAAAACTGTGAGATCTTAGACGCGGATGTTACCGAAGCCACTGCCAGAGATCCCAGGGAATTGACGGAGGTCTGCAGCACTACGCTGCCGATGGCGGTGATGGAATACTGAAGTCCCATGGGAATCCCCATACCGCAGAGGCGCAGGGCGAAGCGCTTTTCAAATTTCCAGTCGTCCTTTTCAAAATGCAGGATATCAAATTTACTTTTCATATAGAACAGACAGAGTACCCCGGAAACGCCCTGGGCTGCCACCGTCGCCACCGCCGTTCCCGCCACGCCAAGGGGCGCCACAAGCAGCAGGTCCAGCGCGATGTTCAGCACGGAGGAAATCCCCAGGAAGATCAGCGGAGATCTGCTGTCACCCAGACTGCGGATGATCGCCGAGAGCAGATTGTACAGGTACACCACCGGAATGCCGGCGAAAATGATCACAATGTAGCTGTAGGCGCCGTCGATGATATCCGCCGGAGTGTCCATCCACACCAGGATCTGCCGGCACAGAATACAGGTCGCCGCCGTCATCACCGCCGCGAAAGCTGCCGACAGCCAGACACTGTTTGTCACATATTTGCGCAGCGCCCGGTAGTCTCTCGCCCCGAACATCTGAGAGACAGGGATCGCGAACCCGTTGCACACGCCCATACAGAAACCGATGATCATAAAGTTGACCGACCCGGTGGACCCCACCGCCGCCAGCGCGCCGGAACCAAGAAAACGACCCACAATGATCGTATCCACCATATTATAAAACTGCTGGAACAGCATTCCGAACAACAGCGGAACCGCAAATCCCAGGATCAGGCGGACCGGCGATCCGCTGGTCAAGTCTTTTACTGCTTTGCTTTTTGTCTTTTCCATAACTCTAACCCTTGCTTTCTTCTGCATACTTTCTTCTTCCGGAGCGTGTTTAACACGCTCTAACCGTGTTCTGTGTAACAGTTCAGCCTTGCTGAACTATTTGACAGGCTGAACTGTTACTGTTCTGTCCTTTAAGCCAATGGTATGTATTGTATAACAGACGCAGGCAGGATTCAAGAGCTTTTTTGTAAAATTTCCTGTACAATCTTGCTATCTTTTTGTACTATCTTGACGCCTTATCTTGATGTTTCGAAATCTTCGCCGCAGAGCGCGCGGATGCAGTCGTCCGCCTGTCCTTCTTTTTCCGCGTCCACCATCACCAGCAGCGTGTCGCTGGCTTTCAGCCGCGTGGAGCCTTTGGGCAGGATCTCTTCGCTGCCCCGCCGTACGGCGACGATGAGGGCGTGTTCCGGCCACTGGATCTGGCCAACGGTACGATTTTCCACACTGCTGCGGTGCATCACGACAAATTCCCGCAGGACCTTTTCGCCGCCTTTTTCCGGCGCCGCCTGTCCCTGGCGCTGCAGCATGCGGCCAAGCAGGCTTTCATAAATCGGTTCGGACCGGAGAAGCTCCGCCGTCACGAAAGCCGCTCCCGCCACAAGGGTCAATGTGGCCAGCTGGCTGAGGGATCCGGTCATCTCAAAGATCAGGATGATTCCCGTCAGCGGCGCGCGGACGATTGCCGTAAAGTACCCGGCCATGGCCAGCAGTACAAAGTTATTGATATACGCGTCGGGAAGGCCGAACAGGGAAGAACAGCACATTCCGAAAATCCCTCCGGTCAGTCCCCCAAGCACCAGCAGCGGAAAAAAGATTCCTCCCGGAGCGCCGGAGCCAAAGCTGACCGCAGAAAACAGAAACTTTCCCGCCAGAAGCAATAGCGCCGCGCCAATGGTCAGCTGTCCGGATGTGACCGACGCAATCAGTCCGCCGCCGCTTCCCAGCAGAGCCGGAACCGTGTAGGCAAGAATGCCGGCGGACAGAAACGGCAGGAACAGCCGCGTCGTAGAATTTAAAAATTTCGCCCGCTGATACAGCTCCTGGGATTTCAGCGTAAACCAGTTATAGAATACACCGAAAAGGCCCAACACCACGCCAAGCGCCAGCACCATCCAGAAATATTCCATGGGAAGGTCCCCATAGATTTCAAACTGGAACACCGGGTCCCTGCCGAAGAACAGGGACGCCAGACAGTCCGCCGACACGGAGGCCGTCATGACGGAGATCAGCACAGACACAGAAAAGTTTTTGTGGATTTCTTCCAGGGAGAACAGCACGCCCGCCAGAGGTGCGTGGAACGCCGCCGCCAACCCGGCGCTTGCCCCGCAGGTCAGCAGATATTTTTCCTCTGACTTTCCCACAGAGGTCAGCCGGGACAGGGCTTTTCCCGCCATGGCCCCGAGCTGGATGGACGGGCCCTCTCTGCCCAGAGACAGTCCGCCCAGCAAACACAGAAAACCGCCGCAGAACTTGGCCGGAAGAACCTTCCACCAGGTCTGATCCAGCTTCCCGGCCATCTCCCCCTCCAACTGGGGGATGCCGCTGCCGGAGATCATCGGCTCCCACCGGACCAGCCGCCCGACAACCAGGGCAAGCAAGAATAATACCGCAAACCACCCTGCCATCCCCAGCCACGAGCCGGAAGTGGCCTGCAGCGCGGCTGCCATCCATGCCGCCGCCCGTTCCAGCATCCACCGGTAGGCCGCCACCACGCTGCCCGCCACAAGACCGACGGCCAGTCCCATGACGATTCTCCGCAGCGGAAACAGCCGCAATCCTTTCGCCGCCTCCTTTGTACTGCTTTTCATCCTTCGTTTTCTCCTCTTCTCATACGGTTATACCGGATTTTTCCTTATTATAATATACATTATTTTCACTGTCAAAACCCGCAGCGTTTTCTCTGGCTGTTTTCACAAAAGCATCAACTACATGCCACCCTCTGCGCCAGCCGATACAGATTTCATACTCCGCCTCCCCGCCCAGGTCAATGGCCAGAAGCTCTTTTTGCTGCTCCCCGGTCAGGACGCTGCGGGCGATGATGTCCGGGCAAAAGCATCCGCCAAGTCCTTCCACGCAAAGCTGCATCAGCAATCCCATATTTCTGGACTCCGCCCGGATCACCGGCTGGATCCCAGACGCTTTGATCAGCCTTCTCGCATACTTTCCGGCAATGTCCTGTTCGTGGCCCAGAAGCATGGGGCACGCCTCCAGCAGCTTCCATTGCCCCCGCTGCTGGATCTTCGAAAGCGCCTCCTGCCATTTTTCTCCATACTGCAGGCGGAACAGGGCTTTCTGAACAAAAAATACAACCCGCTCCCGGTACAGCGGTACGGCGCAAAGGCCCGGACCGCCTGAGGCAAAGTCGGAAATAGCCACGTCGATCTGCCCCTTTTCCAGCTGCTCCACCAGCGTCTCGTTGGTTTCCTCCACAATTTTCAATTCAATGCCCGGATGCTCTTTTTGAAAAGCCAGGATCACCGGCAGCAGAACGATCCGCCCGCGGTTGCTGGTGATCCCGATCTTCAGCAGTCCCTTTTCCTCTCCGTTGATGGCGTCGAACACATGCCGGAGATTTACCACCTGCTCCTGGATCGCGGCGGCATATTTCAGAAATTCCTCTCCCGCGTATGTAATTTTCAGCGGCACACTGCGCTCAAACAGCCTGGCCCCAAGCTCGTCCTCCACCGCCGCCAGATGGGCGCTCAGCGTCTGCTGGGTGACATGCAGGCGCGCGGCCGCTTTTGAAATGCTTTTTTCATCCGCGATCGCCAGAAAGTACTCCATGGTCTGTAAATTCATGATACTCTCCTTAAAAAATGTAAAGTTGTAACTATTCGTAACAGTTCAGCCGGCAGTACAATATAATATTGTAATCCTTACACAAAATAACAGTTTGATTTTGTTTTGATTATAGATTATAAGAGATAGGAAGAAAGAAGTCAAGGAGAACCGAACCATGAATACGACTACCGATCGTCCCCA
>JAGHIA010000145.1 GCA_017887445.1 Fusicatenibacter sp.
CTTATTATATTTTATCAGAGACGCAAATATACGTCAAGATAAAAATGACTCCTACGGGAATCGAACCCGTGTTACCGCCGTGAAAGGGCGATGTCTTAACCGCTTGACCAAGGAGCCAAATATTCTGCCCCTTTGGGCTTCGGCGCGGCAGCTTTCCTGCCGCGCTCGATTATATTACCACACTTCTGCGCATTTTGCAAGCACTTTTTTCAATTTACCACATGGATGGGCGCACCCGCCTGGAACGCTTTCACATTCTTTACGGTACAGTCCAGGATTCTCTGGCGGCTCTCCCGGGAAGCCCAGGAGATATGCGGCGTGACGATACAGTTTTTTGCCCGGAGGAGCGGGTTGTCCCCCCGGATAGGCTCCTCGCCCACCACGTCCAGGCCTGCCGCGTACACCTTGCCACTGTTCAGCGCGTCTGCCAGATCCTGCTCCGCGATCAGCGGCCCGCGGCTGTTGTTCAGGATGATGACCCCGTCCTTCATCTTCGCGATGGTTTCCCGGTTGATGATCTCCCGGGTCTCCGGAAACAGCGGGCAGTGCAGGGAGATCACGTCGGACTTGGCCAGAAGCGTGTCCAGATCTGTGTACTGCGCGATTGCCCTTCCGCTTTCGCTCTCATGGGGGCTGTACGCCAGCACCTCCATGCCGAGGGCCTTCGCGATCGTGCCAGTCTTCTGCCCGATTCTTCCAAATCCAATAATTCCCATGGTTTTTCCCGCCAGCTCCATCAGCGGATAATCCCAGAAGCACCAGTCCGTGCTGTGTTCCCAGCGTCCCTGGCGTACCGCCTCCGAATGGGCGCCGATGTGGTGGCAGATTTCCAGAAGCAGCGCAATGGCAAACTGTCCCACCACGTACGTGCCATAAGCCGGGACATTGGACACCGGGATTCCCTTCTCTCTGGCTGCCGCGCAGTCTATGACATTGTAACCCGTAGCCAAAACGCTGATATATCTCACCGAGGGGCAGCGCTCCAGCACGCCCCGGGTAATCGGCGTCTTATTCGTAATTACGACAGAAGCTCCGCCGATCCGCCGCGCGATCTCTGCCTCATCTGTCATGGACGTTCTCTCATATACCGTAAGCTCCCCAAGCTTCCCCAGCTCTTCCCAGCTCAGGTCGCCGGGATTCTCCACAGCGCCGTCCAGCACTACGATTTTCATAAGCATTTTCCCCCGCGTTTCCGGGCCGGGCTCTGCTCAGGCCCTGCTCACACTCTGCTCAGATCCTGCTCAGGCTCTGACCTCCGCGTCTCCATAATCGTTTCCTTCGTTAAAGTTGCGCGCGTTCTCCATGGTCACCACTGCGATGGCCTGCATGGCCTCCCTGGTAAAGAACGCCTGATGGCTGGTCATTACCACCTGCGGGAACATCAGAAGCCGCGCCGTGATATCCTCGGCGATCGCCTGATCACTGCGGTCCGTGTAGACGTTATCATCCTCGCCCTCGTAGACATCCAGGGCCACTGCATGGAACTTGCCCTGCTTGAGCGCGGCAATCAGGGCCTCCGTATCCACCAGGCCGCCCCGGGCCGTATTGACCAGCATGACGGTATTTTTCATCATGGCAATGGTTTCCGCGTTGACAATATGGTGGGTAGTCGGGAACAGCGGAGCGTGCAGGGAAATCAGATCCGCTCTGCGGAACAGCTCCTCCTTCTCCACATAGGTCAGAAGTCCTTCTTCCTCCAGCGCCTTGTTCGGATAAGCGTCCCAGCCCAGCACAGTCATGCCGTAGCCCTTGCAGATCCGCGCCATGCAGATGCCAATCTTTCCGGTTCCCACGATTCCCGCGACCTTATTGTGCAGATCCATGCCCAGCAGGCCGCTGAGAGCAAAATTATTGTCGCGGACCTTATTGTAAGCCTTGTGAAGGCGCCGGTTCGCCTCCTGCAGAATCGCCATGGCGTGCTCCGCCACCGCGTAGGGGGAGTAAGCCGGCACACGCAGCACCGTAAGTCCGTACTCCCTCGCCGCCTCCAGATCCACATTGTTGAAACCGGCGCAGCGCAGCAGAATCAGGCGGACGCCATTGTCATGCAGCTGCTCAATCACCGGACGGGATACGTTGTCGTTTACAAAGACGCAGACCGCGTCGTAGCCCTTTGCCATTCCCGCCGTCTCCGGTCCCAGATTGGAGCTGAAATACTTGATCTCGCAGTTGTAGGTTCCCTCGCCCTTATCCCTCGAAAGCTCGCTGAAAAAGATCCGGTCGTAATCCTTTGTTCCAAAGAAGGCAATTTTCAAAATCTCAGCCGTTCTCTTCTCGTTGAAGCTGTGCTCCAACACCTGCAGAACCGCTTCGTATGCCTGCTCTTCATCCGTACCCTCGATACGGATTTCCAGGGTGTCGCCCTTTTTGGCGTGCAGAGCCATCAGCTCCAGAACATTCTGAGCAGAGGCCGTCTCTTCCTCTACGCTCACCGTAATCTGGCTCCGGAAATTCGTGCAGCACTGGGCCAGCAGGGCGCAGGGCCGGGCGTGAACGCCGTTTGGGTTGGAAACGACATACTTGATTTCTTTCATTATCATTACCTCCTCGTGATATAGTTTCCTTCTATAGTGTCTGGCAAAACGTCAGCTGTAATTCGGCTTTATTTTACTATATTCTGACAGAAGGCGCAAGGCGGATCTAGTCTATCCACGAAAGATAGCTTAATCTTTTTTAATCTGTTTGTTATCCCGAGGCTTGTCCAGCCATTTGCAGATCATGTGGCTAATCACCCCTGCCAAACAGTCCATCAAAAATAAAATAATTATCTCTATCAAAGCAGTATCTCCTTTCTCTTATCAAATTGCTTTCAAAGATGTATACGGTCGTCTTGAAAATTAAAAACAATAATATGAAAAAGGAATACTATTCGGAGTTCTAAAAAGCAAAAAAACAGAAGTAATCCACAAAACTAAGAGGATTTTCTTCTGTTTTTTATACTCAACAAAACAAGAGTACCGCTCCATTATCAAGTTAGATGATAAAGCGATACCCTCTTCCCTAAAGCTCCCCCTGTTGGACTTGAACCAACGACACTTCGGTTAACAGCCGAATGCTCTACCGACTGAGCTAAGGAGGATTATGATATAACAAAAGAACCATGGCACATTTATCTTATGTACCTCAGTTCTTTTTCTTGTGTAATTATATCTTCAAAACTATATACTGTCAATCCATTTAAGACTATCTGTTCTATCCTATGACGCTTTGC
>JAGHIA010000146.1 GCA_017887445.1 Fusicatenibacter sp.
CGTGCAGATTGCAGGAATGAATTTTCAAACACACTCTAGTGCGCCTCAGGCTCCGGACTTGCAGTCCTGCGCCTGCCCCGTCCGGCGGGACGCTGGCGCGTTAAGATTTTCTCGCAGCTTTTCAGATACCCCCGCACACCCCATGGCGCCGGCCCCGCTGCGCGTTCGTGGCTGCGCGTTCTGGGGTGCATGGGCGGAGGGGTGAAGGCGGGAGGGTGTGGCTGCCCCGCTGTTGGTTTAATCTTGCAGAAAGCAATTTTCAGACACGCTCTAACGAGTGGTTTCTAAAAAAGATGATAATGTCTGGGGGTAAAGTTATCTGGTCTGCAGAAGGGTTTTCAGGTCTTCTTCCGGGGTGGTGACCGGGGCGATGTTGTAGGTTTCGGCCAGGAGGGTCAGGACGTTGGGGGAGAGGAACGCCGGGAGGGTCGGGCCGAGGCGGATGTTTTTGATGCCCAGGTGCAAAAGGGTCAGCAGGATGCAGACGGCTTTCTGCTCGTACCAGGACAGTACCATGGACAGGGGCAGTTCGTTGACGCTGCAGTGGAAGGCGTCTGCAAGCGCGGCGGCGATCCGGATGGCGCTGTAGGCGTCGTTGCACTGGCCGATGTCCATGAGCCGCGGCAGGCCGTTGACCGTGCCAAGATCCAGGTCGTTGAAGCGGTATTTGCCGCAGGCCAGAGTGAGAACGATGGTGTCCGCCGGTGTTTTTCTGACAAATTCGGTGTAGTAGTTTCTTCCGGCACGGGCGCCGTCGCAGCCTCCTACCAGGAAGAAGTGGCGGATGGCTCCGGTCTTCACCGCCTCGATGACTTTATCTGCCGCCGCCAGCACGGCGTCATGGCCAAAGCCGGTGGTCAGCTGGCTGCCGCCGTTGATGCCTGTAAATCCGCGTTCTTCGTTATAGCCGCCAAGCTGCAGGGCTTTCTGGATCACTGGTGTGAAATCTTTGTCTTCGCCGATATGGATCATGCCTGGATAGGCCACGGTTTCTGTAGTGAAAACGCGGTCGCTGTAGCTTTCTTTTACCGGCATCAGGCAGTTGGTGGTATAGAGGATCGGCGCGGGAAGTCCTGCGAATTCTTTCTGCTGGTTCTGCCATGCGGTTCCGAAGTTGCCTTTCAGATGACTGTATTTTTTCAGCTCCGGGTAAGCGTGGGCCGGAAGCATTTCGCCGTGGGTGTAAATGTTGATGCCTTTCCCTTCGGTCTGCTCCAGCAAAAGCTTCAGGTCTCTCAGGTCGTGACCGGTAATGACGATGAACGGGCCTTTCTCTACTTTCATCGGCACAGTGACCGGCGACGGGGTTCCATAGGTTTCTGTGTTGGCCTTGTCCAGAAGTTCCATGCAGGCCAGGTTTACTTTTCCTGTCTCCAGCGCCACCGGAAGCAGCTGGCTGATCTCCCAGTCCTGGGCGAGGACGAACAGCGCACGGTAGAAAAAGTCATTCACCTCATCGCTGGTATACCCGAGTACCATTGCATGATAGGCGTAGGCCGCCATTCCCCGGATGCCGAAAAGAATCAGGGACTTCAGAGAACGGATATCCTCCTCTGCCTCCCAGATGCGTTTCATATCGTAGTCGTCGGTGCTTCCGCAGCGGGACATACAGGCTGCGCAGCCTGGCGCCACCTGCGCTTTTTCGTCCCGGACACGCTGGAGCATCCGGCGGATGGACGCGTCGTCAAAGTTGACATTGGTAACGGTCGTAAACAGACCTTCCAGGATCAGGCGATCGGTGTTTTCTGTCTTTGGGTTTGTGGTGCAGGCGCAGGCAAGGCCCATCAGCGCGCCTGTCAGTTCATCCTGCAGGTTCGCGGTTTCGGCGGTCTTTCCGCACACACCGGCCTTTCCGGTGCAGCCGCTGCAGCCGGCCGTCTGTTCACATTGAAAGCAAAACATATTTTTTCCCATTTCTTTCTCCTTCCATATTTGTTAAAAAGCGTATTCTGAGTAACAATTCCGCCAGGTCCGTACATTTGCACAGATGCGCAGACCGTTGGAAAAACGTCGTGCATGTGGACATATGGCCCATCGCCAAACAGTTTTCAAGAGCCGGAGGCCGTAACGATTCCACCGGCTGAATTGTTACCATTTTAAAGTGCAGGATTTAAAATCAGCGTATAAGGTCCCCATCCACAGAGATTGTCGCAACCTTACACGGCAGGGTTTTTCCACTGTTCTTAACCGCCTGCTTTACCGCCCGCTCGATACCGCCGCAGCACGGCACTTCCATTCGCGCAACGAGAATTTCCGTGATTTCGTTTCTTTTAATGATTTCCGTAAGCTTTTCTGCATAATCTACAGAGTCCAGCTTGGGACAGCCGACAAGCGTTGCTTTCCCGCCCATAAAATCTCTGTGAAAATCCGCGTAAGCATAGGCCGTGCAGTCAGCGGCGATCAACAACGGAACATTTTGAAAACACGGTGCTTCCAGCGGTGCCAGGCGTAACTGTACCGGCCACTGACGGCGCTTTCTTTTCCTCTCCAGGACCGCGGCTTCGTCGTAGGCCGCCGCTTCCCGGACTGTAAAGGAAATCGCGTCCACCGGACAGGCCAGCAGGCAGTCGCCCAGTCCGTCGCAGTAATCGTCCCGCAGAAGCTTTGCTTTTCCGTCCTCCATTCCAATGGCTCCTTCGTGACAGGCGCGGGCACACAGACCGCAGCCGTTGCATTTTTCTGTATCAATCTGGATAATCTTTCGAAGCATTCTTCTCTCTCCTTTCCTGATCGTTGAATCGTGTCCGAACATTCCTTGTGACAATTCAAACACACTTGGGCGGCCGTTGAAAATCGCTTCGCGATAGGCCGGGCGCCCACATGTTATACGTTTTCATACGGCCTGTGCAGCAAATACACAGACCTGAATGAACGCTTACGAGCGGACACTCTTATTGTCTGCCGCAGGTTTATCATACGATATGCGGCAAAAATATTCTGTTGCATTTGCAACAAAATACTACTTTTTTAATTTGCAAAAAATCTGCCCCGGGATCAGACGGCACAGCGAACCGTACCGGCCGATCCCGGGGCAGATTTTATAAACTGCGGCATATGTGACCGCCGCGCAACAGTTCAACCTGTCATTGTCCCGCGAGATATTTTCGCGCAGAATGCACGGAAATTCCGAGGCCTGCAGCGCGAAACTGCATGAAATGCAGTTTTCTGTGCATCGCGAAGCGTGTAATAGCTCAGCAAGGCTGAACTGTTACACCACCGCACCATCCTGCACTGAAAAATATTTGAGATTTCATTCCTCTTCAAACGACAGCAGCGCCTGTTGGAAACTTTCCTTGGTCGGTTCCGGCAGCACAACAGGAATCCGCTCCACGATCCCGACCTGTCCGGGCAACACCTGGCAGCGGGCGGCCAGTACCTGCACCCCTGCGCGCCTGGCCTCCCGCAAAGCGGCGGCAAATTCCGGCTGCCGGGGAATATTCGGGATAAACCGCCTGGCCGTGTCGAATTTTACAACGAACAGGATATAAGCCTCGTACCCATCCTTCAGGCACGCAGCCAGTTCGTGCACATGTTTTTCTCCCCGCGCCGTAGGCGCGTCTGGAAACATTCCGGTTCCATGGTGATCAAGCGTTACGCCCTTTACCTCCATCAGCGCTTTTTTTCCATCCCTGCAGAACGCAAGGTCAAAGCGGGAAGTTCCGTAACGCTGCTCCGGACGGACCTGGGTGATCTCGCTTCCAGGAAACGCATGACCGCTCTCCAGCCATTCCCGTGCGAGAATATTCGGCGCCTGGGAGTCGATGTTGTAGCAGACGCCTTCCTTTTCCACCGCGATCAGCGAAAATCTGGTTTTCCGATTGGGATTGTCGTGCTCCTGCACCCAGACTGCCGTCCCCGCCAGCAGCAGCTCGCCAAGCCGGCCGGTATTTTTTACATGACACAGTTCTTCCTTTCCGTCCAGTTCCACCCGCGCCAGAAAACGGTTGGGACGCGCCAGGAAAACTGCTTTTCTGATTCCTTCATATCTCATTGCTTTTTGCCTTTCAAGTCTTTTCTGTTCACTGACATTGTATCAGTTAAAGGATCGTTCCTCAAGAAACAAATAGAATTACCACTTCCCCTGACGCAAAAAGTGTGTTATGATAAGGCATATTGTTTAGTCAATGAACAAATAGTTCTTTTTCGCGTACGCTTTATTTCTGGGAAAGGCGATAACAC
>JAGHIA010000147.1 GCA_017887445.1 Fusicatenibacter sp.
CCCAACGTCACTCCCAGAGGGCCTGTGGCGGAATGCACCGGATTCAGACACGCCGTCACCTTCATGCGCTCCGACCGATTGACAGTTTCTCTGTCAGCCATAAATACCCCAAACCCCTTCTCCAGCGCAGGGCGGCCGTTGGGAAAACTGTCCTCGATCACCAGATACTGGGGTTTTTCCCCATTGATAAACGGGGCAATATAAGTCTTCTTTTCCGTGATCACCGGCTGCATATCCTCCACTCCAAGGGTTTCAAGGTCATCGGCAATCTTTTCGCTGGGGCGCGGCGTGATCTTGTCGATCATCGTCCACGGGAAAGCAACGGTTTTTTCATCGCTCACATAAGCGGCAAATCCTGCGTCCACAAATCCCGCCTTTCTCCATTCCTCCGTCATGGTCAGAACGGACTCCTGAAGCTTCGCGCCATTCTGGGAACAGTTATCCATAGATACCAGAGCCAGCGGATATCTGCCCGCCTGATACCTCTCGTAAAGCATGGCCGTCAGCACCGCCATGGCTCCCACTGCCCGGTCAGGACCATTGTGAATGTCGGCTTCCGCATAAGGAAGCCATGTTCCATCCGCTTTTTTCAGCGCATACCCTTTCTCTGTAATGGTAAAGGAGACCAGCTGCAGGGAAGGACTGGCAAAGATTTCCTTCAGCCGCGCCCATTGCGCCAGGTCGGAGGAGCGGGCCTTCACCGCCTCGGCCAGCGAACCCAGCACCTTGTATTCTCTGCGTCCGTCTCCGTGCAGAATCACGCTCAGTCCCAGATTATCATAAGGCTGATAGATTTTATCCACCACGTCATAGTCGAAGGTCTCCACGCAGGTGATCCCCCGGTCCATGACCCCTGTTTCCAGCAGACCGTCCGCAATGCCGCCAAGGAAAATACGGAAAATATTGCCGATCCCGAAATGCGCCCACTGGGGGGCCTTTCTGGCTTTTTCAGAGACCGCCTCCACATCGTACCCTGGAAGCACAATCCCCGCTTTCTCCCATGGTTCGCAGTCTTTTATCCCGCTGATTGTCAGTTTCATATCGCTTCCTCCAGTTTCGATCATTTGCTATGTGAAATTTGTTTCAGACACACTCCAAACACCTATAGTTTCAGTATATAACGTTATGTCTGCTGTGTCTATGAGAAAAAAGTGAGTATTCCGGCGGATTTTACACTGCCATTCCGTGAAAAAAACCTGGCAGGACAGCAGAAATCGAACCAAAAATTTCTGCAATGTATTTGCTGTATCTGATACAAAAGCATCGCCCTGAAACAATCGAAAGCAAAATGGAGAAAAGCTGCCGCAGATCTACCAATCAGTCTGCGACAGCTTTTTGTTTATACGTTCCAATTTTCAATCACACTCTGAGCGCTCTAACATAGCCGCTCCTTCGCCCTTGAAAATAACCGCGCCATAGGAAAAACTATCTGAACTCAGTTCCACAGAATAGCTTACCAGAGGACGTTCTCTGATCCTATCTTCTTCATCATCGGTAAGATTTTTCAGCAATGCGTCAACCTGCTGTTGCGTCATACCTTTTTCCAGAAGATATCCATTTAATTGCTCTTTCTGCTCTTCCTCAAGCTCCTGAAAGCACGTTCCCCAGGCATTTTCATATGTTTCCTGAAGCTTCCGCTGGATCTGCACAAGATTTTCTTCACTTGTGTCGTCCGGCATCATAGAAATATAACTCAACCCGATATCTTCATCAAACCCCAAAGCAATAGTAAACGTTTCTTCCAGAAAAACGACAGGTGTCTGCGCTTCGGCCCACCGTTTCTTTCTTGTCTGCCCGGTTCCGAACACATCCGCATCCTCATATTCCTGCCAGATCACTTCGCCGTCCTCCCAGTCCAACACATCCGAAGCTTCCTCTTCGCTCATGCCCCAGGATAGACCTTCCACCGGCGGCGGCCAGTCGTATTCCGCAACTTTTTCCTCCTGCCGGGAACATCCTGCCAGAACCGCCAGGGTAAGAAGAAAGAAAAGCTTTTTATTTGAATATGATTTCATTTCTCGTCTTCCTACTCCACTCTCTCTTTTCTTCCCAGATAATACATAACTGCCGCCGTAACCGCCCACAAAACAAAGACCGCGCCGGAAATCGCAAAAGACTGCACCGAAACCAGAAGCGGCCCGATTATCACCTGCAGCACGATACCAATGGCAAGCAGACACAAAGCGCCCTTGCTGCACTTTAAGCCAGAAACATTTCCAGCCTGCTCCGGTTTTCCCTGTTTTGCAGTGCGATAAAACAGATACTGCAGCATTACCGTACAAACGCCATGGAACAAGCTTCTTGTCCACTCCAGCCAGAACGGCGTTTCAGAAAAAGAGCGGAAAACCCCATAAAGGCACGCAATCCCATCTCCTGCCAGCCCTATAACCACAGCTGCAAGAAGAAGGCCACGATCAAATGTCAGAAATGCTTTTCTTTTTTCTTCCATACTTACACCTCTTTTCCTTACGCATTTTGTAACAATTTAGCCTGCAGGCACTACGTTTTCATACAGTTTGCGCTGCAAATGCGCGACCCGGCTGAAGAGTTGCCGCATTTTTTCATTTTTTTCTACAAAGGCGCCAGACAAGACCAAAAATAATGCACTCCACGACACATAACAGGAGAATGATGAGGATTTGTAGCGTCGTGCTCTGACGTGGAAACGTCCCGCTGATATTAAGATAACTAATCTCATCACTTTCATTGATCGATATCTGCGTTTTGTTATTTGGTACATCGATAACCTCAGAATAGGGCCTTTCCTCTGAGATTTGGACCGTACATTTCGGCACATAACGATATCTGTCGTAAAACGGACTTTTTTCAAGAACAACAATCCGGAATCCACCAGAAGCCTCTTTGAAAAAAATGTATTTGCAGCCGCTGGAAACATCATAGGTTTCATCCAGAACAATGGCGTCCTGATAGTCCGGATCGATCTTTGAAAGACTGCTATCGTCCGTATATCGAAAAACAATGAAGTAGAAAAATCCCAATACAACAGCGACATTTACAAGAAAAATCAGAAAAACTGCGGGAATCATGAAATAAAATTTTTTTTGTTTCATCATTCATCACCTCTGAACGCTTTTTAGTAAACGTTGTATGTTCTCTGATTATTGCCAATATATACCATGAAAGCTACCGGAACATAGCTGCCAAGCAAAGGCTGTTCAAAAACTATCCCATTGGCCTATACCTCCTACAAAATAAATTTATTTTGACTCAGTTTCAACATATATTATCAACCATCACTCCGCCATCTGCATTTCGATCCTTTCATACGTCCGGCTCACCGCTTCATACATGTTATCTCCTGTAAGCTGTTGGTTGTATAGATCGGCACAGTTCATATGTAAATCCGCCATCTCATGATCCGCCATGGAATAAAATCTAACATTATTGATCTTGTTCTCTATCTTTTCATACCAACCTTTTGCCTCTTGATTCTTCACTATTTCCTGCATTGCTTTTGTATTTACCGAAATTCCACTCAACAATGGCAGACTGTTTCCTGCAAGAAAATACTTACCCGAAGATTCATCCTGTATCCCTGCTCCTGTCATGATTTCATCGCTGAAAATAAAATCCAAGAAGGAAAATGCCTGCTCCGGAGCACTTGTATTTCGATTTACTGCGGCGTAGAGATTCACACACGCGGTCACGCCATCTTCGTCATTTGGAATGACCAAAATGGCTTCCTCTTCCGCAGCATTCCGAGATACCTCTGACCAGAAAGTTTTTCCCACCTCTCCGCCAGCGATGATCGGAACTGTTTCCTGCTGCCCCTCTGTTTGAATCTTTGCCGCCCATTCCACAGCTTGCTCCATACGTTCCAAAAGTTCATCCTCCGTAAACGCCAGAGTCCCGTTTGCATAATCCGCAGTCTTTCCAAACGTATGGCAAAACCATATCTGGTCAAAAGGCAAGAGATTTTGCATAACCGCCGTCTCATAACACTGGAACAGCTCTGTAAGCGTTTCCGGAAGCTTTCTTCCATCGTCCAGATCTTCTGTGCGAAAAGCATAAGCATAATATGTATACGCGATTGGGAGAATCAACTGCCCTTCCTCTGTTTTTCCTGCATCCATAACCTTCTGATTCCATCCATCGGGATTTATATACTGCGCATTCGCAATATAGTCATCCAAGGGCAAGAAAACTTCTGCGCGCATTGCCTTTTCAGGATCTGTAAACAATGGCAAAGGCCCCTCCTCTAAAACCTGACCGCTGCATGACAGGATGAAAATATCCGGACCACTTCCCGACATAATCTCAGTCCGGAGCTTCGTAATCTGTGCCTCTCCACTGGAAACGTCCGGCGCAATGGCAAGAACCTCTATGTCCACCCCATCATTCATTTTTTCCCACACTTTGACAAAACTCTCAATCTGCTCCTGATACAGCCGCTCCGTGCAGATTGTAAGTTTCGCAGGTTCCTCCTGCTTTTGTGTTTCTGCACACCCGGTAAGTGACAGTATTATTACACATATTATAATGATCCCGATTGTTTTTCTTTTACGATATACCATATTCCTCCTGCTCCAAAACCTTCCTACTCCACGCTCTCTTTTCTTCCCAGATAATACAGGACAGCCGCCGTAACCGCCCACAAAACAAAGACCCATACTACTTAATGGTTAACCGTCCCGCCTCAAAATGAAAAATTTTTGTAAAAGGCACTAATTTTAATGGTGTATGATCTACAAGAATCAAAATCTTTTTCTGCTCATTTACCATGTCCAATAATCTTGAATATACTTTTTCTTTAGTATTTAAATCCAAACCGGCGGTCAGTTCATCCAGAATAATTACGTCCGCTTGGTCAAACTGAAGAAAAAGCCTCATTGCATATAGTTTTTTCCGCTGTCCAACGGAAAGAGAGGATCCATTACCTTTTATTATCCGCTGGTCATTTGGTAAATCGACAAATTCAATTAATTCATCATATACTTGGTCCGGAATAACTCTATGAATCATTGTTTCCAAATAACGCCGGAATGTTTCATTTAAACACTTTTCTTCTTGATTAATATACATAATCTTTTTCTTTAAACTTTCATGATCTAGTTCAAGAATGGAATTCCCATCTATAACAATACTGCCAGATGAGGGTGAATACATACCAGCTAACAGTTTCAAAAATGTCGACTTTCCACTGCCATTATCACCTTCAAGACGTATTATTTCCCCTTTTTTTAAAGTGCAGCAAACATCATCTAATACCTTGTAACTTTCCATGTATGAAAAAGAAACATTATTAAATTTTATTTCATTAATTTGAGAAATCGTTTTTCTCCCACCGGCTTCCGGCAAAAGAATTACTTGTTCTACATTCTCAAAACTGATTTGAGTTTTAACAATTTGTTGAAATAATTGCTCGACTGATTGCGAATGTTCCATGATCAAATCAGCAATCATTGTAAAAAAGACTAAATTTGAAATAGAATTGCCAGCAACAGGAATTGCTAATATAGCAGAAAGCGCAATAGAAAAAAGACGATTATATCCACTGACCAGACCATTCCAGAATACCGACCGGGTATCCTCTTTAACAGAAGTTCTTATAAACTCATTCAAATTATCAGATGTCCGTTTAGCATAATAATTATAAATGGGATTATTTTGAACAACCTGCAACATGTCCACAAACTGTGTACACCATTGATCATGCTTTTTTAATACCATATTCGTTTGGCCAGCAGTTTTTGCTAAAACCGCCCTGCTGCACCACGACAAAAACAATCCAATGCCAATCGAAACGCATATAAACAATGTCATATTTATGTCAAAAAAGAATGATACGATTAATGATACAAACACTACTGCAAGCGATCCTATGATTGAAGGTATATGATGTCCTATCGTACGAAAAACATTAAGTACATCTGTATACATTATATTTCGAATTATGCTGGGTTGCATATTTTCTATTTTATCATAATATGTTTTTGCCAACGCCTCTTCTAATGAAATAGTTAAATCTTCTATATATCTTCCACCAAATTGATCCAATGACACATACCAGGCCATATTCACCAACATTCTGACGCCAAAGAAAAGTGCGAAGAAAATCATTCCCACAACAATCGTATGATAATTATTTTTGTCAGTTATTTTTGCCAAAAATTCTTTTATTCCCCATGGAATAGCTGCATTTAATATCGCCAAAAACAAGGAAAGGCCCATAGAAATTGCAAAATATTTAGGAAATTTGCCAGCAGCATCTCGAAAACGTTTCAAAATTAAATCCATTACTATATTATCCTCTTACTTCATGCTTAGTTGCAAAACAAACCACAGGATTACGTTTATTTGTATCTCTTTCTGAGAATTCTTTCATCTATTCCCTTAATGCTTATTTTTTCCTCCACTATAACTATACCATGCAAAAAAATTTTCATCAATTATTACTCTTTTATAATATTTCAGGTCTTTTTTTGTGTATTACAGAGAATTTAATTTTTTCAATTTCCAATGTAAATTTTGCCGCTTTAAACCGCTCGATATATGGGAGAGTTTTTGCATTTCCCGCAGCCGCCTCTTATCCCCAAAAGAAAAGACCGTGTCCTCCCCGACACAGCCTTTCCTGTCTGTTTTTTTCCCATAAGCGTCAAACCAAACGCTCCTGCCTGCATAAATACACGTTCAGTTCAGCTCCGCAATCCGTGTAACCGCCACATAGATCGACTGTATCTTATACCAGGTGGGATAGTCCACGATGCCGCTGACCGGTAAATTGAACAGCCGCTGAAACGCCGTCACCGCCTCCCTGGTATCTTCGTCGTAATAACCGCTGATCTCCACCTGCGGCAGAGACGTATATACGTCGGCGATGGTATTCAGCTGCTCCTGCAGCTGCCGCACCTTCTGCCCGGAAGCGCCGATATCCAGATCGTACCCTGGCCAGGAGGCCGGGATCCCCGCAATCTCCTCGGCGGTATTAATGTACATATCCTGCCCGTAAAACCTCCGCAGAATCTGGATTGCGGAAAGTCCCTGTTCTCCCAGCGCCTGACTCTCCCACTGGCGCATCCAGTCGGGACACTGAACCCGCCGCCCGTCACAGTACTGGGTCAGGATCGGCTGTCTGACATTTGGCCGGGAAAGATAGTTGGAAAACATCTCATCCACAATCTGCGAAATATCCTCAAAGATATTTCTGCCGTAAATCCATTTATGATCATAGGCCGTGGAGGAGGTGATGGTAAAATCGTACCCTTTGTTCCTGTACCATTCCGTATAAACCCTGTTCAGCGTAAAAGACATGATCGCCAGCACATTGGCGCGGATCGCCGCGTCCGTCCAGGTGGCGTAAATCTCCGAACAGGCCACGTTTTTGATGTAATCCCGGTACCGCACATAATAATCCCTGGCTGTGGAATCCGACGGAGCGCCGTCATGGACCACAACATATTCCGGAACCACCACCCGGCTCAGAACAATCTCTCCGGTTTCGTCCATGGGCTTGATCTCCGCCTCCGGAATCTTCTCCGGATACTCGCCAAACAGCGTGTGGTCCGGGATCGCGATGTCCTCGAACGCGTCCGGCGTCAGTTCATCCATCTCCACCGGCTGTACCGAAGACTGGCCGGACAGAAGCTCCGATCCGGTAACCTCCACCGGAGAATAACCTTCCGCTTCCACCTTGACCGTATATTCCGAGTACGGCTGGTTGACATTGGGTTCCAGACTGTACTCCACCGGCGGCGTGGGCAGATCCAGCACCGGGCTTCTGCCGTCTCTGTCCGTGCGCACCTCCTCGATTACATTCTGCGGGTCGCCGCTGTAGGAAACCGACACTTTGGCTCCCACGATGGGCCGTCCCTGCAGTCTTGTATTGACCCATACCTGCAGCTTTCCCCGGTCCGGAGTATCCTGCTGCATCCGTATTTTTGCCATAAGAAAAAAACCTCACACTGTGCATTTGTTTTACCATATGCAAAGAGTCAGGTTTTCTTTCCATTTTCTTTTATAATGCCGGGATCAAAAGCTGGTACCCGCGGAAGGGTTCTGAAAATTCACACAGTTTCGGAACCCAAGAACCTCTAAGCTTTCAAAAATTTGCTAAAACCGTGTCCCCAAAGAAAGAACTCGCAAGCTCAAACAGCTTTCTTCGGGGACACAACGCAAATTTTTGTCACAGGATCCTTCCCACATCGTTGATCAGGACGTAGACCATCAACGCCATCAGCAGGATCAGACCGCCAAAATGGATCATTCCTTCCACATCCCGTTTCAGCGGCTTTCTCCGCACGGCCTCCACGATCAGGAACACCAGACGTCCTCCGTCCAGCGCCGGGAACGGGATCAGGTTCATAACTCCCAGATTGGCCGACAAAAGGATGGCCATATTCAGCGCCGTCATGATCTCCATCATCACGCCGTAAGGACTGGCGGAGTCGATGGATTTTCCGATGGCGTCCACAACGCCCACCGGGCCGGACAGATCGCTGAGCTGATACTGGCCGGTGATCAGCATTCCCAGACTGTCCACCACCATTCCAACCCAGTATTTCACTTCCAGCACACTGTACTTCAGAATCCCCAGAGAGGACTGGTCCTCCCGGAGGCTGTAGCTGAAATTCAGGCTGGCGTAGCTGCTCATCTCCGGAAACAGCACCACCTGGCGCTCACTTCCGTTGTGGCGGTAGACGACGGTCACGGATTCGTCTGTCAGCGGATGCTTTGCCAGATAGTCGATCAGCTCCTGTCTGCTGCCGATGGATGTTCCATTGATCCCGGTAAGCACGTCTCCGGCCTGCACGCCGGCCTTTTCCATGGCCATACCTTTTTCTACGGCAGTGATCAGCGCGCCGTCTTCGCCCTCGTCATAGCTGAATCCAAGGCGGTAACTCTCGGTGACGGAAGGCGCGAAGACAATCTCCCTCGTTTCTCCGTCCCTCTTTACCGTCAGCCGCACCTCATCCTCCGGGACTCCGTGCATGGACACCGCAGTGTTCAGCTCTTTTCCAAGGGAAATGTGTCTGCCGTTGTAACGGGTGATCACATCTCCCGCTTCCAGACCCGCCGCGGCCTCCGGCGACCCGGCGGCCACCTCCAGCACCCTGGCCGGTCCGCTTCCCGCGTAGCTGATGACGATCACAGACAGCAGAAACGCCAGCAGCAGATTGAACAGCGGCCCTGCCGCGATCACTGCCATCCTCGCCCACACGGATTTACTGTTGAAGGAACCCTCGCCTGTCTCCTCCTCATCCTCTCCCAGCATTGCGCAGGAACCGCCAAAAGGCAGCAGTTTCAGCGCGTACGTCGTCTCTCCTCTTGTTGTCTTTAACAAAATCGGTCCCATGCCCACGGCAAACTCCGTCACCGTGATATGGTTCGCTTTCGCCAGCAGAAAATGCCCCAGTTCATGAAAAATAATGATCAGACTGAAGATCAAAATGGCGATAACAATAATCATAGCTTCCTCCAGACATTCTTTCTATTTCTATTTTATCCATTCCGCGCAAGGATATGTGACCATCCGTAACAGTTCAGCGTAGCTGAAGTATTACACGCTTCGCGATGCACGGAAACTGCATTTCATGTAGTTTCGCGCTGCAGGCCTCGGGATTTTCGCACATTCTGTGCGAAAACACCTCGCGGGATAGCGATAGGCTGAACTGTTACGACCATCCTTGCGGCCATCCAGGCATGTATCAGAATTTGTGGCTTTCCACCCAGTCGCGGGCCTCTCTCTCTGCCAGCAAAATCTCCTCCAGCGACGGGTTTTCCCGCTTTCTGTGATCCTCCATGGCCCCGCGGATTCCCTCGTAAATATCCAAAAATCCGATCTCTTTTTTCAGGAACCTGGCAACCAGCGCCTCGTTGGCCGCGTTGAACACCGTGGGCATGGTTCCGCCCTCCTTCGCCGCGCCAATGGCCAGCGGCAGTCCCTCAAAGGTTTCCATGTCCGGCTCCTCAAAGGTGATCTCCCGAAGCGTCTTAAAATCCAGACGCTCGCCCGCCAGATACCGGCGCTGGGGATAATACAGGGCGTACTGTATGGGCAGCTTCATATCCGGCGTTCCCAGCTGTGCCATCACCGCGCCGTCCACAAACTGCACCATGGAGTGGATGATGCTCTTTGGCTGCACCACCACCTGAATATCCTCCAGCTCTACGCCGAACAGCCACCGGGCCTCCATGACTTCCAATCCCTTATTGACCAGCGTGGCGGAATCGATGGTGATCTTATGGCCCATGGACCAGTTGGGATGCCGCAGGGCGTCCTCCACCGTCACATGCGCCAGAGCATCCTTTTTCCTTCCGCGGAACGGTCCGCCGGAGGCTGTGATCAAAAGTTTATCAATGGCCCTGCCGTCGCTGCCGGACAGACACTGAAAGATTGCTGAGTGCTCGCTGTCCACCGGAAGGATCTTCACGCCCTTCTCCTTGGCCAGCGGCATGATCAGGTGTCCCGCCGTCACCAGCGTCTCCTTGTTTGCCAAGGCGATATCTTTTCCCGCCTCAATGGCCGCGATGGTCGGGCGGATGCCGATCATCCCCACAATCGCCGTCACCAGGATCTCTGTTTCCGGCAGCACTGCCAGTTCCAGCAGTCCCTCCATGCCCGATACCACCGTCACGTCCAGATCGCGGACTCTCTCTCTTAATTCCGCGGCCTTTTCCTCCCGGTAAACCGCCGCCAGTCTGGGGCGGAATTCACGGATCTGCTGCTCCAGAAGCTCAATGTTGCTGCCTGCGCCAAGCGCCTCCACTTTCAGATCTTTGTTGGCGCGGACCACGTCCAGCGTCTGGGTGCCGATGGAGCCTGTGGAGCCGAGCACCGCTATCTTTTTCAGGTATTTTTCCATTTCCGTTCCTCCCATTCTTTCCTACCGCCGATGTTTCTGGAGCGTGTCTGAACATTCATTCCTGCAATCTTCAAACACGGTCTAGAGCGTGTTTGAAAATTGCTTTCTGCAAGATGTGCGTCACAGTTTGTGGGGAATTTGTTCCAAAATCGGGAGGCGTAGCGGGCTACGCTGACTGATTTTGGGGCAAATTCCACGCAAAGTGGGG
>JAGHIA010000148.1 GCA_017887445.1 Fusicatenibacter sp.
ACATCGCCGATGTTCGCATATCTTCTTGTAGAACCGCCCATAACACGAATGCATAAGATCTCTTTTGCACCGGTGTTGTCAGCGACTGTCAGTCTACTTTCCTGCTGAATCATGCTGGTATTCCTCCTTTAGCATTCTGATTATCTTATTTCACTCTCTCAACGATTTCCACAAGTCTCCATCTCTTGTCCTTGGACAGCGGTCTTGTTTCCATAACTTTTACGGTATCGCCAACATGGCACTCGTTGTTCTCATCATGAGCTTTCAGCTTGTAGGTGCTCTTCATGATCTTTTTGTAAATCGGATGCTTTACGTGATCTTCGATTGCAACTACGATTGTTTTATCCATCTTATCGCTGACAACTTTGCCTACGCGGGTTTTTCTAAGATTTCTTTCTTCCACGATCTTTGCCTCCTGTCACTTAGTTCGCTGCGCTTGCTTTCTGAGCAATAACAGTCTGAATTCTGGCAATATTTTTACGAACCTCTTTGATCCGGCTTGTATTGTCCAACTGATTGGTTGCATTCTGGAATCTCAGGTTGAAGAGTTCCTTCTTTGCTGCTACTAATTCATCATTCAGTTCAGCAGCTGATTTCGCTTTTAAATCTTCCACAAATTTAGTTGTTTTCACTGTTATCACCGCCTTCTAAGTCTGCACGAGAAACGATTTTACATTTGCAAGGTAACTTATGCATAGCAAGACGCAATGCCTCGCGGGCTGTTTCCTCCGGAACGCCTGCAATTTCAAACATAACACGGCCCGGTTTTACAACCGCTACCCAGTACTCCAGTGTTCCTTTTCCGGAACCCATACGGGTCTCAGCCGGTTTCGCTGTTACCGGTTTGTCCGGGAAAATCTTGATCCAGACTTTACCGCCACGCTTGATGTAACGGGTCATTGCGATACGGGCAGCCTCGATCTGGTTGGATTTGATCCAGCAGGGCTCCATCGCTACGATACCATATTCGCCGTAGTTGATCATGTTGCCTCTGGTGGCTTTTCCTCTCATCGAACCACGGAACTGTTTACGACGTTTTACTCTCTTTGGCATTAACATAATTATTTCTCGCTCCCTTCCTTATCAGCTTTGGTTGGAAGTACCTCGCCATTGTAGACCCATGCCTTTACGCCAACTTTGCCGTAAGTGGTATCTGCCTCAGCGAATCCATAATCGATATCGGCACGCAGTGTCTGCAGCGGAATGGTTCCCT
The DNA here is from genome assembly GCA_017887445.1 of Fusicatenibacter sp. GTDB lineage: Bacteria > Bacillota > Clostridia > Lachnospirales > Lachnospiraceae > Fusicatenibacter. The sequence goes on from JAGHIA010000148.1 coordinate 1,214, forward strand.
CGCTGTAGAACTCTGTACGAGCCATATCTGCTCCACCCAGACGACCGGATACAGATGTCTTGATTCCCTTAGCGCCTGCTCTCATAGTACGCTGCATCGCGGACTTCATAGCGCGGCGGAAAGAAATACGGTTCTCCAGCTGCAGCGCAATGTTCTCAGCTACCAGCTGTGCGTCGCGGTCTGGTCTCTTTACTTCTTTAATGTCAACGATCAGTTTCTTATCGGTCAGCTTCTGAACTTCAGCTTTCACTTTCTCGATTTCAGAACCGCCTTTTCCGATTACCACACCCGGTTTCGCGGTGTAGATGATCACTTTCACTCTGTCAGATGCTCTCTCGATCTCGATGCGGGAAACACCTGCGCTGTACAGTTTCTTTTTCAGGAATGTACGGATATTGTAGTCCTCAACCAGATAGTCTGCGAAGTTGCCTTCTGCATACCATTTGGAATCCCACTCTTTAATAACACCGACTCTGAGGCCGTGCGGATTTACCTTCTGTCCCATGATATCCTCCTTAATTATCTCTCATCCAAAACGATGGTGATGTGGCTGTTTCTTTTCAGGATTCTGTACGCTCTTCCCTGAGCTCTCGGATGGATTCTCTTCATGGTCGGAGCCTTATTCGCGAAACACTCTGCCACATACAGGTTCTCTGCGTTCATGCCGTTGTTGTTCTCTGCGTTAGCGATTGCAGACTCCAGCAGCTTTTTGATCACGCTGGAAGCATATCTTGGGTTATAAGTTAAAATTCCGAGGGCAGATGTAACATCTTTGCCGCGGATTGCATCCAATACGAAACCAGCCTTCTGCGCAGACATTCTCGCGTAAGACAGTTTTGCGGACGGTCTGGTGTCTTTATTGGCATTTCTTGCTCTCTTAATCTGACTTCTATGTCCTTTAGCCATTGCTAAAAGCCTCCTCTCTCAAATCATTCTACTTGCGCACGCCGGATTTTTTCTCGTCTTTTCCATGTCCTCTGTAGGTTCTGGTAGCTACGAACTCGCCGAGTTTGTGGCCAACCATATCTTCAGTAACATATACCGGCACATGTTTTCTTCCGTCATGGACAGCGATCGTGTGTCCTACGAAGGACGGGAAGATAGTAGAACGACGTGACCAGGTCTTAATAACAGTTTTATCACCGGAAGCATTTGCTGCATCTACTTTTTTCAGTAAGCTGGCATCTGCGAATGGTCCTTTTTTTAATGAACGAGACATCGTTTATCCTCCTTATTTCGATAAAGCTTTTCCATCGCGTCTTCTTACGATGTACTTGTTAGACTGCTTGTTTTTCTTTCTGGTCTTCAGACCAAGAGCCGGTTTTCCCCAAGGAGTAGACGGGCCCGGACGTCCGATACCGGTCTTTCCTTCTCCACCACCGTGCGGATGGTCATTCGGGTTCATAACAGAACCGCGTACAGTCGGGCGGATACCCATGTTGCGTTTCCGTCCTGCTTTACCGATGTTGATCAGGCTGTGCTCGCCGTTTCCGATAACGCCGATGGATGCGCGGCACTCGATCGGAACCATTCTCATCTCGCCGGACGGGAGACGAAGGGTTGCGTATTTGCCTTCTTTCGCCATCAGCTGAGCGCCGTTTCCTGCTGCACGGACAAGCTGTCCGCCCTTGCCAGGATGAAGCTCAACGTTGTGTACCATAGTACCTACCGGAACTGCGGACAGCGGCAGGCAGTTGCCCGGGCGAACCTCAGCGTTTGCGCCGTTCATAACCTTCATGCCTACTTTCAGTCCTTCCGGAGCCAGGATATATGCTTTCTCGCCGTCTGCGTAGCAGATCAGGGCGATGTTTGCTGTTCTGTTCGGATCATACTCGATGGATTTTACTGTTGCCGGGATATCATCTTTTCTTCTCTTGAAGTCAATGATTCTGTATTTTCTTCTGCTTCCGCCTCCGCGGTGTCTTACAGTGATTTTACCCTGGTTGTTGCGGCCAGAGTTTTTCTTCAGAGACACTACCAGAGATTTCTCCGGTGTACTCTTGGTGATTTCTGCGAAATCAGAAGTAGTCATGTGTCTTCTGGAAGGTGTATATGGGTTAAATGTCTTAATTCCCATGTTGTTTCTCCTTTCATGCTGCTTCCGCCGTCGGCCATCTGCGATGGCTTCCGGGGAAGTGCGCCAAATGTTTATTCTCGCACTTTACCTGTGCTTATTTTGCTGCGGCGGACGTTATTCTTAAAGTCCCTGGAAAAGCTCGATATCCTTGCTGTTCTCGGTCAGAGCAACGATCGCTTTCTTGGTCTTCGCTGTTCTTCCCACATTCATGCCGCGGCGTTTTTTCTTTCCGTCCATGTTCATGGTGCGGACGCTCTTTACTTCTGTTCCTTCGAACATTTTCTGAACCGCTTCCTTGATCTGGGTCTTGGTAGCTTCCGGATGAACAAGGAAGGTATATTTCTTCTCAGCAGTAGCGTTCATGCTCTTCTCTGTAACGATCGGTTTCAGAATTACGTCATAATATTTAATATCAGCCATTATGCGTACACCTCCTCGATGGATGCAACACTGCTCTTGGTTGCGATTACGGTGTTGTATTTCAGCAGGTCATATACGTTGATGGTATTTACGAATGCGGTCTCAACACCTGCGATGTTTCTTGCGGACAGCACTACGTTGTCGCTGTCGTCACCGATGATCACCAGCGCCTTCTCAACTTTCAGGTTATCCAGCACTTTCTTCATCTCTTTTGTTTTGATCTCCGGCAGCTTCAGCTCGTCGAGAACGATGAAGTTGTTCTCCTGAACTTTGCTGGTCAGAACGGATTTCAGAGCTGCTCTCTTCTCTTTCTTATTCATCTTGAAGGAGTAGTCTCTCGGTACCGGAGCGAATACTACGCCGCCGCCGGTCCACTGGGGAGCTCTTGTTGAACCCTGTCTTGCGTGACCGGTTCCTTTCTGTCTCCAGGGTTTTCTTCCGCCGCCGCTTACTTCTGAGCGGGTTTTTGCTTTCTGAGTACCCTGACGATTATTTGCAAGCTGAAGCACAACTGCCTGATGAACCAGATGCTCGTTCACTTTCGCGCCGAACACTGCGTCGCTCAGTTCCATCGTGCCAACTTCTTTGCCTTCCATGTTAAATACAGATACGTTAGCCATCTGTCATGTTCCTCCTTTCAACGGTCTTATTTGCCGGATTTTACTGTCTCTTTGATGGTGATCATGGACTTTTTCGGTCCCGGAACAGCACCTTTAACCAGCAGTACGTTGTTTTCTGCGTCTACTCTGACAACCTCAAGGTTCTGGATGGTGACTTTCTTATTTCCCATCTGTCCAGGCATTCTCTTTCCCTTGAATACCTTGCTCGGATCGGAACAAGCACCGTTGGAACCTGCATGACGGTGATATTTGGAACCGTGAGCCATAGGTCCTCTGGACTGTCCATGTCTCTTGATGGCGCCCTGGAAGCCTTTACCTTTGGAGATCGCAGTCGCGTCGATCTTGTCGCCTGCGGCAAAGATATCAGCTTTGATTTCCTGTCCTAATGCGTAGCTCTCTGCATCCTCAAATTTGAACTCTTTGAGGTATCTCTTGCAGGATACGCCGGCCTTTGCGAAATGGCCTTTCAGCGGTTTGTTCACCAGCTTTTCTCTCTTATCGGAGAAGCCTACCTGAACTGCGCTGTAACCGTCGTTGTCAACGGTCTTAACCTGTGTTACAACACACGGACCTGCCTGAAGTACAGTTACAGGGATCAGTGCGCCGTTTTCGTCGAAAATCTGAGTCATTCCGACTTTTGTAGCTAAGATTGCTTTCTTCATTCCTTTTACCTCCTGTTTTCTCTACAGCGGAACATCCCATAAGGATGTTCATTCTAGCATACAGTTGATATAAGTGGAACACTATGACCCGTTCGGGATGTTGATTCCTTGTGAATGGACAGCGTGCCGGATATCCGGACGCCGGTGCATCATGCCGATGTGAATCGTAACATTGTGTTACTTCTATATCAATCTATTGCTTTCTTTAAGAATGTTGCCGGTTCTTACTTTTTGGTCTTCATCTTGATATCGATGTCAACGCCAGCCGGCATCTCAAGTCTGGACAGAGCGTCCACGGTCTTCTGAGTAGGTGTGATGATGTCGATCAGTCTCTTGTGGGTTCTCTGCTCGAACTGCTCACGGGAATCTTTATATTTGTGCACAGCACGCAGGATCGTAACTACTTCCTTCTTTGTAGGAAGCGGCACCGGTCCGCTCACCTTTGCCCCGTTCTTCTTTACAGTTTCGATGATTTTCTGCGCGGACGCATCCACTAACTGATGATCGTACGCCTTCAATGTGATTCTCATTACCTGACTTGCCATAAAAAAAGTCGCCTCCTTTTCGCACTTTACGAGTACGACAAGCGGTGACTGTACACTTACCCGTGTGTGTCTCAACGTTTTCACACGGTTGCTGCCTTCTTTGCCGGCCTGTAACCGGAGGATATCTTTCATACCCTTACAGCAGACTGTTTAGTTTGTACAGTGACTTGTCGCCAGTTTCTTAACTTGACATTCGCTCCACGGAAAACCTGTTACATGTATTTATTTGAACAGCAACCTCGCGCTTCACAGCTATCAATGTCACAACATCTGCATTATACAGGATACTTTCCCGAAATGCAAGGACTTTTTTGTTTTTTTATAAAAACATTCCGGGTGGGAGTGGGGGCGGACGAAAGTGCAGGAGGAGCTGCGGCATGTGGGGCGGGGAGACGGCTGCGTAGCTGCGGAAAATCTAAGCGTTCCAGGGCCCTGCCGGACGGGTACCGGCGCAATTCGACAGGAATGCTTGATGCATTCCCGTCTCAGTGCGCCTCAGGCTCCGGACTTGCAGTCCTTCGCCTGCCCCGTCCGGCAGGGCCCTGGAGCGCTAAGATTTTCTCGCGGCTTCGCAGACGCCTCCCCGCCCCACATGCCGCAGCTCCTCCTGCCCTTTCTGGTGCCTGGCTTCTCCCGGAATGAGGTGGCGGCGGCGGATTGAGGGCGAGGGGGGATGGGCGGGTTGTATGGGGTGCTTGCGAGGCGAGTTGTATGAGGTGCTTGCGGAAAGTGGAAGGAGCGGGCCTGTTGTTATGGAGTTATCAGGGGAGTGGGGTTTCGGATAGTCTGAGGAAGCGGGGGGATCTTTGCGGGGTGGAATAGGGTTTGAAAATGGGGTTTTAGAATGGGATTTGAAAATAGGGATTGAATGGGGATGGGAATGGGGATATGATGGGGGAAAGAGATGTTGGGAGGTGAGGGAGGATTGTGTCCGCGGGTTATTGATCTGAGTGTTGGACTCTGTACAAAGTCTGATGGTGCGGCGGTGTTTGTACAGAGGTGAGGTTCGCCGGGCATTGGATTTTGTGCGATTTGGTCTTTGGGAAATCTGATTAGATTGGAGAAAATTCAATGGTTAGTTTTTATAGGTATGTGGTTTTGTGGCTGAGTCAGGGTGTCTCTCAGTTGGGTAGTTCTATGACGGCGTTTGCGCTTGTTTTGTGGATGTATGAGCAGTCTTCCTCGGCGCTGGCGGTTTCTGTTATGTCGTTTTGTCAGTTTGTGCCGTTTCTTTTGGTCAGTGTTTTTGCCGGAGTGTTTGTGGATCGTCACAGGAAAAAGGTTGTGATGCTTGTTTCGGACGCTGTTGCGGCTTTGGCTTCTTTGTCTGTTCTGGTGTTTTTTTTGGCAGGGACGCTTTCGCCATGGCATATTTATCTTATGAATGTGATCGTGGGGATCACTACTGCGTTTCAGCAGCCGGCCGCGTCTGTTGCGGTGGCTAAAATCGTGCCGGAAGATAAGCTGTCTAACGTGAGTGGGATGAATTCTTTTTCCAGTAATCTGGTGGTTGTGTTCAGTCCCATGCTGGCGGCTGTGTTTTTTTCTGCCGGGGGTTTGCCTCTGATTCTCTTTTGTGATCTGCTGAGTTTTCTGACAGCGTTTTGTGTTCTCCTGTTCCTGATTGCTATCCCGGAGGAACTGGGGAGGGAGGAGTTTGTGTCTCCGTTCGCGGGAATTGGGGTTGGATTCCGTTTTCTGAAACGGGAGAAGGGAATTTTGTATCTTATGGTTACCATGGCTGCACTGAATTTCTTTTCCCGGCTGACTTATGAGAATATCCTGTCTCCCATGATTCTGGCAAGGAGTTCTTCCGACAGCGTTGTGCTCGGGAGCGTAAATGGCTGTATGGGGATTGGAGGTATTCTTGGCGGCGTGCTTGTTTCTGTAAAAGGGGAGAGCAGGAAAAAAGCGGATCTGATTTATCGTTCCGCCGCCTTATCCTTTTTGCTGGGCGACTTGGTCATGGCTGTAGGCAGGAATGTGTTTTTCTGGTCCTTTGCTGCTTTTGCCGCAAGTCTTCCGCTTCCGTTTCTTATGGCAGCGCAGAATCTCATCCTCTACAAAAAGGTGCCGGAAGCGATCCAGGGCAGGGTGTTCGCCGCGAGAAATGTGCTCCAGTTTTGCACGATTCCTTTCGGTATCCTTTTGGGCGGATACCTGGCCGATCATGTATTCGAGCCTTTGATGAGTTCAGGGATTGGCATCGCGGATTTTCTGGGAAAAATTGTAGGGACCGGCGCGGGCAGCGGCATGGCTGTAATGTTCCTTTGTACGGGGATCTGCGGCTTCTTCATGAGTATCGCTGCTCTTTCCAATAAGGAGATTCAAAAGCTGAACGACTGCTGATCCATTATTATAGAAAAAACTCTCCGTTCCCGGTTAAGGGCGGAGAGTTTTTTTGTGATATCAGGCGGTCAAAGAATGTCGGAATAATCCAAAATGGTGACTCCGGTTTCCTTGTCTTCGATGACTTCCGGATGATCGCCGGCTTCTTCGGCTTTTTTCAGAAGTTCCTCTGCGGTAAGGACAGGCATCGCCAGTTCGATGGGTTCTTCGGCGTTCTCCTCAACGGGCGCGGCCTGAACTGTTTCGGTTTCCGATGTCATGCTGTCTTCTCCGGCAGTTTCGGATGCTGGGATTTCTGCCGTCTCGGCAGGAGTCTGTCCGGCTTCTTCCGTGGCTTCTGCCGGGAACGGGTTCTCGTTCTCACCCTCCTCATCATCCTCTGTCTCGCCGCGCAGAAGGGCGCCGACGGCTTCCGCCAGGCTTCGCTCCATCTCATCATTTTCATCCTGAAGGCTGCTCTCCTGAGAGGCTGCGTTTGTCAGGTCTTTCGCGGCGTCTTTGCTTTCTTCGGCTTTTCCTGCGTCTGGCCGGTCAGCTTCCAGCGCGGACGTGGAGGTTAAGTAGCTGGTGTCAACGACAGGGTTTTCTATGAGTTCTTCTTCCAGCGGTTTGACGGTCATTCCGTCCTCTGTCAGTTCCTCTTCGCCGGCAAACAGGTTCTCCTCCGCGGCGGATTTCTCTTGGCCGGTTGTCTCTTCTGCAGCCGGTATTCCCGCTGACAGCTTATTGTCTTCTCCGGTCACGTCGTCCTCATCCTCTTCCTCATCTTCATCGTCTTCTTCTGCTTCGCGGGCTTTTCGGCGGGCCTCTTTTTTCAGACGGCGTTTTTCCTTCCGGCTCAGAGGACGGCTTTCCTCCTGGTCCTCGCCGTCTTCATCCTCAACCTCATCTTCGTCTTCATCGTCCTCGTCGTCCTGCTCTTCCTCATCTCTTCTCCAGACCTCCGACAGGATGAAAAGAATGATCAGGAACGCGACGCACAGGCCCAGGATGATGACGCCTTCCCGGGTCTGAAGGGTGAGGGACAGCATTCCAATCACCGGTATGGTGATCACTACCTTCTGTACGCCTCCGGTTAGCTGCTGATCCTGGGTTTCATTGCTCACCTCGTCTGTCAGGGTATAAGTGTCCGCCGCGATGGAGGTCACTGTGTAAACATAGCTTCCGCTGCTGTTTTCCTGGAGGATCTTATCTCCAGTCTCCAGCTGCGACGCCTGCATACTTGTGGCATATGTAACGGAGCCTCTGCTGAGGTTCGTGTTTCCCGTGCCGTCAGATACCTTTGTGGTAACGCCCAGAAGCGGGGGAATCAGCAGCGCTCCCGCTGAGAGGATTGCGGCAAGCAATATTATATTTACTACTGCTTTTAAGAATTTCGACATTTCTCTACTCCTTATTGGCTTCCTATATGTTTGCTGTTTCCTGCATGTGCCGGAACGCTGCCTTCGCAGAGTTCCCAACAGTCATCCCTATTTTACCATCGAATCTTTGGGATGTACATAGTTTCATTTAGAATCTTTCTGTTTTTTGTAACGGTTCCGCAACTATAAAAGCCGTTATAGTTCTGTATTATAACGCTTTTCTTTCAGGATTGCAAGGATGCCGGATATCTGCAGGCACCTGCTGGGTAACAGTTCAGCGTTGCTGAACGATTACACGCTTCGCGATGCACAGAAACTGCATTTCATGCAGTTTCGCGCTGCAGGCCCCGGGTTTTCGCGCATTCTGCGCGAAAACACCTCGCGGGATCGTGGCAGGCTGAACTGTTACCTTGCTGGTAACAGTTCGTTACTGTTCACTCGTACCTCGCAAACAGTAACAACAGTTCAGCTTTGCTGGCATAACGATTCATCCAGCTTCAACCGCAGGCAGCACCAGCGATTTTTCTTTACAAACACTTGTCCGGTCGCTTACAATGATATACAGGAAAAAGGGGGAATTTTATGATGGACACAGCACAGAACCAAAACAAGATGGGCGTAATGCATGAGGGGAAACTGCTCCTTACAATGGGAGTGCCGCTTATGCTGTCCATGCTTATCACCGCACTCTATAATATTGTAGATACATTTTTCGTCTCCCGCATTGCAGGCGTAGGAGACGCGGCGGCAAACGCGCTTTCTCTGGCGTTTCCCATTCAGATGCTCATGACCGCTCTGAATGTGGGTACCGGCGTGGGCGTGGGCGCGTCTCTGTCCCGGGCGCTCGGGAGCAACGACCGGGAAAAAGCCAGCAGGATTGCCGGAAACGCAATGTTTCTCTATATTCTTTATTATATTTTCATGCTGCTTTTCGGATTGTTCGCGGCAAGGCCTTTTATCGCTTTTTTCACAGACGATCCTGTGGTGTCAGAACTTGGCGCCACTTATCTGAGCCTGGTGACCTGTCTCAGCTTCGGCAACATGGGCGAAAAGTGCTTTGAGAAGCTTCTGCAGTCCACAGGGAAAACCAGTTATTCCATGGTCGGGCAGATGACCGGCTCCATCGTCAATGTCATCTTAGACCCGATTTTCATTTTCGGTTACCTGGGCGTTCCCGCCATGGGTGTTGCGGGGGCGGCTATCGCTACCGTCATCGGTCAGTGCTGTGCCATTGGCATTACCGCCACGCTGCATTTTCGCCGGAATACGGAAATCACTGCCAAGGCCGCGTATCTTTGGCCAAACCGTGAGATCCTGTTTCACATTATGAAGGTGGGCGCTCCGGCAATCCTGATGCAGGCTTTGGTAAGTTTTATGACGTTGGGAATGAATTATATCCTGAGCAGCGTTTCCGCAGCGGCGGTCACCGCCTACGGGATCTATTACAAGCTGCAGAATTTCGTTTTCATGCCTGCGTTCGGCCTGAACAATGCCTGCGTGCCGATCATCAGCTATAATCTGGGCGCCGGAAATTTTTCCCGCATCAAAAACACGATCCGCTACGCGGTTGTGGTGATCACAGGAATCATGATCCTTGGGACCATTCTTTTTGAAGCGGCGGCAGCGCCGATCGTGGGCGCTTTCCAGCTTTCCGCGGAGGTATCAAAGCTGTGTGCCAGGGCATTGCGCATGATATGTATCGGGTTTGTCTTCGCAGGCGTCAATGTTCTGCTGCAGGGCGTATGCCAGGCGTTCGGCAACGGGATCATATCCCTGCTCATTTCGTCCCTCCGTATGATTCTGATCGTGCTCCCCCTGGCGTGGGTCCTCGCTTCGATGCAGGGAGCCGAAAACTTTATCTGGGTTGTGTTCCCTGTGGCGGAATCTGTGTCCTTTGCCGCGGCGATCTTCCTGACCCTGCGGCTGTATCGCAAAAGCACTGTAACGATTCAGCCGTAACGATTCAGCCAGCTGAATCGTTACGCTGAACTTCTGCCAAAGCAACGTAACAGTTCAGCCAGTTGAACTGTTACGGCATATGGACTTTTTTGGGGCGTCGTGATAAAATTTTTAGAAAATCGTTGAAAAGGAGCCGTTTATGAATTCCAGGATTAAAACCATCGAAGACCTGTCGCTGAATGCCTGGCCCTCTCACCAGATGCAGATTTACGACGGATGGATCCTTCGTTTTTCTTATTTTTATACCCACCGGACCAACAGCGTCGAACAGATCGGCCCTTCTCTGCTGCCGATTCCGGAAAAGGTTGCCTACTGTGAGGACATCTACCGGGAATGGGGCAGTCCCTGCGTTTTTAAGATCAGTCCACTGGTGCCGGCGGAGTTTGACCGCTATCTGGAAGACCGGGGGTACGAGATTCAGCACACAACCCATGTGATGACCCGCCCGCTGGAGGACGACGCCAGTCTGGAACCGGAGGTTTTTGTCACCACCAGCAGCTTTATCCCCCAGAAATGGATCGATGCGCTTTTCGCCCTGAAGGGAACGACCAATATCATGCACCGCACGGTGGTCCCCTCCATGTACCGGGCCATTCCCAAGCAGACCATCTGCGCCTCCATCACTGACAGCAGCGGGACGATCATCGCCACCGGCCTTGGAATCCTGGACCGGGAGTACATCGGCCTGTACGCCATCCATGTGCATCCGGATCACCGCCACCGGAATTATGCCCGCTCCATCTGCCAGACCATCCTGAAGCAGGGCCGGGCGCTGGGAGCTTCCAAATCCTATCTTCAGGTAGTGGATGGAAATGAGGCGGCCATTCACCTGTACCAGTCCCTTGGCTACTCGCGTTTTTATACCTACTGGTTCCGGCTGAAGCCGGTGGCAGGACCCGCCGCGGGAAATCTTCTGTAGACAGCGTGGATCTGCCGCACTCCGGAGCGGATTCGAAAAATAGCTGTCATCGGCACGATAGCCAATGATCGCATCATAGCTTTCGTAATCAACGGAAAAATTAGCAAGCAGATATTCCTTCGCCTCCAACGCCAGCGCAGAGGGAACATCAAACTCGCGGTTTTGCAGAAGCACTGTAAGAACCGGCGTGTTAAGGTGTGTTTGAAAATTCCTTCCAAACACGCTTTAACACGCCGGTTCCGACCATTTTTTTTACATCCTTATGAGACGATGCTTAACACGGGATTCCTTCTCTCCCATGTTCAGGCACGTTCTGTTTTTTCTTTTTTCCATAGCCGCTCAAAGCGCGCCGTTCCGATCGTTTTATTTTCCCTGCTTCTCCGGGTTTGTCAGATATTCTTCGATTCCGTTGATCGCTTCCTGCTCATCTCCACCGTTGGCAACAATTGTGATGTCTTCCCCGTTGTCCAGACCAAGCGTCATCATTCCCATAATGCTTTTGGCATTTACTTTCCGCTTGCCGCTTTCCACATAAATCTCGCTCTCGTACTGGCTCGCCACCTGTACCAGCATCGCTACGGGTCTGGCCTCCAGGCCGTTGGAAATGCGAATGGTGATTGGTTTCTTAATCATAATAAATCTCTCCTCCTTGTTCCCTTTTCAGCTGTTCTGCAATGCCTTTAAGTTTTCTCAGTCTGTGATTGACGCCCGACTTTCCCACGGCCGGTGTCAGCATCGCCCCCAGCTCTGCCAGCGTGGCTTCCGGATATTCCAGCCTGAGCCTTGCCGTCTGCTCCAGCTCCTCCGGAAGCGCTGAGAATCCCATCTTCTCCTGAATCAGACGGATATCCTCGATCTGCTTCACTGCCGCATTCACTGTCTTGTTGATGTTTGCTGTCTCGCAGTTCACCTTCCGGTTCACGCTGCCCCGCATCTCCCTGAGAATCCGCACGTTCTCCAGGTTCATTACAGATACATTGGCCCCCATGATACCCAGCAGTTCAACGATCTGCGCCCCTTCCTTGACGTAGACCACATGGTGGTTCTTGCGCACCACAATGCGGGCCTCCTTGCCCAGGCTTCCGATGATTTCACGGATCTGCTCCGCTTTTTCCGGATCGGGACACACGACCTCAAAATGATAAAATTTGTTGGGATCACTGATGGAACCTGATGACAAAAATGCACCGCGCAGAAACGCTCTCTTACAGCACGTTCTCTGCACCAGCGCGGAATGAATGAAGGTATCATTCACTTCTCCCGGCATCATCCTGGACGCCTGGAGCACCTGCCGAACCTGCTCCGGTTCACTGACAGAGATCACATAGGTATTTTCCTTCTGATTCTGCCGTACAACAAGTTCTGCTTCTATATTAAAGGTTTTTCTCAATAAAGTAAAGTACTTTCTGGCAACATACACATTTTCTGTCTGCATTTTTATTGCATATTGCCCTTGACATTCTTCCCGAACCTGACCACACAGGCCAAGGATCGCGGACAGCTCCGCAATCTGGCAGTGTCTCGCGTCGGGAATCCGCCGGGAAAGCTCCTCCTTTACTTCTCCGGAAAACGACATACTACTTCCCGCCTTTTTGTTTTTTCGCAGCGGTTCCGCCAAACGGAACGGTTAGGACTGCCGGATGATCTTTTTCTGTAACAGCTGAACGGTTACTGTTTTTTACGGACCGCGTCCTTCTCAATGTCCCTGTGCTCAATCCTCACGCCATACTCGCTGGCTTTGGAAAGCCTGCGGTACAGCTCGTTGGCCAGCGTCACGGAACGATGCTTGCCTCCCGTGCAGCCAATGCTGATGACCAGCTGGTGCTTGCCTTCCGAAATATAATTCGGCAAAAGAAAGGTGATCATATCCTCCAGCTTGTCGGCAAAGATCTTCGCGTTTTCATATCCCATCACAAACTCCCGCACCGGCACGTCGTTGCCGGACAGCGGGCGGAGTTCTTCCACATAATAAGGATTGGGAAGGAACCGGACATCAAAAACCAGGTCGGAATCCGCCGGAATCCCGTACTTGAACCCAAAAGAAACCACACTGATCATGAGACTTTGGAACTTCTGATCCTGGATGAAGATCTTATCCAGCTCCACCTTCAGCTCCCTGGTCAGAAGCTGGCTGGTGTCGATGATGTAATCCGCCTCTTTTTTCAGAAACTCCAGCGCGCGGCGTTCCTTGCGGATGCCTTCATCCACACGTCCCGCCCCGGACAGCGGATGATTCCTGCGCGTCTCCTTGTAGCGTTTCACCAGAATCTCATCGGAGGCGTCCAGAAACAGGATTTCATAGCGGATACCCGCAAGGCTCATTTTCTCCAGCACCGACTGAAGCTCCGACAGCAGCTGGCCGCTGCGGATGTCGATGCCAAGCGCCACCTTCTGGATTTCCCCGGAGGTTCCGTCCATGGTCAGCTGAGCGAACTTCTCAATCAGCGGGATCGGAAGATTATCCACGCAGAAATACTCCGCGTCCTCCAGCATCTTAAGCGCGGTACTCTTCCCCGCTCCGGACATTCCTGTCACGATCACAAAACGCATATGCTTTCTCCTTCTCTGAGCGTATTTGAAAATTCACCCAGAAACCGGACCTCAGGTTCCAGATGAACGCCAAACTGTTCCTGTACTTTCTCCTGCACCTGCCGCATCAGTTCCCGCACATCGGCAGCTGTTGCATGACCTGTATTGACCACAAACCCACAGTGCTTCTCCGATACCTGCGCGTCCCCCACACGGGCGCCCCGAAGCCCCGCGTCCATGATCAGCTTTCCGGCGAAGTGTCCCTCCGGCCGCTTGAAAGTGCTTCCGGCGCTGGGATATTCCAGCGGCTGCTTTTCGATCCGTTTTGCTTTCAGCGACTGCATGGTTTCCCGGATGGTCTCCTGGCAGCCTGGATGCAGCTGCAGCACCGCCTCCAGCACTATGTATCCTTTTTTCTTGGCAAGGCTGGTGCGATATCCAAACTGCATCTCCTCACCGGACAGTGTCCGCACAGTTCCCTCCTGGTCCAGCACGGTAACCTGACGGACAATGTCCTTCATCTCCCCGCCGTAGGCTCCGGCGTTCATCACCACCGCGCCGCCGACGGTCCCGGGAATCCCTGACGCGAACTCCAGTCCGCTAAGGGAGGCCTCCAGCGCTTTTCCGGAAAGCGCGGTCAGCAGGGCGCCTGCCTGAACAGTGACAAGATCCCCCTGGATCTCCACCCGCTGAAAGCTCTTATATATAGAAAGAATCACTCCGCGGTATCCTGCGTCGCTGACCAGAAGGTTGCTGCCTCTGCCCAGCACGAACCACGGAAGCTGTTCTTCCTGACAGATCCGGACTGCCGCCTTTACCTCATCGACGCTCCCAAGCTCCACAAAGTAATCTGCCGGGCCGCCAATGCGAAACGTGGTATGGCGGGCCATCGGCTCCTGTTCCAGCACTCTGTCTTCTGTGACGATTTCGCAGAATCGTCTTCTGATCCTCTCTGACATTCGTTATCCTCTATTCTTTTTCTATCTATATCTGCCTCCGCAAAAGGAGGTCCCTGACCACTTCCCCCGCGATCATCAGTCCTGCCGCGCCGGGCACAAAGGAAATGCTGCCGGGTACCGGACGGTTGGCCGTCCCTTTCGTCTCCTCCGCGGACCGCACTTTGACCGGTTCCTCTTTGGAATACAGTACCTTGCATTTTTTGATTCCGCGCTTTTTCAGTTCCCTGCGCATGACCTTTGCCAGGGGGCAGACGCTGGTTTTGGAGATATCCGTGATCTCAAATCTTCCCGGGTCCAGCTTGTTTCCAGTTCCCATGCTGGAGATCACGGGAGTCCCTGCCGCGTCCGCCCTCTCGATGAGCAGAAGCTTGGCGGTCACTGTGTCCACCGCGTCCACCACATAATCGTAAAAGGAAAAGTCAAACAGCTCTGCCGTCTCCTGGGAGAAGAAGGTTTCGTAAGTATACACCACAATATCAGGGTCGATATCCCGGATCCGTTCCTTCATCACTCTGGTTTTTGGCTGTCCGATGGTGGAATGGAGGGCGATCAGCTGACGGTTCAGGTTTGTCAGCGAAACCTGGTCGTTGTCCACCAGAATCAGCGTTCCCACCCCGCATCTGGCCAGCGCCTCCGCCACATAGGAGCCGACGCCGCCAATGCCGAACACCGCCACCTTGGAATCGCGGAGCTTCTCCAGCCCCTCCGCTCCCACCAGCAGCTCCATTCTCGAATATTCATGCAGCATTGGATACTCTTCCTTTCCCTTTCGATTTGCAGCCGTAACGATTCCGCCAAACCTGTCTGAACCGCTGCCTGTACTCCGCATTTCAGAAGTATTCTAACACGAACCTCTGAAACTTGCAACCGAAACACCGCCGCACTGTTTTTGCCTGGTAACAGTTCAGCCAAGTCTGTGCATTTACTGCACAGACCGTATGAAAACGTAGTGGGCGAAACCGCAAAAAATACAGTTTCTGCGCATCCCGAAGCGGGCAGCCGTTCAGCACGCTGAACGGCTGCCTATTTTTTCATCTTCGGCCGGAAGATCAGGCTGGCAAGATAGGCAAAGATCAGCGCCGCTGAGGTGCCCACGGCGCCTGCCTTAAAACCGCCCTGGAACAGGCCAAGGAACCCGGACTCGTCCACCGCGTCCTTCACTCCCTGAAATAACAGGTGGCCAAATCCCAGCAGCGGCACGGAGGCTCCCGCTCCCGCGTACTTGTAAAACGGGTCGTAAATGCCAAGAAAGCTCAAAACAGCGCCGGTGCAGACCAGCAGCACCATGATCCTTCCGGGCATCATCTTGGTCCTGTCCAGCAGAATCTGCGCCAGAGCGCAGATGAGTCCTCCCACCCAGAATGCGTTTATATACTCCATCATGCCTTCTCCTCCTCTTCGTGCTCGATCACAACCGCCTGGGCGATTCCCGGAACGCTCTGGCCTTCCTGGAAGCTCACCTTGGACATAAGGGCCCCTGTGGGAACAAACAGGATCCTTTTCCACTCACCATTCTTGATCTTGGGCAGAATGTATGAGGTCAGTACCACGGCGGAGCACCCGCATCCGCTGCCGCCCGCTCCGGTATCCTGGGTCGTCTCGTCAAAAATCATAATTCCGCAGTCCAGGTGCTGGCGGGAAATGTCATATCCTTTCTGCCGCAGCAGTTCCAGCAGGATCTCCTGGCCCACGGTGCCCAGGTCACCGGTAACGATATGGTCGTAATCTTCCGGGCGGCGGTTAAAGTCCACCAGGTTCTGGCAGATGGTATCGCAGGCAGCCGGGGCCATGCAGGCTCCCATATTCTGAGAATCTTTCAGGCCGTAATCCACGATTTTTCCTGTGGTAACGCCGGTGATCTTTACCTTTGTGGGCCGGTTCCCCAGCACACAGGCGCCGCTTCCGGTGACGGTCCAGGAGGCGGAGAGGGGTCTCTGGTTTCCATAGGCCAGCGGAAAGCGGAACTCCTTCTCGGCGCTTCCGAAATGGCTGGAAGTCAGGGACAGCACCCAGTCTCCGTAGCCTCCGGCCACTGCCATGGCGCCCAGGGACAGGGCCTCGCCCATGGTGGAACAGGCGCCGAACAAGCCGTAAATGGGCCGGTTCAGCTCCACAAGTCCAAAGGAGGACGCGATGGACTGGGCCAGCAGGTCGCCGGCGAAGATCATGCGGATCTGCTCCTCCTTCAGGTTCGCCTTGCGGATGGCCATTTTCGCGGCCTCCAGCTGCATAAGGCTCTCCCCCTCCTCCCAGCTCTGGCCGCCGCACATAGGGTCTGTCATCACATGGTCGAAGAAGTCGCCCAGCGGCCCTTCTTTTTCCTTCTCGCCTACCAGTGAGGAACCGGAGGCGATATAAACCGGCTCCTGAAAGGCAATGCTTTGTTTTCCTGTCATCTGTTTCATCTTTCTACGTTTCCTTTTCCTGATTTTTCTTCCCGCGGGCAGCGGGTTCCACTCTAGACCTGCAGCGCGAAACTGCATGAAATGCAGTTTCTGTGCATCGCGAAGCGTGTAGTAGTTCAGCTGGCTGAACTGTTGCACGATCTGACTACAGATATTATCCGGCACGGCAGGAAAAATATACATGAACGCCGGGTCCTCACACTGGCAAATCTTTCCGTCAAAATCTGCGGCTGCTTTTCATGCTTCATGTATAGATTTCAGATTTCCAGGAAAACTGATGGTACGATCCAAACAGTCAGGAGGCTGTACAAATGAGTGATACATTATATATCCAGACCGATAAAAATATGAAAGTCACAAAAGAAATCGTCACCCTGGGTGAGATTGCGGATCTGAGCTGCAAAAACTCATCGGTGCTGGCCCGGAACCAGGTGCGGAAGATCGCGTCGCTCCCCAAAGGGAAGTATGGCCGCTATGTGGTGTCCATGATCGATGTGATCCGGGAGATCGAGCGGGCGGAGCCGCAGGTGGAGGTCACTCACATAGGTGAGCCGACGTTTGTCCTTACCTATGAAAATCCCAGCCAGAAAAACCGGCTGCTGAGTATGGTCAAGATTGCTCTGGTGAGTCTCATCACTTTTTTCGGCGCAGGCTTTTCCATTATGACCTTCAACACAGATGTGGCCGTGACAGATCTTTTCGACAATGTTTATCAGCTGTTTACCGGAAGGGATTCTCCTGGTTTTTCCGTGCTGGAGACTACCTACTCCGCCGGTATCGGCATCGGCGTCGTCCTGTTCTTCAATCATTTCGGAAGACGCAAGCTGACCCAGGACCCCACCCCTATGGAGGTGGAGATGCGCACCTACGAGGACGACATCGACACGACGATCATCGAGCAGGCGGACCGCAGCCAGGGAGGGGACAGCCATGGGGATTCCTGAATTTCTGCTTCTTGGCCTGATCGGTCTTTCCCTTGGATTTTTTGTCTCCAGCGGGGCGGCGGCGCTGATGATCGGACTGGGGATCATCCCCCGCTACGCGGGCATCTCGCGGACAGCGGATTATGTTCAGTGGTATGAAAACGTCTGTATGCTGGGAATCTTCCTGGGAAATCTTGCCTGTCTGTATGACGGACGCCTTTTGCTCGGCACGGCGGGACTTGCTCTGTACGGTCTGTTTGCGGGAATCTTTCTCGGCAGCTGGATCATCGCTCTTGGAGAGGTGGTAAACGTTTACGCCATCACCATGCGCCGGCTGGGGATCGTGAAGGGAATCCAGTATCTGATCCTGTCCATGGCGGCCGGAAAGATCCTCGGATCGCTTCTGTATTTTTATATGGGATGGTAGCTGCCAACGCGTCGCGTCCGGAAATCGTTTGTAACCGTTTTTCGCGGCTGGACCATTATGAGAGCTGATTACTTGAGAAAAAGCCCAGAAAACCAATAAATTTGGACTTGACATTATAGGAAGGATGAATTATGAACAGTTTAAAAAATGAAAAAGCCAAAAAAGAATATGAACAGTATGTCAATGAGGTTACTCCAAAGCATAATCTTCCGCTCCAGATGGGGAAGGCGTTTGTTGTGGGAGGTCTCCTGTGTGTGCTGGGACAGGTGATCCTGCATATCTGCAAGACCAGTTTTGATATGGACCCGGAGACTGCCGGCTCCTGGTGTTCGCTGCTTCTGGTGGCGCTCAGTGTGCTGCTGACAGGGCTGAACATTTATCAGCTCATCGTCAAGTTCGCCGGAGCGGGCGCGCTGGTGCCGATCACCGGATTCGCCAACTCGGTGGCGGCTCCGGCGATCGAGTACCAGAAGGAGGGCCAGGTGATGGGCATTGGCTGTAAGATCTTTACCATTGCCGGGCCGGTGATCCTGTATGGTATTTTCTGCAGCTGGGTTTTGGGATTGATCTACTGGGTCTCGAAATTTTTTTGAGTGCGCTCGGAAGCTGCACACCCAGAGAAACATTCTGTGTGAAAAAACGGGATCAATGCAAAACACTGTACGAAAAAATATCGCAGGAAAGCCAGCGTCTCAGAGTCTGCAGATATGTCGTACCCAGCCTCATCGTCACATTCCTCCACAACTGGTTAAACCTACAATTTCACTTCCCCGGCCCGCCGTGCTTCCTCCTGAGTACAGCCGGACAGACTGTAACGGGCCTTTTCGTAAAGCGCATGAAGTACATCCAACTCCGCAGACGGGGAAGTCTCCGCGGCAGACGGGGAAACCTCCGCTGTAGACGGAGAAACCCTCGCCGCAGACGAGGAAACCTCCGCGGCAGACGTTCTCAGCTCCCTGTTTGCGCGCTTTTCCGTGTTCTGCGCCTGCCCCGGCGCAGTTTGCTCTCCCTCCGGAATCAGGCAGGCCAGCAGTTCCAGTTCCCTGGGTGTCTCCGCGCCTGTGGGCGTTTTCTGCTGACGGCGGATGGCGCGCCGCAGGGTCTTTTTGTATTTCTTTCGGATCTGTTCCTCGGGCGTGAGGAAGAAACGGGAAGTCTTTGCCTCCTGCTTCCGTCTTCGCTTTTCCCTGCGGTCTTCCTCTCCAAGGAAGGTGATCTCGTCTTCCTCTTCTTTTAAAAAGGAGCGGTTCATGGTGCGGAGCGCCTGATACAGGGCGCGCAGCGCCAGAAACGCCACGGCCGCCAGGATCGCCCAGGCCAGCAGCTCCAGAAGCGTATGGACCCAAGCCGGAACCTGCCGGACTTCCCCGTCCATCAGCTGGGACAGGATTTCATTCATTTCCTGACTTTCCTGAGCCGGCGGCTGGCGAAACTCCACCGGCGCGGGACCTTTGCCCGACAGATCGATCCGCAGCTGTGTCAGCGGCTCGTCACCGTACAACAGCGCCGGCGCCATAGCCAGCAAAAGAACCAGAACTGCCGGCACCAGAAGCAGCCGTATGATCTTTCCCATGGTCTGCACCGGAAGGTTGGCGATGGACTGATGTTCCTCGACATACTCCCGGAAGCTGTTCAGATAACGGTACAGAAAGCAGACCAGGATATCCGCAAACAACAGTCCGAAGATATAGCGGTACAAGGACCCATGGCCAAGGGGCAGGGACGCCAGATAAATGACCGCGAAAAAGGCAAACTGTACCGAGCGTGGTTCGTCCAGAAACATGGGAATCTCCGGAAGCTCAGGCATCTGCGCCGAGCCTTCCCCCACCGGCATTTCCATAAATTCCCGCCGGAGCTTTCCCCTGCGGATCCGGGCCGCGCCGCGCACGAGCCACAAAAAAACAGTCAGACCGCCGGCCGTCAGTTTTCCTGCCATGGAAAACCTCTGCAGCGTGGCAGACGGATCTTCCGAAAATGCCTGCCCGAACATCAAAGAAACCGTCTGAGCTGCCATCGGCGCAGCCAACGCCGCCAGTATCACCGCGGCCACGCCGGACAGCGCATACAGCCACAGCGCCTGCAGATGCCGCACCGCCAGCCAGCTGAGAACCACCGGAAAGATCACCAGGCCGCCCAGCCAATACAGGCGCAGCAGTTCTTCGTCCCCCGCTCCCAGCAACGCGTACAAAAACACCGGGACCGGGGCCAGCAGCAGCGTGGCATGGAGAAAGGGCAATCCGGTCAGAAGCGGACTCTTTTTCAGCATCTGGCGGCTGTTCTGTTTTTTCGTTGTCATCTCTTTGCCTGATTTCCTCATGCTTACCCCTTTCATGGCGCACTGGCTGCGCCAATATCACTGTTCACAGTCACTTCCCGTTTCCTGCCTCCCAGAAAAAGACGTTCAGTCCTCTGGCTGTGTCCGGCTGCTCCGCCTTCTCTCCGGGGCGCACCGGACAGACCCACAGCACCCCGATGCCCTCCCGCACCGCCGTCTCCAGTTCCGCCTCCAGACTGGGCGTACGGTTTTTGGAGATCACCACACAGGTACGCCCGCTGCCCGCGGAGGTTTTTTCCCGCCGGAAAAGTTCCGATATGGGTGTGGTGTCCTTCTCCCCGGTGGTCAGGCAGGCCAGCTTCTGGTTCAGCGCCTGCACCCTGGCCGCGCCGGCGGGAAGCCGGTAGCTCAGCAGTTCACCGGAAGCGCCGTCCCTTCCGTTGCTTATGAGCTCCGTCTCCATTTTCGCTTTTGCCAGACGGGCGCATAAGGAGGCGGCGATGCGGATGGACTCTTCCACCAGCAGCTCGTATTTCAGGATCGCCGTATCCTCCACGTCAAGAAAGACCGTCACCTCCGCGGAGGTGGTGGAATCGTGCTGGTTGACCATCAGCCGTCCCGCGCTGGCGGAGGCCTTCCAGTTGATATGCTTCATAGGATCCGTCCGCTGATAGTCCCGGATGCCGGAAAATTCAAACGGATCCGGGTACATCCGGTTCTGAGTCAGCACCATTCCGCTGACCGCGCGGCAGACAGGAACGATCCTGCGGGTATCCACCTGGGCGGGATAAACGTACATGGAGGTGTTCTGGGCCTCCTCGTCCAGATAAGTCCGACCGGACAGAAGATCCGTTGCCACAATGCCTGCTTTTCTTATCTCATAATAGCCGCGTCTCCGGCAGACAAACGGCAGCCGCCGCACGATCCGCTGACGGGTCAGCAGGGAAAAAATATCCCGTTTATAGCTTTGATCCGTCACACTGGTATTGTCCCTGGCATCGCTGGAAAACTCCAGGTTCCGGCTCATGGCCAGACGCACCTCCAGCGCGGGAACCGGCAGGATCTTGTCGTTGGTGATCTCTTCCCTCAGGCAGGAGGTTTCTCCTTCGTAAACCCAAGGGTCGGTGAATTCCGTTTTCACCTTCAGATCCGCTCTCCAGTACCTGGCAAATACCAGCCGCCAGCACAGCCAGGCCGCCAGGATCCCGAGAAATAACAGCGCGATCATAGACTGTTCCTTGTCCAGTCCTCCGTCGGCACCGGAACCTGATCCAGCACCTCCTGGACGGCCTGTTTCGCGGCGCGGCTCTCCGCCATGCCGCTGCGGAGACTGATCCTGTGGGCCAGCACCGGGACAGCGACGGCTTTCATATCCTCCGGCACCACATACTCTCTGCCCTGGACCATGGCGTAGGCCTGGGATGCCCGCAGATACGCCAGCGTTCCTCTGGGACTGACGCCGTTTTCGATCCGCTCATGCTTTCTGGTGGCCTGCACCACCGCCACCAGGTAGTCCATCAACAGCGGATGCACAGACACCTCCCGGCACTGTCTCTGCAATGCGGCCAGGGCCTCTTTTTCGCACACAGGCGCAAGCTCCTGCAAAGGCTCCTCCCGGATAAACCGCTGCACCAGCTCCGTCTCCTTCTGGTGGGACAATTCTTCCATGGAAAGCTGCATGAGAAAACGGTCCATCTGCGCCTCCGGCAGCGGGAAAGTTCCCAGAGTCTCCAGGGGGTTCTGGGTAGCGATCACCAGGAACGGGTCCTCCAGCGGCCGCGTCACGCCGTCCACCGTCACCTGATGCTCCGCCATGCACTCCAGAAGGCTGCTCTGGGTCTTTGGCGTCGCCCGGTTGATCTCATCGGCCAGAAGAATGTTGCAGAACACCGGCCCTTTGCTGAACACGAACTCCCCGCTCTTGGCGTCAAAATAATTGAGTCCCGTCACATCCGACGGCAGCAGGTCCGGCGTAAACTGCACCCGGCCAAACTCCGCCGACACGGAGCGCGCCAGCGCCTTCGCCATCACCGTCTTTCCCGTCCCCGGCACGTCCTCCAGCAGCACATGGCCGCCGGCTGTCAATGCCGTCAGCACCATGGTCAGCGTTCCCTCGTTTCCGATGATCACTTTTTGAATGTTGGTTTTCAGTTTCTGCAAAATCTGTGTATCCATATCTTCCTCCCGTCTGCGCCTTTTGCAAAATCTTTTCTCCTTCCGGAATGCGTTTGAACATCAGGAACAGTTCCGCATTGCTGAACTGTTCCGTTTTCTTTTCTTATCATATCATTTTCGCTGCTGTTTTCCCAGAAGTTTTTCTTAAAGACGAACAGAACCTGTAACAGTTCGGCGCTGCTGAACTATTACAGGCTTCTCGATGCACAGAAAATAGTCGTGACTATTCAGCCAGCTGAATCGTCACCGATAGTCACATTTCTGGCATTGCGCCATAGTATGTTCATTATCTTCTTTGTAAAAAATCCCAGACCATTTGCAGATGCTCTGAAGGATCGGGACAACGGATCTGCCCTTTGGCGTTAAAGAATACTCAACTCTCGGCGGGATTTCATCGTAGGATTTCCGGCGGACGATTTCATCAGCGATCAGCTCCTTCAAAGTCGCCGCCAGCACTGCGTCTGTTATGTTGCACATCTGTTTTCTGATCTCGCTGTAGCGCAAGGTATCCATCTCTGCAAGGACGCAGATGATCCTGGATTTCCACTTCCCTCCAAACACTTCCAGGCCGTACTCCAACGGGCAGCGGATATCTTCCTGTATTTTCTTTTGATACATCATACACTTCTCCTTTCGCGCCCCATTGTATCATAGAAACACACTGTTCAAAAGTAACTATGAAATTTATTAGCTGCTTTCCTGGACGACTGCATGTTGTGCGTTACCGTTTGTGGGAAATTTATTCCGGAACCAATTTCCAGACACACTCTATGTTTTCATCCTTCTTTATTATAAAAAGGCGGGTACAGAATCGTAAAAACTCTGCACCCACCTGCTGTCTCGGTTTCTTAAAGTATCTTTTTATTCTCTGCGCCGGGAGTCGTAACGATCACTTTTTCAGGAGTGATGATCAATGCTCCCTTTGCGGTAGCCGCTCCATTGAACATTTTTTCCACCATGGCCTTGAACGCATCAACAACAGGACCCTCTGCTGCATACTCGGCCGTTCCCTTGATCTGATAACCCTCCAGATTTTCCGGGTCGTAAACAGAAATGGCGATTTTTCCATTGTTGGCTTTGAGGTTATTTAAGGTTGTCTCCAGAAACACATCGCCAACGACCAGCTTGCCGTCCTCTGTCACATCTTTAAAGGCAACCGGAACCACATTCGGTTCGCCATCCGCGCAAGTTGCCAGATCCCACATTCCCGCTTTTAACAGTCTCAAAACATTCTCATTCATTTTAGAATTACCTCCAAATCTGCTTTCTTGCTCTTTCTCTTTCTTCTGAGCTGTGCTCATTATAAAAAAATAACTTATTCCGAACAAGATATTAGCAAATTTATGAGTCACTCATAAATTTCATAGTTCCCGGCAACCCGTACCCCACCGCGCCCACTTCCAGCAACCCACACCTAGAAACTGTCCGCGGGAAAGCGTCCCCGGGCGGCTGCCGCGGGAGTGCGCCGGACATCTGCGGGGAAGGGAGAAACTCTTAACGCGCAGAGACGCCGCAGGACGGGGCAGACTCAGGACTTCACGTCCTGAGCCGGAGGAGCGCCGGAGCCGGGAAGGCATCAAGCCTTCCTGGCGAAGCGCTCCGGTCCCCGTCCGGCGGCGTCTCTGCACGTTTAGAGTTTCCCCTTCCCCGTAGC
>JAGHIA010000149.1 GCA_017887445.1 Fusicatenibacter sp.
CACAGTTTGTGGGGAATTTGTTCCAAAATCGGGAGGCGTAGCGGGCTACGCTGACTGATTTTGGGGCAAATTCCACGCAAAGTGGGGCGTGCAGATTGCAGGAATGAATTTTCAAACACACTCTAGGGTTTCCTTATACTCTTTTATCTCCAGAAGGTCGGACACATCCGTGTCCATCTCTTGTAACTCTTCGGCTTTGACAACTTCTTTTCCTTCGAAAACAACGGTATTGAATAAGTCAGCAAACCTGTCATTGTCCCGCCAAAAATTTTTAAACACTGTATCTGCTTTTATGTGCTTCACGATGCTTTTCCTCTTATCATATCTGTGTTTTTCTTTATCTTACCACAGATACTGTCCTGCTTCAAGGTATCTACCGTTTCCATTTTGGGTTTGTGTTTTTGGGCTTAGATGCCTCATATACTACATGTCTCCTTTACTGTTTTTCTTTCATATTTTATTCATATTTATTTTGCTAAATTTTCCCCTGCTTTCTTGTATTTTTCATCCGCCAATGATAAAATAAAATACAAGAACTGCACGAAAATATAAAGTATCAGCATAAAGAAGGAGGGGTCTATACATCCAAAGAAAAAGAGTAATTACCGAAACACCTCTGGATGGCCGCGAACGCCGTGTAATGGAGGCGCGATCGCTGACCTTGTTCAGCGATGTATTTATGACCGCAGTACTGCAGGAACCGGAAGCCTGCCAGCATGTACTGCGTATTCTCACAGGCATCAAGGACCTGACTGTTAAATCTGTCCGGACACAGTACCGTGTTTCCAAGGTCACTTCTCATGATGCTATCCTGGACATTCTGGCCGAGGATGGAAATGGAAAACTGTTTAACATCGAAATTCAACGTTCCAACACCATCCATCACCCCAAAAGAATCCGTTTTTACTGTTCCATGGTTGACAGTGAATTTCTTCAAAAAGGCAAATCTTACGATGAAATGTCAGATCTTTGCATAATCTATATCAGTGAAACAGATCTTTGGAATTACGGAAAGACAGTATGTCCGGTTCTAAAATATCTTGGCACCCGCAACACTCCCTATGACGATGGCATTCATATTTTATACGTCAACGCCGCTGCCCGCGACGGAAGCGCTGCTGCTCAGTTGATGGAGTATTTTAAGACTGCAGATCCCGATGATATGAGTCAGGGTGCATTATCCAGACGGGTACATTTTCTTAAATCCGAGGAAGGAGGTTATCAAATTATGTGTGAGATTAGTGAAAAATGGTTTCGAGAAGGTGAACGGAACAAAGCACGCCAGACTGCATTCCAATTAAAAAAATTAGGATTTTCTCCCGATAAGATCGCTTCCATCGTTGATTTCAGCGTCGAGACAGTGATGCAATGGTTGAATGCCCCTTTGTCTCCTACAGAACAGATTTCTGAATAGAAACGCTTTCCATCAAATCAAATTACAACCCATAAAACAAATTGCAACTATTCAATTATCTGAATAGCTACGACATCCACCCATTGAAATTCGCTTCGCGATGGGGCGGATGCCTGCAGGCACTATGTTTTCATACGGTCTGTGCAGTAAACGCACAGACCTGACTGAACCATTTTCCATCCGCCAATGATAAGATAGAATACAAGAAATGCACGAAAATGTAAAACAGCAGCACAAAGAAGGAGGCGTCTATACATCCAAAGACAAAGAGTAATTGCCGAAACACCCCTGGAGGGCCGCGAACGCCGTGTGGCAGAGGCCCGGTCGCTGACCCTGTTCAGCGATGTATTTATGACCGCAGCACTGCAGGATCCGGAAGCCTGCCAGCATGTACTGCGTATTCTCACAGGTATCAAGGATCTGACTGTTAAATCCGTCCGGACACAGTACCGTGTTTCCAAGGTCGCTTCTCATGATGCTATCCTGGACATTCTGGCCGAGGATGGAAATGGAAAACTGTTTAACATCGAAATTCAACGTTCCAATACCATCCACCACCCCAAAAGAATCCGCTTTTACTGTTCCATGGTTGACAGTGAATTTCTTCAAAAAGGCAAATCTTACGATGAAATGTCAGATCTTTGCATAATCTATATCAGTGAAACAGATCTCTGGAATTACGGAAAGGCAGTATGTCCGGTTCTAAAATATCTTGGTACCCGCAACACTCCCTATGACGACGGCATTCATATTTTATACGTCAATGCCGCTGCCCGCGACGGAAGCGCTGCCGCTCAGTTGATGGAGTATTTTAAAACTGCGGACCCAGACGATATGAGTCAGGGTGCATTATCCCGACGGGTACATTTTCTTAAATCCGAGGAAGGAGGTTATCAAATCATGTGTGAGATTAGTGAAAAGTGGTTTCGAGAAGGTGAAAAAGAAGGTGAACGGAACAAAGCACGCCAGACTGCATTCCAATTGAAAAATTTAGGATTTTCTCCCGATAAGATCGCTTCCATCGTTGATTTCAGCGTCGAGACAGTGATGCAATGGTTGAATGCCCCTTTGTCTCCTGCAGAACAGATTTCTGAATAGAAACTCTCTCCATCAGATTAAATTACACCCTCATAAAACATATTACAATTTTCAAAAAGCGCGCCGCACACGGGAGCAGTCTCCCGTGTGCGGCGCGCTTTTCTTCTCTACAAAATCTGTTTCTTGTTAAGGTTTATTACATTCCGAGAATATCTTTTGTATCTTCAAAAATTTCATTTGCCATATCTACAAATTTTGTGCTTCCCTTGGACTCACACTGAGATACATAGCTATCCCAATCTGCCTCAACATCCAAGTCTCCAGAAATAAACTGCAGACAGCTTGCATTTACATAGTCAATCAAAGGTGTCTGAATCAGATTCATTTCCTCTTTCTGCATTTCATCAGCCATGATAGGCGGAGCAAGTTTTCTCGTTTCAGTATTTGCATAAATTCTCTCATTCCAGTCTTTCTCAGCATCTGTAAATTTAGAGAATCTCAGCCACTCAGAACCACCGTAAGAGAAAACGCCGCCACCGAAGCCATAATCAACATTCAGCTGTTTGGATGCTCCAGGGTTAATACCATTGTAGTAAATGTCAGAATTCAGAACAACGTTTCCTTCATCGTCCAGTTCATATGTCTCACCTTCAACGCCCCACTGACACAGGGTCTGTCCTTCTTCAGAATACCACAGCCAGTCAACGAAGCGAAGCATTTTGACAAACTCTTCCTCACCCAGTTCATCCAGCGCATTCTGAGAAATCATCAGTCCACACTCAAGTCTGGAACTTTCTACCTGAAGATGGCCTTCCGGTCCGCCAGGATATACAACAAAGTACAATTCAGCATTCGGATCCTGCATTCTCTCAGCAGACATCATATCTGCTACGTTCTGATAGTTTGCGCTCAGAACATAAGTTTCACCACGATAGAACTTGGCCGCACCCTGCTCATTATCCTGAGTAAAGGATTCCGGATCAAGAAGCCCTTCTTCAAACATTCTGTTCCACATAGTCACAAACTCTTTGTAAGAATCACTGCTGTCTGCAAATGTAAATTTGCTGCTGTCCCAATCAAAATACAAACCGTTTCCAACACCCCATCCTGCCGTAACACCATACTGCACTGCGGAAATACTGATTGAAGACTGTCCCTGGAACTGATCTGACCAAACATAATCTGCACCTGTATACTCTTTAACCTTGATCAGGGCATCGATAAACTCATCCCATGTCCAGTTCTTTTCCAGCTCAGTCACATCTACTCCCGCTGCATCAAAGATGTCCTTACGGATAACCATGGAATAACCGCCTGCCGCTTTTTCCCACATACCAGGCAATTTGTAGTACTTACCATCAGACTGATAGAGCTGCCTTAAATCTTCTTCCATGCCCCAATCTTCCACGGCCTTCATGTAGTTTGGCATATACTGAACCCAATCGCTGATTGCAACAATCTGACCGCCATCAACATATGGTGTCTCCGTATACGCTTTACTAATGATGTATGGAGCACTACCAGCGTTAATCGTAGCTGACGTTTTATCATCATAGTCTACACGGTTAACCAGATTGATGTCAAACGTTACATTTGTTTTCTCTTCAATTGCAGACCAGATTCTCCAATCCTCTTTATAAGGATAGTTTTCATGATCCGAGAAAAGAAGAGAGTAAGAAACCGGTTCGTCTGAGTGGAACGTCGTATCTACTCCGAACTCATAATCCAATTCTGACAGATCTGCCGGATCTTCATATCCGGACGCTCCAGACTCTCCCGAACCGCCGCCGGAAGAATCGCCTCCTCCACATGCACCCAGCGTCACAACCATTGCTGTTGCCAGTGTCAGTGCCATAAGTTTTCTTTTCATTGTTATCCTCCTTTTTTTCTTTTATTAATACCACATACTTCCGTATGTCATATTCTTCATCAGCCTTTTACTGCTCCCATGGTCATACCCTGTACAAAATATTTTTGTACAAACGGATATACACATACAATCGGCAGAGTTGTCAGTACCATCGTTGCGGACTTGATCGTACTCTGAATATTAGATGTCTCAGCCGCAGAACCTACATCCACCTGATTGGCTCCCTCTACCAGTGCCCGTACATAGAGCGCAACCGGCATTTTGGAAGGTGTGTTCAAATACATAAACGGACCGAACCATTCATTCCACATACCAACAATGTAGAACAATGTCATTGTTGCAATGATTGCTTTGGATAACGGCAACACGATCTTAAGGAAAATACCATAGGTGCCCATACCATCAATAGAAGCAGCTTCTTCCAACTCTTCCGGAAGTCCCGCGAAGAAGGATTTCATCAACAGGAAGTTAAAAGTACTGATTGCCGGAGGCAGAATTACTGCCCACATGCTGTCGCTAAGACCCAGCCACTGAGTTACCAAAACATAGTTCGGAATCATACCGCCTGCAAAATACATGGTAAATACAACAAACGGAATCAGAACCTTATTCAGCCGCAGTTTCGTTTTAGACAATGGGTATGCCAATAACGCAGTCAGCGTTACAGACAGAGCAGTTCCGACTACGGAATACACGATCGTATTCCAATAATAACGGAAGAAATCACCATTTTCCAAAACATACTTATATGTAGCCGTAGTAAATCCAATCGGGTAAAAAGTAACTTTTCCGGCTGATACAGCAGCTTCGCTGGAAAAAGATTGTGCTACCAGATAAATAATTGGATACAGTGTAATAAAAATTACAAACAGCATGATCAGTGTATTGACCACCTGAAATGCACGATATCCTTTCGTTTTGTACTGTAACATTTCTTTCCTCCTTTCTACCACAGTGATGTTTCTGTAAGTTTCTTAGACAATGTATTGGCACTCGTAACCAAAATCAGTCCAATTACACCCTCGAACAAACCTACTGCAGTCGCATAGCTGAAGTTACCACCGGTAATACCCATCCGGTAAACCAAGGTTCCAATAATATCTGCTCTATCCTGAGTAAAACCATTATACAAAAGCAAGATCTTCTGCATATTACCCGAAGTCATAATGCCTCCGATATCCAGAATCAACAGAGTCATTACGGTCGGCATGATTCCAGGAATGGTAACATGGATCGTCTGTTTCAAGCGGTTCGCACCGTCAATAGCTGCCGCTTCATACAGCTCAGTATTAATTCCTGTCATTGCAGTCAGATAAAGAATTGTTCCCCATCCTAACGCCTGCCAGATACCCGACGCAACATAAACAGTGTCAAACCAAGATGGCTCTGTGATAAATGAAATCTTGTCTCCGCCCAGAGATGTGATCAACGTATTGATAGGACCGCTCAGGGAGGTCAGCTCCTTTACCATACCGCATAAAACTACAAGAGATACAAAATGCGGTAAATAAGAAATAGTCTGCACTACCTTCTTCCATTTAAGGTTTCTCATCTCATTGATCAGCAGCGCAAAAATCAGTGTCGCAGGGAATCTTACACAGAGATACTCAATACTCAGACGCAAAGTATTCCAGAAAGCATTCCAAAACGTTTCATCCGTAATAAACTGCTCAAAATAGCGGAAACCAACCCAATATTCTCCAAAAATATTAGGACCGCCTTTATATCTCCGAAATGCGATAATGTTTCCCAGCATAGGTATGTATTTAAAAATCAAATACCATAAAATAGGAATCAAAGCAAGTGAATACAGCTTCCAGTTCTTCTTCACATGCCTGCCCAGCGATTCCTGATGCACAAGTTTCTGCTTTTTTGTCTTTGCCATTTTTTCACCACTTTCTTTTCATATTTGGTTTAATATATCGTCCTGTGCTTTTCGTCCTCCACGAAAGATTTCCGGTAGAAGTAGGAGTTGATCTGATCTCTCCATTCCTTGGAATGCTCTTTCTGATGCTCAAATCTTTGAAGCACTCTCTGATATATTTTTTCCGGAAGGAACTCTTTTAAGGACTCCCATTCCGCAACCATCTTTTCCACATCCCCAGCGCCTTCAAAATGCGTGTCGTAAATGTGCTGGATCAACGTTTTTCCTGTCTTCAGCTGATAACTGTAAGGAACATGATGGAAGAAAAGCAACAGTTCTTCCGGGCAGGTGTCCATGTTCTCATACATGGAAGCGTTCGGCTCGTTGTACTGCTGTGCATACCCGGTTCCTGTGGAGCTTCTGTCCACGCCGATGCCCATATGATCGGCGCGGTGGTAGGTTCCCCACCGGTCATACTCGTAGCCGTCCACATTGGGTCCGTAGTGGTAGCTTGGGTTCACCATCCAGCCAATGCCCAGCGGCGAGGTGTATTTCTCGTATGCCGGCCAGGACATCATCAGGATTTTCAGGACTGCGTCCATCACTTCCTTCTGTGTGCCGAACGTACACGCGATCCATTCTCTGGCAATTTCCTCCGCGTCAAGCTCTGTGTCAAACGCAAGTCTTCCGAATCCGTAAAAGTTTGCCGCTGCCAGATCGTGGCCTGTCCAGTTTTCATCATCCCCGGTATTTGCCACCGCAGCCATTCCGCAGCGTGTCTGGTCAAAGGTACGGCCGCTGACGATATCCGCAACCGTGTCATTTTCCTTGCCGCAGAAGGTATGGAAGCCGAGTACTTCTTTAAACATAGGGATCAGATAACAGACATGGCGCTGCTGTCCGGTATACTCCTGGGCAATCTGCACCTCCAGAATCTGATTGGTGTTTTTCAGTCCGCCAAGAAGCGGCGATACCGGTTCCCGCACCTGGAAATCCATGGGGCCATTCTTGATCTGAAGAATGACATTGTCACGGAAGGTTCCGTCCAGCGGCATAAAGTTGTCGTAACCGGAACGGGCCCGGTCTGTCTTTCTGTCTCTCCAGTCCTGCTGGCAGTTGTACACAAAGCATCTCCAGATGATCGTTCCTCCGTATGGCGCCGCCGCGTCCGCAAGCATATTCGCGCCGTCCGCATGGTTTCTTCCGTAGGTAAACGGTCCCGGACGGCCTTCCGAGTCTGCTTTCACAAGGAAACCGCCAAAATTCGGAATGTTCTCAAACACATCCTTCATCTGATCTTTCCACCAGCTCCGCACCTGCGGATCCAGCGGATCTGCTTTGTCCAGTCCTCCGATCTCCATAGGCGCCGCGAAATTCAGGCTCAGATAAAGGGAAATTCCGTAATCCGCGAAAATCTCCGCCATCTCCTGCATTTCTCTGCGGTAGGTTTCAGTGATCAGCTTTGTGGCATTTCCCTTGACGTTCACGTTATTGATCACTGACGCGTTGATTCCCACAGACGCCGCCAGACGGGCGTAAGCTCTCGTCCTGTCGTTGACCAGTACCTTCTGATCCTGAAAGAAAAAGGATCGTCCGGAATATCCCCGCTCGATGGAACCGTCAATGTTGTCCCAGTGATTGAGGATACGGATTGGGTTTTTCGGAGTTTCGGTCCTGTTTGCCCCGCAGATGGTCCCACCGGTCTGGAGCATACGGATCAGAGCAAAGCTTCCGTATAAAAGTCCCCGGTCCCCGGCAGATTCGATGGTGACCATGTGATCTTTCTCGAAAATATGGTAGCCTTCCTCTCCCACCGCCGATTCCCGGTTCAGCTTCAGGCGGATGCCTTTCGTCTGTTCGCCGGATACTTCCTGCATCTCCAGTCCAAGGATTTCCTGTGCCGCGCGTTTCAGTTCAGCGGCTGCCGTTTTGGCAACCCTTCCCTGGCTGTCCGTGCCCACAGAGCAAAAATACGTTCCCGCCTCCGTTTCCGGAATTCTCCGGTAATTCAGCCACGCATTTTCATAACTCATTGCTGCCCCTTTCCACACCGGAATGTTGTTGTGTATTTTTTTCCGCTTCTGCTCTTTCTTCCGGTGTTTTGCACATTTTCTCCGCGTTTTGTAACCTAATTATATAGCATATTGACGCCGTTTTCTTCTCACTTATTGTCATAAACTTTTCACATATTGCGCATCATTTGCCACATTTTTAAATTTAGACAATTTTCCGCATGGTTTTTTGTGCATTTTCCCGGGACTTCTAACGTTTGCCCGGTGGATTTTCATACTTTTCCCGGAGATTTCCAGACAAAAAATGCGCTCGGCCGATTCGTCATTTCTACCTGACCCAATCGACCGGGCGCTTTTTGCGTTTTGCCAATATGCTGTTATATTTCCGTTTTTCTTGTGCTATTTCACAAATCTGAACCAATGGAAATCAAAATTACTGCCGGGAAGGAAGACAAAACTCACATTCTGGCTTCCCGCTATTTTTTCCAGTTCAAACTCCTGTACTGTCTCATCTTGCGCATGGCAAAATTCGACAATTTGTGTAATTTCTTCCTCTCCGGAGACAAACCGGAGCTGAATGGTATTTTTCTCCATAGGCGTATAGCCGCAGATCTGCAGTTTTTGCACGCCACCCTCGCCGAAATCCATACCGGTATATTCCAGCGTCACGTTATTTCCGATCTGCCGTACCCTGTGATCTTCCATGCGGAAGCTGTCGCCGTACAGGCTGTCGCTCTCGGAAGCGTACAGCTTCTCCCAGGCTTTCTCCTGGCGGGTGAAGGAAAATCCCTTCAGATGGACCTTAGCGTGAAATACGAAGCAGATGCTGGTCACGCCTTTCAGTCTCCGGTTCAGACGATAAGTCTCCGGCTGATAGACATTCCACCTGGACGGCTTCTGATAATGCAGGTCGCCGATCAGCTGGCTGCCCGGCTCTCCCGGCATTCCCTCATACACCTGAAACTCATAGTCTTCGCTGTCCAGGGCAAAGATCGGAAGCTCGATCTCATCGGAGCCAAACGGCCCGAAGTCCAGAAAATGGAATCCGATCTGGGTCTCTCCGTCTCTCGCGCTGGCCACACCGTGCTCGTTTCCGTTGGTGGCCGTACCTTTCACATAATCGTACAGGCCGCCGGCGATAAAGCCGTAGGGATCCTGGTAGGCTTTTCCAAATCCATTGATGGAGAAATTCATCTCCGACAGGATCCGGATATCTCCTGTGCCGGATTTCGACATACACCGCAGACGGAAGTCTCCGTCGCTGACCGCCGTGATGGCCGCCCGGTTTCCGTGGCTGTCGATCTTCGCAAGGCTGGAGGGGATTCCCGCGTCGTCCACAATACTCCAGAACACTTCCTGGTCGCTGGCGTTCTCCGGGCAGATCACTGCCTCCGCCTCGGTATCCGGATTGTCCGGAGTGAGGATGGTTCCGCAGCTGGTGCGGATGCGCAGGGCGCGCACCGGTACATCCTCCCGGTATTCCTCTGCCGCGGCCGCTGCAGCCTCCTGGTCCACCGACCAGGGGCGCTCGCCCAGGCCTTCCTGTACCGGACAGTCTCTGGCTTCCAGGGTAATCACCGCCGGCTCCATGTCCTTTGCGCGGATCTCCACCCGGATCTGTCCGGCCTGGCATCCTGCCGCCACCACGGCCAGCAGCTTTCCGCTGAACAGACGGCGGCTGGTGGTCTTGTATTCCTCCACATCGGTGCTGTCCCCGTTGTCCAGTCCGGCGAGACTTCCGGCTCCTTCCACCCGGACAAACACCCGGGTGTCGGCGTTCTCCACCGGATGACCGTTTTCATCCTCCATGCCGATCTCAACAAACGCCAGGTCCTTTCCGTCAGCGTTCAGCACCTTGCGGTCAACGCTCCAGGTGATCCGTCTGGCTTCCCCGAAAGAACGGCGGGTCTCGCTGGCAATCTCGTTGCCCTGGCTGTCGTAAGCTTTTGCCGTAATCTCCCCCGGCTCAAAGGGTAGCTGCCAGTGGCCCACCAGCTCTTTCTCGCTGCCGTGGGCGTGATCGATCTCAAAGGTTCCCTGGCTGCGGCCGTTCATAAACAGCTCCACCATGGGAGCGTTGGAGCAGACACGCACATCGATCAGCTGGCCCTCGTTGAAATCCCAGTAGGGAAATACATGGATCATCGGTTTTTTCCGGTGATCGGTCCACTCCGCCTGATAAATATAATAGGAATCTTTCGGAAATCCCGCTGTGTCCAGCTGGCCGAAATAGGAATTCCGCGTGTGGTACGGCGTCGGCTCTCCGATATAATCAAAGCCGGTCCACAAAAACTGTCCGCAGGAAAAGGCGTGATCCCGCTCGGCGGTGACGCAGGCCTCTGAGGACCGCGCGCCCCAGCTGGTGGTAGCGTTTCCCAGCGCAGAGCACTGGCTGTCCACATCCGCCAGCACCGACTGGCTGTACGGGAACCGGTAGATGCCCCGGCTCTGCACGGTGGAACTGGTCTCGCTGCCGTAAATGATCCAGTCGGGATGGGCTTTGTGGTGCTCGTTGTAATATTTCTCCGCGTAATTGTAGCCGGCCACCTTCACCAGATCCGCGCACTTCTGGGCGTTCTCCCAGGGCATATAGTTGGATCCGATGGTGATCTTCGCGTTTTCCTCCGGATCATGAAGGCGGACCTCTTTCATGAGCATTCTGGTAAGCTCCTGGCCCCGCTCGCCGGCGTGAGTGTCATAAATCTCGTTTCCAATGCTCCAGAGAATCAGGCTTGGATGGTTCCGGTCCCGGCGTACCCAGCTGGCCACGTCCTTCTGGTACCAGTCCATGAAAAAGCGGCCGTAATCGTAAGTGTTTTTCGGGCGTTCCCACATGTCGAAAGCCTCAGAGACTACCAGGAATCCCATGGAATCCGCCAGCTCCATCACATCCGGCGCGAACATGTTGTGGGTCAGGCGCAGGGCGTTGACACCCATAGCTTTCAGCTTTTCCAGCTTCCGCTCCATGGCCCGGTGATTGTAGGCGGAGCCAAGACAGCCAAGGTCATGGTGCTCGCAGACGCCGTTGAGTTTTACCTTGCGGCCGTTCAGCAGGAATCCCTGGTCTGGCAGGAAGGTCTTTTCACAGAAACCGATGGTCTGTCTCTCCGTCTGCACGCACATGCCGTCAAGAAACAGCTCCGTTTTCAGTTCATAGAGATGCGGCGCGTCCACATCCCAGCACACAATGTTTCCAAGGACCGCTTTGGCCGTCAATGTGCGAATTGGCGCCGTTTTGCCCACATGTTCTTTCCGCTTTTCCGTACCATCTTCGTATGCCTTTGCACACTGTCCGTATTTCTCCGCTTCCACAGGGATCCTGAGCCGGAGCAGCGGCTGACCGGACGGTTTGCTGCCGCAGGTTTTTTCCGCCGCCGCGTCCGTCAGTGTACAGAAAACCTCCGCATCCTGCAGAAATCTTCCCTCCGCGCGGATCTCCATGCTCCAACGGCCCTGTTCTTCCGGCCGGATCACCGTATAGATCCCGTCGGATACAAGATGCGTGCGCTTCACCACCTTCAGCCATACGTCCCGGTAAATTCCCGCGCCGGAATACCAGCGGCTGTTGGGACTTTGAAAGTTTACGCTGACAAGAATCTCGTTTTCCCCGTCTTTCAGATGTCCGTCCAGGGGCACCTCAAAGGTGGAATAGCCGTACTTCCACTCCATCACCTTCTCGCCGTTGACGAAGACCGCGCTGTCCATATAGACGCCTTCGAATCGGAGGAACGCGATCTCGTCCTCCCCGGGATGGTACAGAAATGTCTTTTTGTACCATCCGGTCCCATCCTCATACAGAGCTGTTCCCTGATAGATCAGCCAGTCGTGGGGAAGACCCACGGGCACGAACGCCTCCGGATGGTCTGTGATCTCCTCATAAACCGTAAACAGCGGCTGCTTGGAAAACTGCCATCCGTCGTTGAACAGATGCAGGCCCAGTCCGAAATATCCCTCCGCACGGTTTGTTTTATTTTCCATTGCTGTTTCTCCTTTATGTTGTCTAGCGCCGTTAAGTAATCTCCATCTCAAAGGGGGAAGCCAGGATTCCCGACGGACTGACAAGCAGGCCCCGGTCCGGCGCGTTCCTCCATGCGTAACGCACCCGCACAGGGGGTTCCACTGCCTCCGGGCAGATGATCTCGGCCGCAAGGCCGTCCAGCGCCGCCTTGGCCGGATGGTACACGCCGTCCGCTCCAGCCACCTCAAACTCGCCGGGCGCCTGGCCGTCCAGTGTAGCAAGCGTCCGTTCCGTCTCCATCTCGTCCAGCCGGAAGGTGAGCTTTACCGTGGTTTCTCCCACAAATTCCGCTTTTTCCGGCACCGGCCCCTGACAGGGGACAGGCTCGCCGTAAACCATGCGCCGCGCCGCCTGGAACAGACGCTGGGCAATCTCCTTCTTTCCCGTGGGATGCAGGTCATTTTTTTCTCCAAGATCCAGCGTTACCACCGTCGCCGTGTCAGGAAGTCCGGCAGCCTTCTGCTGGGCCTGACGGATGCTGGGCCAGCTGCCGTTTTCCGGCAGATCGATCTCGAAGCCAGGCAGCTGCACCGCCAGAAACGGCAGTCTCTCCTGCCCCCATTCGTTCCGCCAGGAGTGAATCAGGGTCTTCAGGATCCGCTCATAACTGTCCGGCCGTTTGTCGTTGGATTCTCCCTGATACCATAAGATTCCCCGCACCGTATAACTCTGGCAGGGATGGAGCATTCCATTGTACAGGCCCGTAGGCGTCCAGCTGATAAAGGTCTGCTCCGGCGCAGGCTCCTCCATCCGGCCGCCCACGCGGTATTCCCACCGGCCGCCAAGCTCCACGTTGCCCTGTTCGTTGAAAATCCGGTATTCTTTCCCCGGCCCCGGTGTGAACCGGCCATGGCCGTTGTTGCTGACCAGACGCACCACCAGTGTGTTTTCTCCCTTTTGGAGCACGCCGACGGGGATCCTGTACTTTCTCGGCGGGTACTGATAGCCAGTCTGCCCCACCGGCACGCCGTTGACCCAGGCGTCGTCGCTGTCGGTCATTGTGCCAAGCCACAGGGCGGCTTCTGTTCCCTCCATTTTTTCCATATTGGATGGAAGCGTAAAACGCCGTCTCAGCCAGACGCTTCCGATAAAGTGTTCCAGGCCCGCGTCGGAAAGATAGCCTGGCATGGAAATCTCCTTCCATCCAAGATTCTCTTTTTCATCCACATGTTCGCCATTTTTCCGGCAGATGTCCACGCTTTCGCCATTTTTCACGCCACTGTCCACGTTTCCGGCGGCTTTGTCCGCATGCACCGGGAAGCCGTCCTGCTCCCATTGGAAACCAGTCTTTCCAAAAAAATCTCCATCGGAAAATCCCCGGTCCCGGCTCCGCAGCGTCGCCTGCCATGCTTCGATAGCGGCGGCGTCTGTCTCCTGCTGGTTTCGGATTCGCTCCGGATCCATCCACCGGGCGGCTTCCGCCAGCGCCTGGGGTTCGTTGGCCAGCGCTTCTTTGCTCATCCACGCTTCCGCCGGCGAACCGCCGAGGCTGGCGCAGATAATGCCCACCGGCACATTTGCATGCGCCTGCAGAAACTGGGCAAAAAACAGGCAAAGCGCGGAGAAGTTTTCCACTGTCTTTGGCCCTGCCGTCTTCCATTCTCCCGACCTGCAGTCCTCCAGCGGCTTTCCAAATTCACAGCACTCGCTGATCTGAAACAGATGTATCTGCGGATTTTCGCTGTTTTCCACAACCCCCGGGTACCGGTCCCGGACTCTGGCTACCGGCAGCTCCATGTTGGACTGCCCGGAACCGAGCCAGACCTCGCCCACATACACGTCCTCCAGGCTAAGGCACTCTCCAAAGCTGGTCTCCACCGTCAGGACAAAGGGACCGCCCGGCCGGAGCGGTCCCAGATACACGTCGAACCGCCCGTCCTCGCCGGCCGTTCCGCTGGCGGAACATTCCTGCAGCCGTACAGTCACTGTCCCGCCCGGGTTGGCAAAACCGAAAATCCTTGTCTTTTCTCCCTGCTGCAGCACACAGCCGCTGCTGATCAGGCGCGGGAGTCTAAGCATACCGGTACCAGCACTTCGCTCTGTGCTGCCGTTACCTGGAAGCATTCCGGCTGTTTTCCTGTCAGTTCCCTGCTGCGCTCGTCCGGCTGCTGGGTTCCCACATAAACCTGATAATCTCCGGCTTCCAGGACCAGATCGCCGTTTTCATTGCAAAGTCCGAAGGCTTTGGCAGGCAGGGTCAGCGTAACCTCCTGCTCCTGTCCCGCGGCCAGCTCCACCTTTTTCAGAGCTTTCAGCTGCGGGTTCGGCGTTCCCTCACGGCAGGCTTTCACATAAACCTGAACAGTCTCCGCGCCTGCCATGGCTCCTGTGTTTTTCAGGACAGCCTTCACGGTGATCTTGCCGTCCTTATCCACGGTGTTGCTGCTCAGAGAGATATTTTCCAGGGCGAAGTCTGTGTAGGACAGACCGTAGCCGAAAGGATACAGCGCCTTCTGGGTCATATAACGGTAGGTGCGTCCTTTCATTGCGTAATCGGTGAACGCAGGCAGTTCCTCGGTGGTGCGGTAGAAGGTCACCGGCAGCTTGCCTTCCGGCGAGTAATCGCCGAACAGAACGCTGGCCAGCGCACGTCCGCCCTGAGCGCCCGGATACCATCCCTCGATGATCGCGGGGATATGCTCGTCCGCCCAGGTCACCGCCAGGGCGCTTCCGGACAGGATCACAAGGATCACCGGCTTTCCGCTTGCATACGCCGTCTCCAGAACCTCCTGCTGCAGACCCGGCAGGTTCAGGTTCGGCTTGTCGCCGCTGGCGAACTCATTTCCCTCGTCTCCTTCTTCGCCCTCCAGGCTGGAATCCAGACCCAGGCAGGCAATGATCACGTCGCTCATCTCGCAGACGCCCTTCACCTCGGACATACGGTCGTTTTCCTGTCCCAGGCCGCTGACCTTCGGCTTGCACAGATGGCAGCCCTCGGAAACCAGCACGCGCACATCGTCGCCCACATAATCCTGGATTCCTTCCGACAAAGTGATATAGCGGGACGCGGTTCCTTCATAGTTTCCAACCAGAGCTTTCCGGTT
This sequence comes from Fusicatenibacter sp., assembly GCA_017887445.1. Lineage (GTDB taxonomy): Bacteria > Bacillota > Clostridia > Lachnospirales > Lachnospiraceae > Fusicatenibacter. The sequence continues at coordinate 15,261 of JAGHIA010000149.1, forward strand.
GTCAGCGTTTGGTCCGATAATGCCGATGGTCTTGATCTTGCTCTTGTCCAGCGGCAGGGTGTTGTTTTCATTTTTCAGCAGAACGAAAGATTTTCTGGACGCTCTGCAATTCAGCTCCCGATGCTCTCTGGTGTCGTTTTCTGCATAGGTGATGGCGCTGTACGGCACCTGCGCCGGGTCGTCGAACAGTCCCAGTTTCATGCGGGTGGTCATCAGGTTGACAACCGCCTCGTCCAGACGTTCCTCGGAAACCATGCCCCGTTTTACCGCTTCCTCCAGATAGAAGAACATATTTCCGCAGTTCAGGTCACAGCCGTTGCTCATGGCCAGAGCGACAGACTCCAGGGCGGAATTGGTCACATGATGGAATTCATGGAAATCCTTGATGGCCCAGCAGTCGGAGGTTACATGGCCTTCAAACCCCCAGCCTTTGCGCAGGATATCCTGCAGCAGGGTCTTGCTTCCGCAGCAGGGCTCGCCGTTGGTGCGGTTGTAAGCGCCCATGACAGTCTCCACCTTCGCTTCCTTCACGCAGGCCTCAAACGCCGGCAGATACGTCTCGAACATATCCTGGCGGGAGGCCTCGGCGTTGAAGGAATGACGTTCATCCTCGGGACCGGAATGTACCGCGAAATGTTTCGCGCAGGCGGCGGCTTTCATATAATTTTCGTCGTCGCCCTGGATTCCTTCGATAAAGCGGACGCCCAGGCGGGAGGTCAGGTACGGGTCCTCGCCGAAGGTTTCATGGCCGCGGCCCCAGCGGGGATCGCGGAAAATATTTACGTTCGGCGCCCAGAAGGTCAGGCCTTTGTAAATGTCGGTGTCGTTGAATTCCTGCTGCATGTTGAATTTCGCGCGGCCCTCGGTGGAGATTACGTCGGCGATCTCCTGAAGAAGGTCTTCGTCGAAGGTGGCCGCCAGACCGATGGCCTGGGGGAACACGGTGGCTACGCCTGCTCTGGCTACGCCGTGCAGGGCCTCGTTCCACCAGTTGTAGGCTTTGATCCCAAGACGCGGGATCGCCGCCGCGCCGTGCAGGGTCTGGGAGACTTTTTCTTCCAGGGTCATCTGTTTTACCAGCTCTTCGGCGCGTTTCCTATACTCTTTTACTTTTTCTTCTCTCATGCTTTGTTACCTCTTTTTCGTCGTTTTGTCTTATTTAGTCAATATTATTTTTATGATTATAGCACTTTTTACTATGGCGTGCATTCCGATTCTTGCCCCATTTGGTGCATATATTGCTTTTTGGGGTGAAGGCGGACGAAAGCAGAGGGAGGCCGGCGGCATGTGCGTTCGGAGGGCGGCTGTGGGAGGTCGGAAAATCTAAGCGTCCCACAGATGCCCTCCAAAACGCACATGCCGCCGGCCTCCCTCTGCTTTCTGGCTGCCTCTTTGGAACGTGACGAGATGTGAGGCGGTGGGTGTGCGGTGGGTATGGGATTTTCTGGCACAGCTCTTGGCTCTTATTGTACTGGCTGCCTTTTTGCGGCGGGACGGGGTGTGGGGCGGTAGGTGGGGCGGTTAGCCGGCAAATTGATCTTGCCGGGAAAGTTGTGAAAAATCTCAATGTCCTGCCTGGGGTTGTCCTCGTTATAGCTATACTCATGGACAATGATATTTTCAATTATCTTCCGCAACAGAGTTTGTATTTGGCGGAATTTTTGTTTTTTAACACATTGCGCTGTGGACGAAAATGTATTATGCTTATGGAAATCAGATACATGAAATTGTTTGCGCGGGCAGTAGTGTGGTGTATGAAATATGGTTTGTGCCATTGCAAGAATGTGTGGTGGTTGGACTTTGCAAGACTGCTGCTTCGCAAATTGTTGTGTCAGAATAACCGTTCGTAACTATTCAGCCAAATCTGTGCATTTACTGCACAGACTGTATGAAAACGTCGTGCCTGCGGGTATCCGGCCCATCGCGAAACGTTTTTCAATGGATGAATGCTGTAACTATTCAACTGGCTGAATAGTTACAGCCGTTCCGCCGGCTGAACGGTTATGTGTCAGAAGGGAGCTTGAAAGATGAAGATTGCTGTTATTTATTTCAGTCAGACGGGACATACCCGTGAGATGGGTGAGATGATCGCGGAGGGTGTCCGCAAGGTTGGCGGGGAGGCGCGTCTTTTTTCTGTCGAGGAAGAAATGGACGTGGACTATATCAATGACTGTGACGGGGTGATCCTTGGAACGCCGACGTGGCTGGCCAGTACCTGCTGGCAGATGAAGAAGTGGCTGGATGTGGACAGCCGGCCGCTGAAGCTGGCAGGAAAGCTGGGTGGGGTATACGCCACGGCTCATTATGCTCAGGGCGGCGCGGACGTGGCCATCATGACTTTGATCGGCCATCTGCTGGTCAAGGGGATGCTGGTGTATTCTGGCGGCGCTTCCCAGGGACAGCCGTTTATCCATCTGGGGCCGGTGGCTCTGGATGCTGTGGATGGTCATTATGAGTCCTGCAAGGAATCTTTCCGTATTTTCGGTGAGCGCTTCGCGAAAATGGCCGGGGAATTGTTTGACTACTGGCTGAAATGTTACTAATAATTTACTTCAGGAGGAATTTTACATGAATCAGAAAACTTTTCAGAATCCGCTGAAAAGCGGCTTTTATCCGGACCCGTCCATCTGCAGGGTCGGAGACGATTATTATATGGTGACTTCTTCGTTTGTCTATTTTCCGGGCCTTCCCATTTTCCACAGCAAGGACCTGGTCCACTGGGAGCAGATCGGTCACGGCATCCACTCTCCGGAGCAGCTGGATTATAAAAACTGTGAGACTTCTCTGGGCCTGTGGGCGCCTTCCATCCGTTACCATGACGGAATGTTTTATATCATCAACACCTTTGTCTCCGAGGGCCGTGAAGCGCGGCGGGACAACTATATCATCACCGCGAAAAATCCCGCGGGCCCCTGGAGCCGCGCCTGCTTTGTAGAGGGCGCGGACGGGATCGATTCCAGCCTTTTCTTTGACGACGACGGACGCATGTATTACGCAGGAAATTATATCGTTGAGGATCCGGTGTATGAAGGCCATCACGGAATCTATCTGTGCGAGCTGGACCCGGAGACTTTCCAGTTCAAGGGAGAACGCACCGTCATCTGGAACGGGTTGAAAACCCGCAGCAAATGGATTGAAGCGCCGCATATTTACAAACATGACGGCTGGTATTATCTGATTGTGGCCGAGGGCGGCACGTTTACCAACCACAGCGTTATGATGGCCCGCTGCCGCACCATCGACGGCGATTATGAGATCTGCCCGCGCAATCCCATTGTCAGCCACCGCCATATGTCCCTGATGAGTGAGATTTCTGTGGTAGGCCATGCGGATATCGTGGAAACCCAGAAGGGTGAGTGGTGGATGGTGCTCCTGGGTGTCCGCCCCTACGACGGATTCGGCGGCCCGCACTTTAACCTTGGCCGGGAAACTTTTATGGTTCCGGTGGTCTGGGAATCGGACGGATGGCTGCGGGTGGACAACGAAAACGGCATTGTCAACCGGGAAGAACGCCTGCCGGACCTTCCGGTCTATCTGGCCGAGCCGTCTTTCTTCAGCGACAACTTTGAATCCGCCACGCTGGATTTTCGCTGGAATACCATCCATCCGGCGGCGGAGCCGTTCTGGTCCCTCTCTGAACGTCCAGGCTGCCTGCGGCTGTATCTGCAAAAGGAAGTGATGCACGAAATCTGTACGCCGGCGTTTATCGGCCGCAGACAGCAGCACAAACAGTTCCGGATGCAGTTTGCCATGGACTTCCAGCCGGCGGCGGACTGTGAGGAGGCCGGAGCCGCGCTGGTACAGGACGACAGATACCACTACACCTTTACCGTGGGACGCAAAGACGGCGCGCGGACCCTGAAACTCACAGAAGTAAAAAATCATGTGCGCACCGTGCTGGCGGAAACGGTTCTGGAACAGGACGGCCGGGTGTATCTGACCGTAACGGCGACGGAGGAAGGCTACCACTTCTACTACGGTTTCTGCGACCAGGAATTCCGCCTGCTCTGCAAAGACGTGGACCCGACGCTGCTCAGCTCCCTGGTCAACGAAGGCTTTACCGGCGCATACATCGGAATGTACGCCACCTCCAACCACACGGAAAGCCATAATCACGCAGACTTCGACTGGGTGCTTTACGAGGCGTAGTAAGCGGACGAAAGAAGGCCGGGTCCGGCGGCAGGGGTGTTTGGCGGGCGGCTGTGGGAATGCGGAAAATCTAAGCGTCCCGGTGGCGTTCTGACCGGGGACCGGAGCGATTCGCCAGGAAATCAGGATGATTTCCCGGCTCAGGCGCTCCTCAGGCTCGGTACAGGAAGTACCTCGCCTGCCCCGGTCAGAACGCCGCCGGGACGCTAAGATTTTCTCGCATCCCCACAGATGCCCGCCAAACACCCCTGCCGCCGGACCCGGTCTCCTTTCTGGTTGTCTCTGGCCATAGGAGAATGTTGCTGATGGCTGTGGCGTTTCATCATTCGCCGGATAGATTGCTGTATCAGCGCATCCTTTGCAGTCGTCCCATCTGCTTTCGGAATAGCCGCAATCTCCCGCCCTCGCCCTTCCGCGGCCAAGATCAGAAATAGCGGGGCGGCCGGCGGCATGGGGTTGGCGGGCATCTGTGGGGGTGCGAGAAAATCTAAGCGTCCCGCAGGCGTTCCGGCCGGGGCAGGCGAGGTACTTCATGTACCGAGCCTGAGACGCACTGAGACGGGAATGCATCAGGCATTCC
>JAGHIA010000150.1 GCA_017887445.1 Fusicatenibacter sp.
ACGTTATCTTGGTTGTATCATCTTCAGACCATACCCAGGTCTCATCGCCGGTTCGGAAGTCGTTGATCATTTGGTGCATTTTTCTGGCTTCTGTCTGTCCGTATGTAACTGTTATTTCCTGGGTGTTTTCCTCCGGTTCCGCCGCAGAAACATCCGTGGGAACCCAGGAAGTAAACAATAACACCGCTGCAGCCAGATAAGCAGTCAGCCTTTTTTGACGAGTCCTCATAATCTTCCTCCTCACATTGATTTTTGTTGGAAATAATATCCTTTTTTAATTTTAATCCTGATTTTTCCTTATGTCAATTAAATTAAGAGTTTGTGATTATATATAAAAGACACCGGGGTTATTATGATCATATAAGGCATTTTCACAAAGAATACATGAAATGTCAGAAGACAGAGGGTATCCGAAAACTTATTTGCGATTACATAATTCAGCCAGATGAAGTGCCCACAGGCACTATGTTTTAATGTACAGACCTGGCTGAATCGTTACAGCTATTGGTGTTACTGTTCACAGTAACCAGCCATTGATCTTTTTTTCAAAAAGTTCTTGACAAAATCTCTCTACAAATGTAATATAAAATTGTACTACGGAAGTAGAAAGGAGAAGATGATCATGATAAGAAAGAAGATACAGAAATTACCTGATTCCGAACTGGACGTGATGATCGCACTGTGGAACGGACACCAGGAGATGACCAGAAGCGAGATCGAAGGGTTTATGAACCAGAAAAAGAAGCTGGCTCCGACGACGATTCTGACGTTACTTTCACGTCTGGAAAAAAAGAATTTTGTTGCTGTGAAAAAAGAAGGCAAATCCAATCTCTACAGCGCCCTTGTTTCACAGGAGCAGTACCAGCAGCTGGAAGGAAAACATGTGCTGGAGAAGCTGTATGACAACTCACTGAAAAATTTTGTTGCGACTTTGTACCAGGGAAAACAGATCGGCCAGAGCGATATTGAAGAGCTGGAGTCGTTTCTGCAGGAACTGAATAAAGACGGCTGAAAGAAAAACACCCCAGAGAGTGTTTGAAAATTGCAGGAATGAATTTTCAAACACTCTCTAGCACAGTCAGCGCATGGAGTGATAGAGCATACGGCTGTTTCTGAACGTGCAGAATGGAGGGGTATTATGAGGATGGGAAAACGAAAGAGTAAGTCTGTTTGGATGCTGTGTATCATGATTTTTATTGTCACTCTTTTGGGAATGTCCGGCTGTTCCAGGGAAGAGGACGGAGGTGCGTCTGTTTCCGGGAATGTTACGGACACTTCGTCGGCAGAGAGTGACAGCGATGCAGAAACGCCTGACGGGGAAAATCCGCAGAGCGGATCCGACCATCAGACGCCAACTCCCACACAGGAGGTTTCAAAGGAAGACCAGCCGCAGGAGGCGGAGCCGGTGGCGATTGAAAATTATCTCCTGGACGGAGAATGGATGAAGCTGAAAGATCTTCTGGACATGGAACGACAGGACCTGGGAGATGTATGGGAGACCGGAGAAGTTTATGAGATTGACGGTTTCTCTCTTCTGTGGAGTACCTATATGATGGATGACGCGGGAATCTTTACCATGGAAAATACGGGCAGCACGGCGGTGAGTATTTACGGCGCCTGTGTGGGAGACGGCATTGGCAAAGTGGATTCCACACTGAAGGAAAACGGATGGACCGCGCTGGACGACGGCCATCAGTATATCGTCATTTATAACGGCAGCAATCTTGCCCTGGATTTCCGGCTGGATGAAAACCAGGTGATCACAGGCTGGTATCTGTGCAACTGGCCGGAAGGTGATTTTTCTGAGAACTTCGCCGGATTGGAAAATCAGCAGGTCAACGCAGTTCCGGCGCAGATAAATGTATTTGAAGGGGAGTACATGTATGACGCGGCGCGTTCAGATGCGTCGGTGAATAAATACTATACGGTAATGGTTGAAAATGTCACGGAGGAGTCTTTCGACTTTACCATTTATTATGTGGACACTCTGGCAGGAAAGCAGGATGTTGTGTTCCGGACCCATACGGCAATTTTCGAGGGAGACGGAACCTATGCCAGATATCACGGGGAGCAGTATCAGCTGGAGTTTACATTCCCGAATCGCCGCGGCGCGTATCCGGACGCGGTGGATATGCAGATTACAGGCTATGAGCCTGTGGAGGGAATGAATTTCGTAACTGTCCAACAGATGGGTAGTTGCGGTATCCGGCCATAGAAAATCGCTTCGCGATGAGCCGGATGCCCGCAGGCATTACGTTTTCATACGGTCTGTGCAGTAAATTGCACAGACCTAGATGAACTGTTGCTGGATTTCAGAAACAGCGAGATTCCCGGACACACGTTCAGGTAACCGTAAAAGATAAGGAGGGGTGGTATGGCGAATGTTCTGTTGCATGTTTTGAAAATCAATGTACTGGCGGCGGCTGTGATCCTGCTGACAGCGACGCTTTCGGGAAATCTGGCCCGGAAGTATTCTGTCCGATGGAAATACCGTATCTGGCTGGCTTTGGCGGTGATGCTCCTCCTTCCGGTGCGAATTCCGGGAACCTGGCATATGGTACAGTTCCAGGTTCCCGCCGCGTTTGCACTGACGATGGAAAATACAGGGGATGCCGGAAAAGCAGGTACAGAAGCTTCTGCCAGTGTTGGAACAAGTGGCACAGGAGTAGATGTCAATGCTGGAACAAGTGGTACAGGAGTAGATGCCGATGCTGGAACAGCGGGCACAAGAATGACTGCCGGTGCCAGAACAGCAGGTGCAGGAGTGTCTGCCGGTTTCGGGACCGTTGATACAGGATTTACTGATCCGGAAGGAAACCGTGAAGCCAAAACGCAGACGGAAGCAGTGAAAGACGCAGGCGGAAAAGCGATGAACGTGCCAGAGAGGAATTTCACAGGCCGGGCGGGCGCGTCCGCCGGAGGGATTTCCATGGAAACCGCAGCCAGGTTTGCTGTGGCTCTGTGGGCGGCGGGAGTTCTGTTTCTGGCCGTTAAAAAAGGGGCGGAGGCCTGGATGGCCGGGAAAACAATGCGCCGCTGGAATGTGCCAAACTGGAACCGTTCTCTGCAGCGGCAGTATCAAAAGCTGTGTAAGAGAATGAAACTCAGACGTGCGCCGCGTCTGATGCTGAACAGCCGGCTTGGCACGCCGCTGCTGATGGGATTTCGGAAACCATGTATCTGTCTTCCGGCAAACGGCTATACCGGAGAAGAACAGGAACTGATCCTGCTCCATGAGCTGTGCCATTACCGGCGGAAGGATCTGTGGTACAAAGCGCTCATGAATCTTCTGTGCGTGGTGTACTGGTTTAATCCGGCGCTGTGGTGGATGAAAAAGGAAGCCGACCGGGACATTGAATTTCTCTGCGACGAGACCGTGATGGAAACTCGCACCGTATCGGAGAGAATGGTGTACAACCGTCTGCTGGCGAAAACCGCGGTGGGCCGCAATGTGCCGCCTGGAGTTACCACAGCGTTCAACGACAGTCTGCTGAATCTGAAAAAGCGTATGGTGAATATCATGCGAGCAGGAACGATGAAAAAAGGCACGGCGGCCACCGCCTGTGTGCTGGTGCTGTTCCTGACAGCCAATCTGCTGATGGGATGTTCCGTGAAGGACAATTCTTCCCCGGCCGCGCAGGCGGACGGCAGACAGACGGATGTCAATGAAAGCAGGCTGGAGCAGGATCCCGAAACAACTCCCAGCGCAGACGGCAAGGATGAAAAGGAAAACGGACAGTCTCTGGATACTGTGCCGCTGGAAGATTCCAACGGGGAGGATCAGACTTCTCCGGCACAGACAGGTGAAAGTAACAACTCAGCGCCGGAAAAGGAAGAGGACGATCCGGAGCATAGCGCTGCGTCTCAGAGTAAACCGGAAGAAAGTGATAATAATGGGACTGGAACTTCCGGGACCTCCGGTGCATCCGCGGACCGTCTGGATTCTCCGGACACACCGTCTTCGCAGCCGCCGCAGGGGGAGGACACACCTCAGGAAACACAGCCGCCTCAGGAGACACAGCCGCCGTCACAGGGAGCGGACCTGTCTTCCGATATAGAACTGATCGATTACATGCACAGCAATCAGGTCCAGGGGTTCGCCGACGATTTAGGCATGGAAAAAGTAGAAGGTCAGATGTTCGGTGAAAATGGATCGCGGTACGAAAATTCCTATGCAGGCATCGAGTGGCAGTATGTGGACGAAACGTTTTACGACTGGGAGAATCCGGAACGGAAGCATGAGTTTATCGGAAGTGTGTGGTGTCAAGGAAATTCTGACCTCAGCGTATACGGAATGACCTGCGGCATGAACATGGACGAGGTGCGGGAGCAAATGCAGGCGGATGGCTGGAGGACCATAGGAATCGATGAGCAGGCATTTCTGCGGGCAGGTAATTCCGGCTATAATCGCGAATATGTGCAGTTTGAGACAGAAGGGACGACGATTACCGAATGGTACTGGTGCAACTGGCCGGAGGGGGATTTTGTTAAAGGCGTCGTTTTTTACCCTGACCTCTTTTTCATATGTCAATCATGAGCCATGGCTTTTCTGAGCGTTTACAGGAAAGCTATGGCTCCGTTTTCGTCCAAAAAACATAAGTTGCAATTCTTTTTTTCGTATATTATAATGAACTGTAACTGTTGTTTCTATGATATTGGCAGAAAGTTCTGATAGATGGAAAGGAGAAGAAAGGATGGTTCATTTTGTAGGAGCAGGTCCGGGGGCCCCGGATCTTATTACTGTGCGCGGGAAAAATCTGCTGGAACAGGCGGACGTGGTCATCTATGCAGGTTCGCTGGTCAACCCGGCGCTGCTTTCGATGTGCAGGGAAGGGTGTCAGATCCACAACAGCGCGGTGATGACGCTGGAGCAGGTGATCGATGTAATGCGCCAGGCCGATGCTCTTGGGCAGGATGTGGTGAGACTGCACACCGGCGACCACTGTCTGTACGGGGCCATCCGTGAGCAGATGGACGCGCTGGACGCCCTGGGCATTGCCTACGACGACTGTCCGGGAGTCAGTGCCTTTTCCGGCGCGGCGGCGGCTTTAAATATGGAATATACGCTGCCGGATGTGTCCCAGAGTGTGATTATCACAAGAATGGCCGGCAGAACACCGGTGCCGGAGCGGGAAAGCATCGCGTCCTTCGCGGCGCACCAGGCGACCATGGTGGTGTTTCTGAGCACCGGACTTCTGGAACAGCTGTCCAGAGAACTGATCGCGGGAGGCTACACCGAGGATACGCCGGCGGCCATTGTCTATAAAGCCAGCTGGCCGGAGGAACGGACGTTTCGCTGTACCGTGGGAACGCTGGCGCAGACCGCCAAGGAGCATGGAATCACCAAGACGGCGCTGATGATCATCGGAAACACCGTGACCCAGGGCAATTACCGCAGAAGCGATCTGTACCATCCGGCGTTTTCCACGGAATATCGGAAAGCGGAACAGGAAAGTATTTGATCCTGACGGCAGCGGTCATATCCATGTAAGAATGGCAGTTGGCCTTAGAGTGTGTTTGAAAATTGCTTTCTGCAAGATGTGCGTCACAGTTTGTGGGGAATTTGTTCCAAAATCGGGAGGCGTAGCGGGCTACGCTGACTGATTTTGGGGCAAATTCCACGCAAAGTGGGAC
>JAGHIA010000151.1 GCA_017887445.1 Fusicatenibacter sp.
ACGTAGGGTTTTCCTGCGTTGGATTTTCCAATGTTGGATTTTCCAACGTAGGTAAATCCGGTTTAGGCGGTAGCTGTGGCTGCTCATAAATCACATAATCGGCACCCCGCAGGCGTCCTTTTGCGTCACGTTCCCTTGAACGGACGATATACCCGGCGCGTTCCAGTTCCCGCACCGCTTCCCGGATAGCGTCGATTTGTTCCCGGTTGATATGGGACAGCCCCGCAAGGGTATAGTCCCAATCTTCGGGAAGTGAGAGCATTTGCGACAACAAGCCCTTTGCTTTCAAGGTCAGCTCCTTGTTGCGTAAATGGTGGTTGCTCATTACGGTATATCCCGTGTTGCGTTCCACTCTGAAAACTGCCATGGCTTATCAGCTCCTTTGTTGTGGATTTGTTACGCAGTAGAACGCGGATTTGAGGGGAAAAGGTATCTTTCCTTGCCCTCGTCTTTTGTGCGTTCTGAAAGCCGCATAAATCAAGGCTTTTTCTGCCCCTACTGCGTAACATGAGGGCATAAAAAAAGCGGCGTTCCTGTTCTTCCGGGTTGGAAGTGAGAAACGCCGCATTTACGGTTCGATATTCAGTTGTAAGAAAAACAGCTCGTCCTATCTCATGTATCATCTTCATTTTGAGGTATAGCAGCAGATAGGGCGGCTTATGCCTATGTCCTGCAAATGTTCTGATTGATAGTGACTTTCCAAAAGGGCTGAATTTGTGGGCTTTCCGCGCCTTTGGATTTTACTACAATCTTCCCGTTTTGCTTCCCCGAAACGCTGGAAATGAACGATCTCACGGGCGCGAAGGAAGCGGATAGGGTCCGCCACTTCCGGGTCTTTGACCAGGCGCAGGATGTTGTCGTAGGTAGAGCGGGCCTTCTGTTCTGCAGCGAGGTCCTCGAAAAGATCCGTCACCGGATCCCCTTTCGACTGAAATTCACAGGCATTAAAGGGAATACCTCCAGCGGCCTGCGGCCAGATTCCCACCGTATGATCCACATAGTAATTGGCAAATCCCTGTTTTTCAATCTCTTCCGGCGTCAGGTTGCAGGTCAGCTGATGAACGATGGTGGCTACCATCTCCAGATGAGCCAGCTCCTCCGTACCTACCGAAGCATCTGAAATGTTTGCAGTACAAATGTCCTGGCAACTCATTCAGTCAAAGGAATAGTACATGTTCCACCGCGTTCCGAAAGTTTGTAACAGTTCTGCGTTGCTGAACGATTACACGCTTCGCGATGCACAGGAACTGTATTTCATGCAGTTTCCCGCTGCAGGCCCCGGGATTTTTGCCCATTCTGCTCGAAAACACCTGGCGGAATAGTGGCAGGCTGGACTGTTACGGAATTTTCTCAAAAGAAAGGTTGGACAATTTTCAAAAACAGTATATAATTAGAGAAAATGAAAAAACAAGGAAGTAATCAAACGTATGGAAAAATTGAAAGTAACAGATCTGACAAAAAAATATGAAGGAAAAGCAGTTTTGAACAAAATTTCATTTTCTGTAAATGAAGGCGAATTTCTGAGTGTTCTGGGGCCCAGCGGCTGCGGCAAGACAACGCTGCTGCGGATCCTGATCGGCCTTGAAAAGCAGACCAGCGGACAAATATTACTGGACGGAAAGAACATTGAAGATCTTCCCCCAAGCAAAAGAGGAATGGGGATCATTTTTCAAAATTACGCGTTGTTTCCAAATATGTCTGTATTAGAAAATGTAGAGTATGCGCTGCGGCTGCGCCGGGAGACCAAGGCAGGCTCCAGGGAAACCGCAGTCAGGACATTAGCGCAAATAGGAATGGCAGAGCATCTGAACAAAAAACCTGCGCAGCTATCCGGAGGCCAGCAGCAAAGAGTCGCGATTGCAAGAACATTGGCGTTAAATCCATCCATTGTTTTATTGGACGAGCCGATCAGCGCGCTGGATGTGGAAAACAAGGAAATCATGAAACGGGAACTGAAGGAGATCCAGAAAAAGTTCAATTCCACCATGATCTATATCACCCATGACCAGGAGGAAGCCTTTTATCTGTCGGACCGGGTGATTGTTATGAGCGAAGGACAGATCGAGCAGGTGGATGCTCCAAAAGAGATCTACAGTCATCCGAAAAACGAATATATCAAGAAATTTGTCGTCGCCCATCTGGATCAGAAGCTGGATTCTTTGATGAAAAGCACAGGGAGAAAGTAAATGAAGAACAAAACATTCCTTTTATTAAAATGGCTCATATCCGCACTGCTTGTGGTGCATATTGTCCTGCCATTATTGGCGTTAGTCAGCCATATTTCCGTGGAAGACATCCAGACGGTATTCCTGTCTGAACAGTTTTTGCCGATGCTATGGAATACGTTCCTTTCCGCGTTTATAACGACGGTTGTTTCCGTTGGGATCGCGCTTCTTTTGGCCTGGTGCGTCAACCGGACAAAGCTCCGGGGCAAAGGCGTGCTGACGGTGTTATTTACACTTCCCATGCTGATACCGTCGATCTCTCACGGCATGGGATTGACTCTGCTTTTCGGAGATAACGGATTTTTTACCAATCTGACAGGAATCAACATCCATTTATATGGTCTGACAGGGATTGTGATCGGAGCGACCTTATATTCCTTTCCCATGGCCTTTTTAATGCTGACAAATATATTCCAATATGAGGACTATACCGTTTATGAAGTAGCGGATGTGCTGGGTTTCTCGAAAATGGACCAATTTCTGAAGATTACACTGCCGAACCTGAAAAAACCGCTGATTTCCGCGATTTTCGCAGTGTTTACCATGGTGTTCACAGACTATGGCGTCCCGCTGGTGGTAGGCGGAAAAATGACGACCCTGCCAGTGTATATGTACCGGGAAGTGATCGGACTGCTTGATTACTCAAAAGGCGGGATCATCGGCGTAATTCTTCTTGTTCCCGCCGTCATCGCCTTTTTTGTGGATCTGCTCAATAAAGAGAACGGCGCAGCCGGCACGGTCATCAAATCCTATGAGATCCGTGAAAACAAGAGCAGGGACGCCTTTGCGAAAATCGTCTGCGGCGTCACTTTGGTGTTGATCAGTCTTCCGATCATCACCTTCGCGATCCTGAGCCTTGTAAAACAGTATCCGGTCGACCTGTCGTTTACGCTGGATAACATGAAGGAATCTGCCGCCCTGGGAATCGGCGGATATTTGCTGAATTCACTTTTTATCTCCCTGACAGCGGCGCTGATCGGAACAGGAATCGCGTATTATGCGGCGTTTGTCACAGCGCGGTCTGAAAAGAGGATTTCTTCCATGGCGCTCCACTTGATTTCCCTGATGTCTCTGTCCATTCCCGGTATTGTACTGGGTCTTTCCTATGTGCTGCTTTTTAAAAGTACATTTGTATATGGGACTTTGATCATTCTCGTCAGCGTGAATATCGTACATTTTTTTTCATCGCCATACCTGATGGCATACAATTCTCTCCTGAAGTTTGATCATAATCTGGAAAATGTGGCGTTGTCCCTGGGAATCGGGAAAGTCAGAATGCTGCTGGATGTATATCTTCCATCCACCCAGGAGACGTTGCTGGAAATGTATAGCTACATCTTCGTAAATTCCATGGTGACAATCTCCGCGGTCTCGTTTTTGGCGAATTTCAGAAATATGCCGTTGGCGCTGCTGATTCCACAGTTTGATTCTCAGTCGCTGATCGAGCCCATCGCGTTTATTTCGATTATCATTTTGCTCGTGAATATTTTGATGAAAACCATCGTCTATGTTTTGAAAAGGGAGTTTTGTGCCAGATGAAAAAAGTATTATGCGCATTGATCGCTGTTATTATCTTACTGTATATGGCCATCAGTGATAAAGAACAAAATACAATTGTGATATACTCAGCTTTGGAACAGTACAGAAACGACGATTTAAAGCAACAATTAGAGGAAGAGTTTCCTAAGCTGAATATACAGATCATGTATCTGCCGACGGCAAAAGTCGCCGCAAAAATACAGAGCGAGAAAGAAAAAACCGACGCTGATATCGTATTGGCGGTGGAAAGCGGATATATGGAAAAGATCGCAGACTCTTTGGCCCCGGTGGCCCAGTATTCAACCCTGGAGTATCTCGATGGGATGAATCCGTCCCACGGAAAATACCTGATATGGGAAAGCTACGGCGGAGGCTTTGCCGTTAATACCGAAATATTAAAAAAATATGGGATAGAAGAACCCGAAGGATACGAGGATCTGCTGAAACCGGAATTCCACGATAAGATCGTCCTTCCAGACCCGAAATCCAGTTCCACAGGCTACAATTTCTTTCTAAATTTATACAACGAATGGGGACTGGAAAAAACTCTGAGCTATTATGATGAACTTGACAAGAATGTAAAACAATACTCAGAGTCTGGTTCCGGGCCGGTCAAGATGCTGATCCAGGGCGAATGCGCGGTAGGTTTTGCGCTGACCTATCAGGTGGTGACGGAAATAAATAACGGAAATCCTTTGAAAATGATATACCCAACGCAGGGATCTCCCTACTCCCTCGACGGCATAGGCATGATCAAGGGCCGGGAAGTCAATCCGGACATTGTAAAAGTATTTGAGTTTCTTGCAAACGACTGTCTGGTCTACGATAAAGAGGTTTATAATCCTGGCAAGGTATTAAAGGAACAGAAAAATACGTTGGAAAACTATCCTGAAGATATAAAATACGCAGATATGAGCGGACTTGAGGATATAGACCTGAAGGAAACGCTGCTCAGCAAATGGAACTATTAAAGGAGAACAAGAGAACATGAATTTGGATCAGCAGGAATTTGATCTTCTTGTTTATATCGAGGATCATCAAAACGAAAAGATCACACAGGCACAGCTTGGCAAATTTTTTATGATATCAATAGGAACGGTCAACAAAAAGCTCAATCGTCTGAAAGAGTTGGCGTATATAAAAAAAGAAATCCAGGGAGGCTATACGGTCACAGACGCGGGATATGGTTATCTGGAGCCGTATCGCGTGAAAAGAGCCGTTTTGATCGCGGCCGGATTCGGCAGCCGTATGATGCCGATCACGCTGAATACGCCAAAGCCGTTGGTCATGGTGAAGCATAAACGCATTATTGAAACCGTATTGGACGCATTGGTTGAAAAAGGAATCGAAGATATCACGATCGTGAGAGGTTATCTGGGGGAACAATTCGATTTCCTGAAAGAAAAATATCCCACCATAAAGTTTTATACCAACGATAAGTATAATGTGTCCAATAACATCACTTCGGCAATGCTTGTAAAGCATTTGTACAAAGGCGCGTATGTGATGGACGCGGATCTGTATCTGCAGAACCGGGATCTTATACGAAAATATGAATACCACTGCAACTATCTCGGCGTACATGTGGACAAGACAGACGACTGGCGATTGATCGTAAAGAATAAGCGCGTGACAGGAATGAAGATCGGGGGCGAGGATTGTTATCAGATGATAGGACTTTCCTATTGGACTCCGGAAGCAGGAACATATTTTGAGAAAGATATCGTGGACGTTTATGAACAGTCCGGCGGAAAAGAGTGTTACTGGGACGACGTGGTGCTGGGTGAGAAGAACAAGCATTATGATATCCGCGTTCGCCCCTGCCGGTTTGAGGATATTCTGGAGATCGATACCTTTGAAGAATTGAAAGCCATCGATCCCGTATACGCGCTGTAAGGAACGGTTCTATGGGACAATCCTCTTTCCATATATTGGAACATGTCTGAAAATTGCTTTCCACAACATGCGCGTCACAGCTCTCCCGGAAAAGCAGGGCGCGCAGATTGCAGGGAGGAATTTTCAAAAGCACCCGGGCATGGGAGGTGACCAGACTGGCGCACAGAGATTTTGTTCCGGCCGGCAGTCCTGTTCCGGAAATAAACGAACAGGAGCACGCAGCGTTTCTGTTGAATATCCAAAAGGCAATCCTTCTGTCTTTGGAAAAAAGGCAGCTGCTGACCCATTCTCAAAGACAACGCTGTGTAAAGGCGCTTGAAGAACAATACCAAAGAAAAATGGAACCGTTAACGCCATTACCGGGAGGCGCAGTCCTATGATTGAGAAATATGAACGGATGAATCAGGAAAGAAACACACCTGATAAGAAAAAAAGGGTCGCCGCGTACTGCCGCGTTTCCACAGACAAGGAAGACCAGGCAAATTCCTTTGAAAGCCAGCGGCGGTACTTCCGGCAATATATCGAACGTCATCCCGGCTGGGAGCTTTCTGAGATTTTTGCCGACGAAGGGATTTCCGGCACCAGTACCAAAAAGAGAAAACAGTTCAACCGTATGATCGCCTGTGCCAAAAACGGCGGTTTTGACCTGATCATCACAAAAGAAATCTCCCGTTTTGCCAGGAATACCCTGGACAGTATTTATTTTACCCGCGATCTGAAAAAATACGGTGTCGCCGTCATCTTTATGAACGACGGCATCAACACCATGGACCCAGACGCAGAGCTGCGGCTTGCCATTATGTCCTCCATCGCGCAGGAAGAAAGCCGTAAAACCTCCGAGCGGGTGAAATGGGGCCAGAAACGCCGGATGGAACAGGGCGTCGTCTTTGGACGGAGTATGCTTGGCTATGATGTGAAAGACGGTAAAATGACGGTCAAT
Source organism: Fusicatenibacter sp. (assembly GCA_017887445.1). Classification (GTDB taxonomy): domain Bacteria; phylum Bacillota; class Clostridia; order Lachnospirales; family Lachnospiraceae; genus Fusicatenibacter. Next base: position 6,601 of record JAGHIA010000151.1, read on the forward strand.
GAAGAAGGAGCAAACATCGTCCGGCTGATCTTTCACAAGTTTGCAGACGAGGGAAAGGGAACGCATGTTATTGCCCGTGAGCTTCTCGAAGAAGGCATACGCCCCATGCGGGCTAAAGAATGGCAGAATACCGTTATCCTGAGGATCCTCCGCAACGAGAAATACTGCGGAGATCTGGTACAGAAAAAAACCTATACGCCAGACTTTCTGTCTCATGAAAAGAAATACAACCGGGGGCAGGAAGAATTTGTGATCATCAAAGACCACCACGAGCCAATCATATCCCGTGAGCTGTTTGAAAAAGCCAACCGTATCCTGGACGAAAAAGCTTTCACCCAGACGGGCAGACCAAAACACAGCAGCCGTTATCCGTTCTCCGGCAAGATCAAATGCGGCAGATGCAAAGCCAGCTATGTGGCCAGATGCAAAACCCGGAAAAACGGAAGCCAGTATAAGACCTGGCGCTGCTTTGAAAGCGTAAAACACGGCAGTCCGCACATAGATCAGGCAGGAAATCACGTGGGATGCTCTGGCGAATGCATTCGAAATGAAGATGCTGTTTATCTGATGTATCTTGTCTGCAAAGGACTGAACATTGACCGCCAGAAAATCATCTCCCATCTGATGAAAACCATCGAGACCGCTGTTTCCGTGGACTCCACAGGAATAAGCGCCAAAACTTTCGCGGATATAAAAAGCGCTGTCAAAGAACTTTTAGACGGTGTTCCATACGAAGATGACTACTACACACAGCTGCTCGACAGAATGGTGGTCAACGACAAGGACCATATAGATCTCTTTCTGAATTTTCTGCCTTACAAATGGCAGTTTTCAATCGCAAAGAGCGCGAAATAGGGCACGAAGAGCATTCCTTCCGTAACGATTCAGCCAGAGCCTGGGCATTTCCTGCGCAAAGCGATTTTCAATGACCGGATGCCCTCTGGCTGAATAGCTGCTCATTTCCGGTGCTTCACTACCTACGTCGTTGAGCACCCCCATCACGATCCGGTTCGGCGCAGTGAATCTCTGGGACAGATACCGCATCGACGCGCCCATCTCCCCATCCGGACCTCCCAATGCCGCCGGAGGATATTTCCGGCCCGTCAGGTGCGTCAAATGGTTTCGGCGCACCAGGCGCGTCAAATACCTCCGGCCCATCAGGCATGTCAAATGCTTCCGGCATTTCAGGCGCTTTCGCTGTTCCCCTGGTTTTCTCTGCTTCCCTGTTTCCCGCCTGTCCCAGCGCAGCCAGAACTTCCCCGGTTTTCTCCGGATTTCGCTCCAGATACAGCTTCAGCCACAAGGTCACTCTCCCGCTGATGCTCCGCTCCAACCCTGCCCGTTCCCTTCCGGAGAGCGCGGAAAGCTCCTGCGGTGCGTCCCCCTGTCCATTCCGCGCCAGATAATTCCCGATCTTAAGTTCTCCCCGCCGGCTTCTCTGGCGGTTTTCACTTGTTTCCCTGGACTTTCCGGATGTTTTGCCTTCTCCATGTCTTTCTTCTCCGTATCCTTCCTGTTTTTCTTTCATAAGATTTCCTTTCGAGCCATAAGCTTTTATATAATATAATCCTCCAGGAGATCTGCTATGACCGGAGCCGCCTATATCCGGGTATCCACCGACGAGCAGCTGGAATTCTCCCCGGACAGCCAGCTAAAAAATATCCGCGCCTATGCCGCCCAGCACGATATACACATTCCTGACACCCACATATATATGGACGAGGGAATCAGCGGACGCAGCGCCAGAAAACGTCCGGCATTTCTGCGGATGATCGCCGCCGCCAGGCAGCATCCGGCGCCTTTCCAGGTGATCCTGGTCTGGAAATTTTCCCGTTTCGCGCGAAACCGCCAGGACAGTATCCTGTACAAATCCATGCTCCGCAGAGACTGCGGCGTGGACGTGGTCTCTGTCTCGGAGCCGCTGGCTGACGACCCCACGTCTGTCCTGGTGGAGGCGCTTTTAGAGGCCATGGACGAATACTATTCCCTGAACCTGGCCGGGGAGGTCCGCCGGGGGATGATAGAAAAATTCTCCCGCGGACAGTCGGTTTCCGTCCCTCCCTTCGGCTACCGGATGGAAGACTCGAAATTCGTCCCCGAGGAAAGCACAGCGCCTTTCGTTCCCCTGATCTTCCGGAAATACTTCCAGGGAGATTCTCTGCGCCAGATCGCTCTCTGGCTGAACGGATCCGGGATCCGCACCTCCCGGGGAAATCCTTTCGAAAGCAGAACGGTGGAATATCTTCTGTCCAATCCCGTTTATACCGGAAAACTTCGCCGCAGGATCCCCTCCGGTGAAAAACTTCGCCGGCAGGGAGACCGTTTTTACCAGGAAGCCGATGTCTGCATCGTTCAGGGGGAACATCTGCCGCTGGTGACACAGGAGTTGTTTGACGCTGTCCAGGAGCTTCTGACTCTGCGCAGAAAATACTTCCAGCATACGGCCGGTTCCTCGCCGGCGCACAGCGTTCCGGAAGTCCATGGTATGTTCCGCGGTCTTATCCGCTGCAGCGCCTGCGGCAGCCTTCTGACCTCCGCCTCAGGCGGCAGAGCAATGCAGTGCGGCGCCTACTCCAAAGGACGCTGCATTGTCAGCCACTATCTCTCCCTGAAGTACCTGAAACCTGCTGTTTTCTGCGCCCTGGAAGAATGTCCTCTTCTATTGGAAGGCCATTTCCCCGGTTCCTGGACACCCTCCCCGGTATCTGCGCTGCCATCCGGCGTTTCTGCACCGCTATCCGGCACTTCTGCACCGTCAGTTGCGGCTCCTGCACTTCCATCCGCGGCTTCCGCACCGCCATCCGCGGCTTCTGCACCTCCATCCGCGGCTTCCGCACCTCCATCCGGCACTTTTGCACCGTCAGTTGCGGCTCCTGCACCTCCGTCCGCGGCTTCCGCACCGCCGTCCGGCGCTATTCCTCCCCTTCCCAGCGCCCCACCCTCTCTTCGTTCACAGATCCGCGCGGAGGAACGCCGCCTGGAGCGCCGGCTGGAGCGGCTGCGGCTGGCATACGAAACCGGAGCGGATTCCCTGGAGGAATACCGCCGCAGAAAGCAGGAAATCCTTCGGAAGCTGGCCGCGCTTCAGGAAGCAAAAAAAGAAGGACCGGAGGCTTCTGTTCCTTCCTGTCCTTCTTTCTCCTGGAACGCCCAGGGACTGGTCCGTCTTCTTTCCTCCGGCCTGCTCACCGGCGCGGAATCCAACGAACTGCTGCGCCTGATCTTTTCTTCCGTGATTTTCAGCCGGGCGGAAAACCGTCTGCAGTTTCTTTTGTAACGGTTCCTCTGGCTGAACGGTTACCAACTCTCTATCTTCGAACAATATTTTTCGTTTAGAGTGTGTTGAAATTTTTTGACAGACTCCCCGACCGCGCCTCCCGCAGCTGTTCCAGCGTATCGATATCCCGCAGTTCCTCCCCGGACGCCGCGAAGACCACCGTACATTCCTCCAGATGGCGCCGCAAAACCTTTTTTCCGCCGCTGTCGCCCTCCAGCTGCAAAAGCTCTCCCACCGCTTTCTCCGGAAACGCCACCGGGTTGCCAAGGGTTTCCTCCCAGGCCAGGCATGCAAACACGCTTTCTTTTGCCTTGTCCAGAAATCTCTCCATGGTATCCGTCCGCAGCATCGGCTGGTCCGCCACCGCAAAAACATAATGCTCTGCGCTGCGTCCGGTGCGCGCCAGAGTTTCCTCCTTTGCCGCCAGAAGTCCGCTGCGGATGGACCAGGAAATCCCCCGGAAGCTTTCCGGACTGTACACGGGGATCATGCCGTACTGTCCGGCCGCCGCCAGAATTTCCTCTTCCCTGGAAACCACATACACGGCCCCGCCGTCCAGCCGGCCGGACGCGGCCGTCTTCCACCGCTCCAGCGCCGTCCGGTACATGGGGCCGTCTCCCCAGCGGTTCATCAGCTTGTTTCCGCCTCCGGATGCCCGGAATCTTTGGCTGTTTCCGGCAGCCAGCAGGATCACGTCAATCATCGGCCAGCGCCATGGCGATCTTTTCCGCTGTGATGGGCAGCTCGCGGAACCAGTGGCCCGTGGCGTTATAGACAGCCTGCGCGATGGCCGGGGACGGTGTGTTGATCACAATCTCACCAATGGACTTTGCGCCAAAAGGCCCTGTAGGCTCATAGCTGCTCTCAAATTCCACGCGGATCTTTCCAACGTCCAGTCTGGTTGGAATCTTGTACTGCATCAATGTATTCTCAAACAGATGTCCCTTGTCGCTGTACTGGATATTTTCAAAGAGCGCCATGCCGATTCCCTGGGCAATCCCGCCCTCCGTCTGCACTCTCGCCAGGTTCGGGTTGACCACCGTTCCGCAGTCCACCACCGCCACATAGTCCACAAGCTCCACCTGTCCCGTCTCTTTGTCCTGCTCGATCTCCGCCATGCCGCACATAAACGGCGGCGGGGAAACGGGAGAACTGTTGGTCTCCGTCACTTCCAGCGCCGTACGGTTGCCGTTCATGGCGCTGGTACCGATGGTCTTCAGGTCCACGGAATCGCCGGTGGCGGCACAGAATACCCGCTCTCCGTCAAACTCCGCCTCCCCGGGACCGCAGTTCAGAAGCTCCGCGCCTTTTGCCAGAATCTTCTCTCTCAGCTTTTCACAGGCCTTCTCCACCGCCTTGCCCGTCACATAGGTGGTGCTGGACGCGTAGGAGCCGGAATCATAGGGCGACGCGTCTGTGTCCGCGCCGAACACGGTGATGGCATCCACCGGACAGTCCAGACATTCCGCCGCCATCTGGGCAAGGATCGTATCGCAGCCGGTACCCATGTCCGCCGCGCCGATGATCATTGTGTAATAGCCTTCCTCATTCATCTTAATGGTCGCGGAACCTACGTCCACGCCGGAGATGCCGGAACCCTGCATGGCCATGGCCATGCCCACGCTGCGCACCTTTCCATTCCCCATATCCCTGCAGGGATATTTATTATCCCAGCCGATCATCTGCTTCGCCCGCTCCACACAGCGGTCCAGGGCACAGCTGTTGGTCTTCTCGCCGTAGTAAGCCGGCATGATCTGGCCTTCCCGCACCATATTTTTCTCCCGCAGCACAACCGGGTCCATGTTCAGCTTTGCCGCCAGCTCATTCACCGCCGACTCCACGGCAAAGATTCCCTGGGTCGCTCCGTAGCCCCGGTACGCGCCTGCGGACATTACGTTGGTATATACCACATCGTAGCGGAAACGGTGAGCCTCCGGTGTTCCGTACAGCGGAATGGATTTATGGCCGGAAAGCCCCACCGTCGTCGGTCCGTGCTCGCCGTAGGCGCCTGTGTTGGACAGGGTGTACACGTCGATGCCGCGGATTCTGCCGTCCTTCATGGCTCCGATCCGCACGGAAACCTCCATTTCATGACGCGGCGAGGACGCAATCTGGCTCTCCCTGCGGGTATAAATCATCCGTGACGGTTTCTTTGTCATCCAGGTGACAAACGCCGGGAACACTTCCGCCACAACGCTCTGTTTGGCGCCGAAGCCGCCGCCGATCCTTGGCTTCGCCACGCGGATCATGGATTTTGGAATTCCCAGCGCGTTGGACAGGATCCGGCGCACATGGAAGACGATCTGCGTAGAACTCAGCACGTTCAGCCTTCCGTAGGCATCGATGGAGCAATAGGTCCGGAACGTCTCCATCATCGCCTGCTGACAGGCCTTCGTGTGGTAGGTATTTTCCACCACAATGTCACAGTCCGCGAGAACCGCTTCGATATCCCCGTCGCCGCTCTCTCCGGAGGCGCAGAGATTTCTCTGGTTGTCGGCGCCTACCGGACACAGGGATTTCCAGCTGTCCTCCGGGTGGACCAGTATTTTATTGTCCTTGGCCGCGCGGAAATCCAGCAGCGGCTCCAGCACCTGATAGTTTACCTTTAGGATCTTCAGAGCCTTGTCCACCGCCTTCTCGCTGTCGCCGGCCACGATCGCCACCGGGTCACCGATATAACGCACATGGCGGTCCAGGATCAGACGGTCATAGGGACTGGGTTCCGGATAAGTCTGGCCTGCCATGGTAAACCGCTGACCGGGAACGTCCTCCCAGGTATAAATGGCCTCAATACCCGGCACCTTCTCGGCAGCCGCTTTCTGCACGCTCTCCACAATGGCGTTGGCGTGGGGACTGCGGAGGACTTTGACGATCAGGCAGTTTTCATGATTGATCACATCGTCCATGTAAACCGGCTTTCCCGTTACCAGAGACATGGCGTCTTTTTTTCTCACCGGCTGATTGACTGCTCTCATGGTCTTCCCTCCTTTTTCCATGCAAGAAAGTTCAGGATTCCCCGCAGCTGCCCTTCATATCCGGAGCAGCGGCACAGATTTCCTGCAAGATACTCTTTGATTTCCTCCACGTCTGGCTCCGGATTTTCCCGGAACAAAGCCAGGGCGTTCATCATAAATCCAGGGTTGCAGAATCCGCACTGCTCCGCCCCCTGATCGGCGATAAACGCTCCGAACTCTTCCGCCTCTGCCTGAAGGCCTTCCAGTGTTTCCACTTTATGGCCGTCCGCGCGGGCCGTCAGCACAGAACAGGAAAGCACCGGCTTTCCATCCAACATCACCGTGCAGAGACCGCAGTTGGAAGTGTCGCAGCCTCGTTTCACACTCATACATCCATGGTTTCTCAGAAAATCGATCAACAGCAGATCCGCGTCAATCTCCTCCTGGATCTTTCTTCCGTTTACTGTCACTGTCACTTTCATTTGGCTTCACCTCCCAGCTGCAGACAGGCTCTCCGGGTCAGCACGTTGACCAGATGCGTCCGGTACTCCGCCTGCGCTCTCCGGTTGGAACCGGTCACTGTCTCTTTGGCCGCATAGGCGGCAAATTCTCTGGCGGACGCGTCGGTCACACCATTCTTCAGGATCCCATGGACATCATACACCGCCACGGCACGTCCCGGACGGGCGCCGATAAACACCCCTGTCTGGCCCTCCCGCCGGGTCATGGCGCAGGTGAGCACAGGGAAATCTGTCTGTGTATTTCTCATGGAAAGATACACACTGTCCTGGGGCGTTTTCTTCAGGATCAGCCGTACCAGGATATCCTTATCATAGCCAAGTTTCGCAAACTCCTCCAGAGACATCCGGCCGCCGTGGAACAGCTCCACCTCCGCGCCCAGGGCCATAAACTCCGTCAGAACATCAGAAAACCCAAATCTTCCATAAATACTGCCGCCTACCGTAGCCAGATTCCGGAACTGCACTCCGACAATATGGCGAAGACTCTCCCTCATACTTCCCCCGGTATACGCCTCCAGGCCCGGATGGGTTTCCAGCTGGCGCAGCGTCACCATACAGCCGATGGAAAACTCCCCGTCACTCTCCTCAATCCTGTCCAGTCCCAATCCGGACAGATCGATAGCAGTCCGGATATTCAGCGGACTCAGCTTCAGCCAGAGCATACCGCCGATGATACGGCTGGTCTTTTTCTGATTCAGCTGATACGCCTGCTCCAGACTCTCCGCCTTGATATATTCCTGAATCGTCAGCATACAACATCTCCTTTCTTTTCTCCCGTATTTTTCACAGCCGCCCCGCCTGCGGAAACGATTCAGCCAGCTGAATCGTTTCTGCGGAACAACACCTGTCTTTGCGCATCTTACACCTCTGCATTTCGCGTCTTTTCCCTATTATAACATGAATCTCACATTGTTTGTCAGAAATTCACGAAAAACAATTTAACATCCATGCAAAAAACGTCTAAACATATGCTCTAAAATTTTAAGTTCTTTTTCCTCTCATGTCAAGAAGGAATCTATCAGGCCAAATCCCAAACCATAACCGTTCAGCCGGCTGAACTATTACACACTTCGCGCTGCACAGAAGCTGCATTTCATGCAGTTTTGCGCTGCAGGCCACGGGATTTTCCCACATTCTGTGCGAAAACACCTCGCGGGATAGTGCCAGGCTAAATAGATACCCCAAACCAAATACACAGACCTAGCTGAATAGCTACCAATATCTACTGAGAGCAACATCCAACCACTATCGCCATCAGAAAGAAACCAGAAAGGAGACCGGGTTGGGCGGCAGGTGCGTTCGGCGGGCATCTGTGGGGGGACGAGAAACTCCTAGAGCGTGTTTGAAAATTCATTCCTGCAATCTGCACGCCCCACTTTGCGTGGAATTTGCCCCAGAATCAGTCAGCGTAGCCCGCTACGCCTCCTGATTCTGGAACAAATTCCCCACAAACTGTGACGCACAT
>JAGHIA010000017.1 GCA_017887445.1 Fusicatenibacter sp.
AAGCCTAAAAATTCATGGCTGACCGGGAAAGTAAAATGCGGTAACTGCGGATATGCTTTGGTAATCAGGAAAGCAAAAACGAAATGGGGACGTTACTTTGTTTGCAGTCAAGGAGGACATGACGGCAACTGCAAAGGGACAGGGTGTACGGTTTACGCCGACGTTCTGGAAGAATATATGTTAAACGCCATTCGTGATAAGCTGTCCGAGTTTAAAAAGCTGTCCGACGAAAAAGAAAATCAATCCACCCCTAAAGTATCTAAGAACAAAATCCGTTTGGCACAGATAGACGAGGAAATAGGTGACTTGCTTTCCAAAGTAGGAAGTGCAAATTCTATCTTGATGAAGTACATCAATGACAAGGTTTCCGAGTTAGACGCAGAACGCCAGACCTTACAGGAAGAAATCGTATCCCTTACCTGTTCTAAGACAGAAAGCAAAATGGGACAGATAACCGACCATGTGAAAAAATGGCAGGACATTTCCTTTGAGGATAAACAGGCGGTTGTGGACGCTTTAATCAAAGTTATCAAGGTGGCAAACGGGAATATTGAAATCACATGGAAAATCTAAGGCGGTTTTAACCGCTATCATTTTTGAGGTAAATCTACTTCAATCTTCCCGTTTCGGTGAAGCGCTCCGCTCCGTGCAGGACGAATTGGATGCCAAGAACTTCTATGCGTTCAATCCGAGCTTTGACGCGCCGGTGAACTGTCCTCCGTGTAAAAAGTAATATTCCCGCAAAGCGGTTCCGGAAAATGAAAATTCCGTAACGAATCGGCTGGCTGATTGGTTACAGGGGTTGAATTTCTGGAGTAATAGTTCAGCAAGGCTGAACTATTACTTTCTGGAACCGCTGTCTTCAATGGCTGATTGACAATTATCCGTTTTCGGATTATAATTGATTTTATCCGTATTCGGATAAAAAGGAGGAGAAGTATGGAAAAGGAAATGCTGACGGATCCTCTGGCCGTCTTCAACCAGCTGTACAAGGAAATGGATGAGATCTATCATCAATACGCCAGAGATCACGGCATATCGGATACTGCCCTGTGGCTGCTGTACTCCCTGGATACAGGCGACGGTCCTTGCACCCAAAGAGAGATCTGTACCGAGTGGCATTATCCGCCCCAGACGCTGAATTCAGCGCTGAAAACGCTGGAAAAGAAGGGTCTGGTGGCGCTGGAGCCTGTATATGGAAATCAGAAAAACAAGCAGGTGATCCTGACGAAGCAGGGACAAGCCGTGGCCGGTCAGGTGATCCGGCCGCTGGTACACGCGGAACGGCAGTCTTTCCAGGCGCTGAGTGAGGACGAAAAAGAGACGCTTCTGGCGCTGACACAGAAGTATGTGGAGCTTCTCAGAAGCAAAATACAGGAAGTCTGAACGAAAGGAGACACAACCATGAATTCAACGGCATTATTTTCAAAAACACCGCCGCTGAAACTGTTTTTTCTCGCCTCGATCCCCGGGGCGGTCAGTATGCTGGCCTCTGCGCTCTACCAGACGGTGGACGGCGTTTTTGTGGGCCAGTTTCTTGGAGCGACGGCGTTTGCGGCTCTGAATCTGGCCATGCCATTTGTAATCATTAATTTTTCACTGGCGGACCTGGTGGGCGTCGGCTCTGCGGTGCCGATTTCCGTCTGCCTGGGGCAGAAAAAAATGGAAGAGGCCAACAATATTTTTACCTGTGCATGTCTGATGATCGTGGGCGCCGGAATAGTCCTTGGCTCGCTGCTGTTTGCCGCCGCTCCGTTTCTGATCCGCATGATGGGCGCAAAGGGAGCGTTTGCCGAACTTGCGGTTCAGTATCTGAGGGTGTATGCCCTCTCGTCGCCTGTGACCACCATCATTTTTGCCGTGGACAACTATCTGCGCATCTGTGGTTTCATCCGGGGCAGCATGTTCCTGAATATTCTGATGTCTGTCCTCAGCGGCCTTCTGGAATTTTTGTTTCTCGGCGTTCTTGGATTTGGAATCTGGGGCGCGGCGCTGGCCACCTGTTCCGGTATCGTGATCTGCGCTGCGATCGCGTTTCTGCCATTTGTAAGAGGAAAAGCGCTGCTTAAATTCTGCCGGCCGCGGTTTCACGGACGGATGATCCGGCAGATCCTCGCCTGCGGAAGTCCGAATTTTCTTAACAACATTGCCGGAAGGATTACCTCGATTCTTATGAACGTGATTCTGGTGCGCCTGGGCGGCGAGACAGCGGTATCGGTATACGGGATCCTGATGTTCGCCGACGGGTTTATCCAGCCGCTTTTGTATGGAATGTGCGACTCGCTGCAGCCGGCGGTGGGGTATAACTGGGGCGCTGGGAAATATTCCCGGGTGCGTGCGATTGAAAAATGCTGTTTCACCGCAAGCGGGATACTCTCCCTGGCGGCGGTGTGTGTGATCGCGCTTCTGCCGGAGCAGATCACCAGGCTGTTTGTGGCCGGCGCCGGAGCGGACACGCTGGCCATGTCTGTGTCTGCGCTGCGTCTGTTCAGCCTGACCTATGTCACCAGGTGGTTTTCCTTTGCTACTCAAAGCTACATGCTGGCGGTGGAAAAACCGCTGCCCGCTTCTGTGATCTCAGTGTCAACGGCGCTGATCTTTCCGGTGCTTCTGATCGTGGTCCTCTGGCCCCTTGGACTGACCGGGATCTGGTTGAATTTTGCGGGGACTTCTGTTCTTGCAGGTGTTTTATCCCTGATCGTGCTTGGAAAGCTGCGTGGGGAGCTGAGACGTCCGGATGTTCAGGAATAATATGGTAACGGTTCAGCCGTGCCGCGACAGTTTGGCGCTGCTGGACCGTTGCCTTTTTTTGTGCTTTTTTCTGTGTTAAACCGCTGTGAATTTTTTTGTCCTTCCAAGAAGAGCGTTTTGTGATATAATAAAGCGTTATCAGATAGTTTGTGCATGTACAGGGAAAAGGATGACGCCATGAGAAAATTTGCTGTGAAGGCCTGGAGACTTCTGAAGAAAAACTGGGCCAGTCTTCTCGTCTTTGAAATATTATACCGCATTTTTTTCAACGAGACTGTCACCCGCGCGGCCCGGGCGGCGGTTGAGTTCTCCCTGGACCGCCAGGGTTACAGCTATATGACAGAGGAAAATTTTATGGAATTTATCCGGCATCCTCTGACCATCGGTCTGATCGTGCTGGGCCTGCTGCTGGTTCTGCTGCTGGTGATGTTTGAGCTTTATGCGCTTTTGGGATGTATGGAAGCGTCCTGGCAGAAAAAGACCATCGGTGTTCCGGGGATGATCTGCGCGGGAATTCTTGGAAGCGGGCGTTTTATCAGAAGAAAGCCGGTGGGATGGGCGTTTGTGGTGGCAGGGGCACTCCCCTGCCTTCTGCTGCAGGCCATGTACGGCATGGTTACCGGAATGAAGCTGCTGCAGATTTCCGCCGTCAAGGTGTTTGAAGCGTTCCCGAATCTGGCGGTGCCGGGTGCGATAGCAGCCGTGTTGTTTTTGCTGTCCATTTTATTTTCCTATACCCTTCCGTTCCGTATGATGATGGACGAACCAAAGACCAGAGTGTCTGGAAGGGTATGGGAGAGGTTTGGCGGGCGCTGGAACAAGGTGCTTTTGAACCTGGGAAAGGAGTTGGGGACATACGGTCTGCTCCAGCTCATAGTCCTGTCTGCCTTGTTTCTTCTGTACCTGCTTTCTCATGTGCTGATCGTTTTATATGTGATGATCGCAGGGGAGCCTCAGGCGTTGGTCAGTTCCGTCCTGGTTTATACGGACGAGGCCAAAGCTGTGCTCAGCCAGACGGCCGCGGGAATGGGGATTACCGTGACGGTGCTGTATCTGTACCTGTTTTTCGCAGATACGGACCGGGGCGGCTACCGGGCCAGGCGAAGGAGTAAAAAGGCGCCTTCCAGGTTCCGGAAGCTGCTGGCAGGCAAAGTTGCGGCGATTCTCCTGACCGTGGCGCTGGCGGCCAGCGAGAGCGTTTATCTGATTTATGTGGTGCGCACGGAGCATCCGGCGGCCACAGCGTCCGCCGGATATATTTCCGTGTCGGCGCACCGGGGAGGCGCGAGGAAGGCTCCGGAAAATACCTTGAGCGCCCTGGAATACGCGGCCAGTTCCCTTTCGGATTTTGCTGAGATCGACGTGCAGGAGACCAAGGACGGAGAGGTGGTTCTGTTGCATGACAGCAATCTGAAGCGGACCACCGGACTGAACGCCAATATCTGGACGGTGACTTACGCGGAACTGCAGCAGCTGGATGCCGGAGTCCGGTTTAACCAGAGTTTCCGCGGGGAGAAGATCCCCACGCTGGCGGAGGCCATCGAGGCGGTGCGGGGGAAACTCCAGCTGAATATCGAGGTAAAATACAACGGTCATAATCCCAATCTTGTGCGGAAGGTGGTTCGGATTATCGAAGAAGAGGATTTCGTGGGGAATTGTGTGCTCACGTCGATGAATTATAAATTTCTGGAGCAGGCCAAGGAACTGAACCCGGAGATACGCACCGGCTACACCATGAATATGACCTACGGGGATCTGCAGGATATGGACGGGGCCGATTTCTTTTCCGTCAAGCATACCTATATTACGGAGCGTTTTGTGGAAAAAGTCCATGGACTGGGCAAAGAGGTTTATGCGTGGACGCTGAATTATCAGGGAGACATCCAGCGGATGGTAGACTGCCAGGTGGACAATATCATCACCGACGACCCGGAACTGGTACGTCAGGTCATTCTCGGCGGATCCGGCCGCCCGCCAGGTTTCCTGGAGCTGTTGAAATATGCTTTGAAATAGAGGAAAACTGTGATATACTGAAAAAAAGGTAACTATTCAGCCAGGTCTGTGCATTTACCGCACAGACCGTATGAAACTATCATGCCTGCGGGCATCCGTCCAGAGCGTGTTCGAAAGCTGTTTTCTGCAGGAGCCGGACACGCTCCAGGGTTCGTAAAGAAGGGTTGTGAAAGAAAACGATGAGTGAAAATAAGGCTGCGGCGGGCAATGGCAAAAGAAAGCAGATGACAGGGTATTACGATTACAATCTGCTGGTCTGCCTGATCCTGCTCATGTCTTTCGGATTGATCATGCTGTACAGCGCCAGTGCCTATGAGGCGTACACCAGTTCAAATATCTCGAGTAATTTATACTTTTTTGAGCATCAGATGAAGATTTCTCTGGCAGCGCTTGTGTGGGTGGTGTTTTTGTCGAAGGTCTCTTATCATTTTATGGCGAAATTCGCTTCGTTCCTTTATGTGCTGGCTTTTGTACTCATGGCGCTGGTGCAGTCGCCTCTGGGAGTGGAGGAGTTCGGCGCGAGAAGGTGGCTGAAGCTAGGGCCGGTTCAGTTCCAGCCGTCGGAAATTGCCAAAATTGCCGTGATCATGTTTCTGCCATTGGTGATCCTGCAGATGGGAAGAAAGTTTAAAGGAGTGTGGGCGCAGATTGTTGTTTTTTTTACAGGCGCGATCCAGGCAGTGGCAGCGTGGCAGTTCACGGAGAATCTGAGTACGGGAATTATTATCATGCTGATCACCCTGGTGGTCATGGTAGTGGCTTTGCCGAAAAAGGGAAAACTTTTCTGGGCCTGCATTTTTATGGGAATAGCCGCTGTGGCCGGAGCGCTGGTTTATCTGAAAACGCATATGGATGTGCTGGAAAGATGGACGCAGACAGGCTTCGCATTCATCGACGGCTATCAGTTCCAGCGTGTCTACGAGTGGCTGTCCGGTGGAAGTTATCAGATCCATCAGGGCATGTACGCCATCGGCTCCGGAGGATTTTTCGGAAAAGGCCTTGGAAACAGCACTCAGAAGCTGGGAACGATCCCCGAAGCGCAGAACGATATGATCTTTTCCATCGTCTGTGAGGAACTTGGCGTTTTTGGCGCGGTGCTGCTGCTTTTGATGTTCGGCTATCTGCTGTACCGGCTGTTCATGATCGCCCAGAACGCGCCGGATCTTTACGGGACGCTGATCGTCAGCGGTGTTTTCGGACATATTGCGATTCAGGTGATCCTGAACCTGCTGGTTGTGATGAACCTGCTTCCGGCTACCGGGATCACGCTTCCGTTCATCAGCTATGGAGGCACCTCGTTTCTGTTTCTGGCGACGGAGCTTGGGGTAGCGCTTTCCGTGGCGGATTCCATCCGTCTGGACGAAAAAAAAGGGAAAAAACATACTCCAGGGGAACGTGAGAAAAATCTATTGACAAATACATGAAGAACAGATACACTTTTCATGAAAAAAGACGTCTTTCAGTAACGAAAAGGATATAAACGTTACGTTTCGGGGACGTAAGAAAGGAGTTAAGGTACGATGTTAGAGAAGATGAAAGAAATTCTTGCGGAGCAGCTTGGCTGTGATGCCGACATGATTACGGAGGAGACTTCTTTTAAGGACGACCTGGGCGCGGATTCTCTGGATCTGTTTGAGGTGATCATGGCGCTGGAAGACGAGTACGGAATTGAGATCAACACAGAAGACCTGTCCGAACTCAACACGGTTGGCGATGTTATGAACTATCTGAAAGACAACGGCATCGAAGTGTAAGGAAACCTAACAGCACAAGACAGATTGCCGTCCATAAGATAAAAAAGAAAAGGGGGCCGAATACAGATGAGTAGTTTGGAGTATGTAAAAAAGGTACTGGCTGAAGCAGAGCGCGTGGTATGTCTGGTAGGACGGAGCACGACCTTCCAAACAGGGTGTCAGCTGTATGACGGCGATTTCGAGTACGAGACGGAATCCCGTTACGGCCTCTCGGTGGAAGAGATTTTCTCGGAATCCTACTACAACAACCGGACGAAGGAATTTTTCCAGTTCTACAGGGAGGAAGTTCTGAATCACCGGGGAGAACCCAACGCGGTGTATCAGACGCTGGCCCGGATGGAGCGGGACGGAAAGCTGATCGGCGTTGTCTCCAGAAGCATTTTCGCTCTCTCAGAGCGGGCGGGATGCCAGAATGTGGTGGATATCCACGGAAATATTTATGAGAATATCTGCCCCCGGTGCGGCAGAAAATATGACTATCATTACATTCTCGACCACACGCCGGTGCCCTACTGCGAGGACTGCCGGGCGGTGGTGCGGCCGCAGATCGTGCTTACGGGAGAGATGGTCAGCAACGATAAAGTGACCCGCGCCACAGAGCTGGTTTCCCGGGCGGACGTGCTGCTGATCCTGGGGTCCACCATGCAGTCTTACCTGACCAAGAGTTTTGTGAAATATTTTAACGGCTCCAAGGTTGTGCTGGTCAACTGGGCGGAGCATTACTCCGACGTGAAGGCGGACGGAGTCTGCACCGGAAATCTTCTGGAGATTCTTCCGAAGATATATCCGTAAACATCAAAAACGTAACGGTTTGGCCGCGCCGGACCATTACATAAAACGGCGATAGAGCCGCAAAATCCCTTCGACCCCGGAGGCTGTGTTTTGGCGGCTGGCAGGATGACAAAAGGAGACGCATCTTTGGATGCGCCTGCCGGATGGCAACGCTGCCGGTTGTTGAAAGACTGCTTCCGGGGTATTCACATGAAAAGTAAGCATTTTGCGCGGCCAGCGCGTCATGATAGAAGTAACTCTGGAAGTAAACTTCCAAATCTACCATTATTGGCGCAGCTAGCGCGCCATGAAAGGAGAAAGAATGAGCAAAGTAAAGACAAGATTCGCGCCGAGTCCCACAGGGCGTATGCACGTTGGAAATCTGCGCACGGCGCTGTACGCGTATCTCATCGCAAAACATGACGGTGGAGATTTTATGCTGCGCATTGAGGATACCGACCAGGAGCGTTTTATGGAGGGGGCGCTGGATATTATTTATCATACCCTTTCCGAGACAGGCCTGCACCACGACGAAGGCCCGGACAAGGACGGCGGCTGCGGTCCCTATGTGCAGAGCGAGAGAAACGCCTCCGGGCTTTACCTGAAGTACGCGAAACAGCTGGTGGAGCAGGGGGACGCTTACTACTGCTTCTGCGACCAGGAACGGCTGAGCCAGTGCAAACGGGTAATCGACGGAAAGGAGATCTCCATTTACGACAAACACTGTCTGCATCTTTCCAAAGAGGAAGTGGAGGCCAACCTGGCGGCGGGAAAACCATACGTCATCCGCTTCAATATGCCGACGGAAGGGACCACAACCTTCCACGATGAGATCTACGGAAACATCACCGTGAACAACGAAGAGCTGGAAGATCTGATCCTCATCAAATCCGACGGCTATCCCACCTACAATTTTGCCAACGTGGTGGACGACCATCTGATGGGGATCACCCATGTGGTCCGGGGAAACGAATATCTGTCCTCCTCCCCGAAATACAACCGGATCTATGAGGCCTTCGGCTGGGAGGTTCCGGTGTATGTACACTGTCCGCTGATCACCAACGAGAATCACCAGAAGCTGTCCAAGAGAAGCGGTCATTCCTCCTATGAGGATTTGATCGAGCAGGGATTTCTCACGGAAGCGGTGGTGAACTTTGTGGCTCTGCTCGGCTGGTGTCCGGAGGACAACCGGGAGATTTTTACCCTGGAGGAGCTGGTTCAGGCGTTTGATTACCGCCATATCAGCAAATCCCCGGCAGTCTTCGATATGACGAAGCTGCGCTGGATGAACGGCGAGTACATGAAAGCCATGAACAGTGACCGGTTCTACGAGATGGCGCTGCCGTATCTTAAGAAAGCGGTTACCAGAGACCTGGATTTCCATAAGATTGCCGCCATGGTGAAAACGAGGATCGAGGTATTTCCGGATATTTACGACCTGGTGGATTTCTTCCAGGAGGTTCCGGAATATGAGACATCCATGTATGTCCACAAGAAAATGAAGACCAATGAAGAAAATTCCCTGTCCCTTCTTTTGGAGGTTCTCCCGCTTCTGCAGGCCCAGGAGGATTACAGTAACGACGCGCTGTTCGAGATGCTGTCCGCCTTTGGAAAAGAAAAGGGATATAAAACCGGTTATATCATGTGGCCCATCCGCACCGCGTTGTCCGGAAAGCAGATGACGCCGGCCGGCGCTACAGAGATTCTCGAGGTGCTGGGAAAAGAGGAATCTTTGAGACGGCTGAACGCCGCAGTGGAAAAGCTGCAGGCGGCTCTTGCCTGATGCCTATGGAATATAACGATTCCCAGAAGAAGGCAGTGGAGCATATGGAGGGACCGATGATGGTTCTGGCAGGTCCGGGGTCCGGCAAGACAGCCGTGATCACCGGGCGCACCTGCCGCCTGGTGGAACAGGGGGTGCCCGCGGAGACGATCCTGGTGGTGACCTTTACCAAGGCCGCCGCCCGGGAGATGAAGGAGCGGTATCTGAAACGGATGGAACGTCCGTCCACCCGGGTGACCTTCGGCACCTTTCATGGAGTGTTTTACGGCATTCTGCGAAATGCCTACCGCCTGTCCGGACAGAATATTTTAAGCGAGGATCAGAAGCTGCGGCTTTTGAAGGAACTGGTCCACACCTATTGCAGGGACTCGGAGGACGAGGAAGATCTGATCGCCAACCTGAACCGGGAGATCGGGACTGTAAAGAACAACCGCATGGAACTGGAGCATTTTTATTCCACCGCCTGCCCCGAGGAAGTGTTCCGTGCCATATACCGGGCCTACGAGGAATGGAAGCGTAAGAACCGCAAGCTGGATTTCGACGACATCATGGTGTGGTGCTATGAACTGTTCCGCAAGCATCCGGATATCCTGTCCCTGTGGCAGAAAAAATTTCAATATATCCTGATAGACGAATTTCAGGACATCAATCCGATCCAATACGACATTGTCCGGATGCTGGCAAAGCCGCAGGACAATCTGTTCATTGTCGGGGACGACGATCAGTCGATCTACCGTTTTCGAGGAGCGCGCCCGGAGATCATGCTCCATTTTCCAGAAGATTATCCAAATGCAGAGACGGTTACGCTGGATATCAATTATCGAAGCAGCAAAGCCATTGTCCGTCAGGCCGGAAAGCTGATCGCCAACAACGAGAAACGTTTTCCGAAAAACATCACTGCCAGTCACGGACAGGGAGAGGCGGTGGCGCTGCGGGAGTACGAGAACGTTAAGGAAGAGCTTCAGGACGTGACCGATGGCATCCGCGCCTGCGTGGCCCAGGGTACGCCTTACGAGGAGATCGCCCTTTTGTTCCGCACCAATGCCGGCAGCCGCATGGCGGTGGAACAGCTGATGGCCGACAGCATTCCGTTCCAGATGAGGGACCGTCTGCCAAATCTGTATGATCACTGGATCTCCAGAGATATCCTCACCTATCTTAACATCGGTCTGGGAAGCCGCCGGCGGGCAGACTTTCTGCAGATCTGCAACCGGCCCAACCGCTATCTGGCCAGGGACGCCTTCGACAGTCCCCAGGTCAGCTTCGAGGCGCTGTACGAGTATTATGAGGGAAAAGACTGGATGTGCCGGCGCATTGAGAAGCTGGAGCAGGATCTTCAGCTGATCGGACGGATGACGCCGTTCGGGGCAGTGAATTATATCCGCTTTGCCATGGGGTACGAGGAGTATCTGAAAGAATACGCAGCTTACCGGAGAATGAAGCCGGAGGAATTTCTTGAGCGGCTGGACGAGCTGCAGGAGCTTTCCCGCGGCTGGAAGACCGCCGGGGAATGGTTCCGGCACATAGAGGAATACCGGGAGAAGCTGGCCGAGGACGCCAAAAAGAACCAGCAGGAAAAGTCAGGCGTTACCATATCCACGCTGCACAGTGTAAAAGGGTTGGAGTATGACTGCGTCTACATCCTCGATGTGAACGAAGGGGTGATGCCCTACCAGAAAGCCGTGCTGGAGGAGGAGATCGAGGAGGAACGCCGGATGTTTTATGTGGGGATGACCAGGGCACGGAAGCGGCTGACACTGTGCTCTGTAAGAGAACGCTTCGACAAGAAAACGGAGCCATCCAGATTTCTGGAGGAACTGATGGGGCAAACCCAATCCGGGCAGAATCCATAAGGACACCGTATGCGCCCCGGCCTTCTTTCGTCCGCCTTCGCTTCCTTTGCGCAGAATGACAAAAAATTAACAAAAACATATTGACAAAAAAATAACAAGAGTGTATAGTAAGAGCGAAACAAGGAAATACTGATTCCGATACAGACGCGGAACGGTGAAGAAACACGTAACGGCCAGGAACAAAGCAGACGGCGGTTACGAAAACTCATTCGAGGAGGAATGGTATATGCGGATTTTATTTTTTGATACACAGGCTTATGATAAAGAATCTTTTGGCCGTGAGGCCGGAAATTATCCTGGACTGGAGCTGGAGTTTCTGAAAACCTCTCTGGCGCCCAGAACAGCTGCGCTGGCAAAAGGGTATGACGCGGTCTGCGCGTTTGTCAATTCAGACGTGGGAACCGAAACGGTGGAAGAACTCCACAAAGCAGGTGTCCGCCTGATCATGATGCGCTGCGCCGGCTTCAACAACGTAGACCTGGAGCTGGCAAAGAAGTATGGCATCGATGTGCGCCGCGTACCGGGTTATTCTCCGGAAGCCGTTGCGGAACACGCGCTGGCGCTGGCACTGACAGTGAACCGCAGAATGCACAAAGCTTACACGAAGGTGCGCGAAAACGACTTCAGCCTGGGCGGACTGATGGGATTCAATTTCTACCAGAAGACGGCCGGCATCATCGGAACCGGAAAGATCGGCGCGGCAATGGCAAGGATCTGCCACGGATTTGGAATGAAAGTGATCGCATACGACGTGTATGAGAACGAAGCGCTGAAGGATTTTGTCACCTATGTGACGCTGGATGAGCTTCTGGCAAAGAGCGATCTGATCTCCCTTCACTGCCCGCTTATGGACAGCACCTACCATATCATCAACCGCGAGACTATCGCGAAGATGAAGGACGGCGTGATCCTGGTAAATACCTCCCGCGGCGGACTGGTCAAGACCAACGATCTGATCGAGGGGATCCGCGCCCGCAAATTCTTTGGCGTAGGCCTGGATGTTTACGAGGAGGAGACACCCAACGTCTTTGAGGACCGCAGCGACGAGATCCTGGAGCATTCCACCACCGCGCGGCTTCTGTCCTTCCCCAACGTGATGATCACTTCCCATCAGGGCTTCTTTACACAGGAAGCGCTGGCGGCCATCGCTCAGACCACACTTCAGAATGCGCTGGACTTTGAAGCAGGAAAAGAGACACCGAATATTGTAAAAGCCTGAGCGCCGGGGTTGCATCGCGTTTGAAAAATTCTTTCCATAAATACGCTAAAAAGAAATACACTCAAAAGAAAACTGCTGCTGCAGGTAGAAATTTCCTGCCGCGGCAGTTTTTGATATAAGCAAAAAGTACCATTTGAGGTCTGCGGAACGATTGCACGCTTTGTGCCGCGCAGAATGCGCGAAAATCCCGAGGCCTGCAGTCAAAACTGTATGAAATACTGTTTCTGTGCAGCGCGAAGCGATTTTCAATGGACGGATGCCGTAACCGTTCAGCTGGCTGAACGGTTACTACCTGAAAACACCAGTGCCCAGGGGAGAAAAGAAAATGCTTTTAAAATAATGGAAAATAGTGTATAGTAAGTAACAGAAAAAATGGTAACCGTTCAGCAAGGCTGAGCTGTTACAAAAAATATGACGGTTCCGTACAGCCGGATCGTCACAGAAAAACAGAAAGGGGTGCCGCCGGCGATGGATTGCGAGAGAGCGGAAAAACTGATACAGCCTTATGTACAGGACAAGATGCCGGAAAATGAAATGGAAGAGTTCATAACGCATGTGCGGAACTGTCCGGACTGTTACGATGAACTGGAAACCTATTTTATTATCCGCCAGGCTGCCCGCTATCTGGACGATGACGACAGACAGTCTTACAATCTGCGGGGACTTCTCGCGCAGGACCTGCGTGAAAAGGAACGCCGGATTCAGAGAAAAAAGCGGCGAAACGTATTTTTTACCGTGCTGATCCTGGTGCTGGCGGTTCTGTTGATCGTATTTACGCTTCATTATCTGGATTTTGTTGAAATCCCCTGGCTGAAAGGATTCTTTTAATATGAGTGAAAAAATAGTTTTGATCGATGGGCACAGTATTCTCAACCGTGCCTTTTACGGACTGCCGGACCTGACCAACTCTGAGGGTCTGCACACCAACGCGGTTTACGGGTTCCTGAACATCCTGTTCCGGGTGCTGGAGGACGAGCAGCCGGACTATCTGGCGGTGGCCTTCGACGTACATGCGCCGACTTTCCGCCACCAGATGTTCGAGGCCTACAAGGGAACGCGAAAGCCAATGCCTGTGGAACTGCGGGAGCAGGTGCCGCTGCTGAAGGAAGTGCTGCGGGCCATGGATGTGGAACTTCTGGAGCAGGCGGGTTACGAGGCGGACGATATTCTTGGAACGGTCGCCGGGCGCTGCGAGCGCCAGGGCATGGAGGTCACCATAGTCTCCGGCGACCGGGATATCCTGCAGGTGGCCACGGACAAGGTAATGATCCGTATGCCAAAAACCGTGCGGGGAAAGACGACCATCGAAAATTATCATGCGGCGGATGTGCTGGAGCGCTACCAGGTGGAGCCCAGGCAGATCATCGAGCTGAAAGCGCTGATGGGAGATTCCTCCGATAACATTCCCGGGATTCCGGGCGTGGGAGAGAAGACTGCCACCAAGCTGATCGTGGAATACGGGACCATAGAAAATGCCTACGGGCATGTGGAGGAGATCAAGCCGAACAAGGCAAAGGAATCTCTGAAGAATCACTATGACATGGCTGTGATGAGCAAGAAGCTGGCCACCATCGATACCCAGGCGCCGGTTTCCTGTGATCTGGACCATGCGAAGCTGGGAAATCTCTACACGGAGGCGGCCTACGAGCTGTTCCGGCGGCTGGATTTCAAAAATCTGCTGAGCCGGTTTGAGTCTCAGCCAGGTAAGGAGCAGGACAGCCTTCTCATCCGTGTGGAAAATGACCTGGAGGAGGCCCGGAAGCTGGCCGCCCAGGCGGCCGTGCAGCCGTCCGTAGGTCTGGAGCTTCTGGAGAGCGCCGACCATAAGGTCCTCGGCCTGGCGCTGGCCTGGGAGGAAGAAAAAGAACCGGCGGTCTGCTATCTGCCGGTGTCTGATACTGTGACGCCCCAGCTCCTGACGCAGTGGACAGAAGAAGTGTTTGGCAAAGCAGGGTTGGTCTGCGTCATGGATATCAAAAAGCTGTTGAAGCATGTGACGGGCGTTCCAAAGGAAAAAGTTTTCGACGCGGGCATCGCGGCGTATCTGCTGAATCCGCTGAAAAATACTTATACCTATGACGATCTTGCCAAAGAGTATCTGCAGGTATATCTGCCGTCCACGGAGGAAATCTTCGGCGCCGCGAAGCTGCCGGAGCTGTCCTCGGTATCGGAGGAGCTGGCGGGAACCTACGCGGGCAACATGGCCTATGCGGTCTGCCGGGTGCGGGAGACCATGGAACGGCGGCTTGAACAGGAAGGCATGACTGCCTTATACAACGGGATTGAGATTCCGCTGGCCTTTACCCTGGCGGATATGGAGAAAGCCGGCATCCGTGTGGAGGCGGAGGAACTGAAGGAGTACGGAGAACGCCTCCAGGTAAGGATCCGTGAGCTGGAGGAAAAAATCTGTCAGGAGGCAGGGGAGACCTTCAATATCAATTCGCCCAAGCAGCTGGGCGTCATCCTGTTTGAAAAACTGCAGCTGCCCGGGGGACGCAAGACAAAAAGCGGCTATTCCACCGCGGCGGACGTACTGGAAAAACTGGCGCCGGATCACCCCATCGTCTCAGATATCCTGGAGTACCGGCAGCTCACAAAACTGAAATCCACTTATGCCGACGGTCTGGCAGCGTTTATCGCCCCTGACGGCAGGATCCATTCCAATTTTAATCAGACGATCACCGCCACCGGACGGATCAGCAGCACGGAGCCGAACCTGCAGAATATTCCGGTGCGGATGGAACTGGGACGGCTGATCCGCAAGGTCTTTCTGCCGAAGGAGGGCTGCGTGTTTATCGATGCGGACTATTCCCAGATCGAGCTGCGGGTGCTGGCTCATATGTCCGGGGATGAGAAGCTGATCGCCGCTTACCGGCAGGCGGAGGACGTTCACCGGATCACCGCGTCGGAAGTGTTCCATGTACCCTTCGATCAGGTGACGCCTCTGCAGCGGAGAAACGCCAAGGCGGTAAACTTCGGCATTGTCTACGGCATCAGTTCCTTTGGACTGAGCCAGGACCTGAGCATTTCCAGAAAGGAAGCCCAGCAGTATATAGAAAAATATTTCGAGACATATCCGGGCATCAAAGGATTTCTCGACGACTGTGTAAAAAAAGCGAAGGAGCAGGGGTATTCGGTGACCATGTTCGGCCGCCGCAGGCCGGTTCCGGAGCTGAAATCCAGCAATTTCATGCAGCGTTCCTTCGGCGAGCGGGTGGCCATGAACGCCCCCATTCAGGGAACCGCGGCGGATATCATCAAGATTGCCATGATCCGTGTCAATGAACGGCTAAAGCGGGAAAACATGGAATCCCGCCTGCTGCTGCAGGTCCACGACGAGCTTCTGATCGAAGCCCCGCTCTGCGAGGTGGAGAAGGCCCGGGAGATCCTGGCAGAGGAAATGACCCACGCGGCGGAGCTGAAAGTAAAGCTGGAGATCGATATGCATACCGGAAACAACTGGTATGAAGCAAAATAAGAGGGGATGGTACAAATGAGAATCATCGGAATAACCGGAGGCGTTGGCGCCGGAAAAACGGAAGTTATGACCTATATCGGCCAGAACTACGACGCAACAGTGATCAAGGCGGACGAGGTGGGATATCTGCTGATGGAACCGGGCAGAGAATGTTACGCGCCCATCGTGCGCCTGTTCGGCCAGCAGATCACCGACGAGGCGGGAAATCTCAACAGAAAGCGTATCGCGGAGCTGATCTTCCGTGACGAAGAAAAGCTGCGGAAGATGAACGAGATCGTTCACCCGGCGGTGAAAGAATATGTGCGCCGGGCCATCGCCAAGGAGGAGAAGGCCGGGACCTCTTATGTGTTCATTGAGGCGGCGCTGCTCATCGAGGACCACTATGAGGAAATCTGCGACGAATTGTGGTATATTTACGCAGACGAACAGGTGCGCAGAGAACGTCTCCGTCGGGACAGGCAGTATTCCGACGCCAGAATCGACGGGATCATGGAAAATCAGCTTTCCGAGGAAGAATTTTCCGAACACTGTGCGTTTGAGGTGGACAACAGCGGCGATTTTGAGGAGACGAAAAAACAGATCGACCGGAGGATGAGTAAGTTTGGAAGTAAGCTTCCGGAGTTATCATAATTGGCGCGGCAAGTGCGCCATGAAAGGTGAAAAGTAAATATGAAGTTATGTAGTATTGCCAGCGGTTCCAGCGGAAACTGCATTTTTGCAGGCAGCGAAAGGACAAGTCTTCTGATCGACGCCGGGATCAGCGGAAAACGTGTGGAGCTGGGCCTGAACAGCCTGGACCGGACGGCGAAGGAGCTGGACGGGATCCTGGTGACCCACGAACATATTGATCATGTGCAGGGACTGGGGGTTATGGCCAGAAGGTATCAGGTCCCCATTTACGCCACCAGAGGCACCATCCGCGCGATCATGGGGTGTGCCAATCTGGGAAAATTTCCGGAAGGAATCTTCCATGAGATCCGTGAGGATGAGGCGTTTACTCTGGGGGACGTGGAAATCCTTCCGTTTGCCATCTCTCACGACGCGGCCCAGCCGGTGGGATACCGGATGGAGCAGGGCGGCCATGCGGTGGCGGTGGCCACGGACCTTGGGATTTATGACTCTTACATTGTAGAACATCTGCAGGGTCTCGACGCGGTGCTTCTGGAGGCCAACCACGATGAAAAAATGCTGGAAGTGGGTTCCTATCCATACCCGCTGAAACGCAGGATTGCCGGGGCCAGAGGCCATCTGTCCAACACCATGGCGGGCCAGCTGCTCTGCGAGATCCTCCACGACAATCTGAAAGCGGTGCTTTTGGGGCATCTGAGCAAGGAAAACAACTACGAGGCGCTGGCCTATGAAACCGTGGCGGCGGAGGTGACCTCCGGGGACAATCCTTACCGCTCCACAGATTTTTATCTGTCTGTGGCAAAGCGCAGCGAGGTGTCGCCACTGATTGAAGTGTAGTAGGAGATGTAGCCGTTCAGCCGGCGGAACGGTTGGGAGGTAACGGCCTTAGAGTGTGTTTGAAAATTCATTCCCGGCGGACAGGAAAAGCTGGTCTTTGGGAATCTGAGAAAGGGAGAAAACCATGAAGAAAACCATTATCACTGTTGTAGGAAAAGACACGGTAGGAATCATCGCGAAAGTCTGCAATTATCTGGCGGACAATCAGGTAAACATCGAGGATATCTCGCAGACCATCGTGCAGGGATATTTCAATATGATCATTGTGGCGGATATCTCGGAAAGTCCGAAATCCAACGCGGAGATGGCCAAGGAGCTGGAGAAGGTGGGAGAAGAGATCGGCGTTGTCATTCGCTGCCAGCACGAAGATATTTTCAATATGATGCACCGGATCTGAGCCAAAGGAGAAGAGATAGATGATTAACCTGTTTGAAGTAAAAGAAACCAATGAGATGATCACCAAGGAGAACCTGGACGTTCGTACCATCACCCTTGGCATCAGTCTGATGGACTGTATCGATTCCAACCTGGACAAGGTGAACCGGAAAATATACGATAAGATCACAACCATGGCACGCAACCTGGTGGCCACCGGAGAGGAGATCGAGGCGGAGTACGGCGTTCCCATTGTCAACAAGAGGATTTCCGTTACGCCTATCGCGCTGGTGGGCGGTTCGGCCTGCAAGACGCCGGAGGATTTTGTGACCATTGCCGAGACACTGGACCGGGCGGCCAAAGAGGTGGGCGTCAATTTCCTCGGCGGATATTCCGCCCTGGTCAGCAAAGGCATGACGAAGGCCGACGAGCTGCTGATCCGTTCCATTCCCCAGGCCATGGCGCGCACGGAGAGAGTCTGCAGCTCCATCAACCTGGGTTCCACGAAAACCGGGATCAATATGGACGCGGTGAAACTCATGGGCGAGATCATCAAGGCCACCGCTGAGGCCACCAGAGAAAACAGCTGTATGGGATGCGCCAAGCTGGTGGTGTTCTGCAACGCGCCGGACGACAACCCGTTTATGGCGGGCGCTTTCCATGGGGTGACGGAGGCGGACGCCATCATCAATGTAGGCGTTTCCGGTCCGGGTGTTGTAAAATGCGCGCTGGAGAAAGTGCGCGGCGCGGACTTTGAGGTTCTCTGCGAGACCATCAAGAAGACAGCGTTCAAGATCACCCGTGTGGGTCAGCTGGTAGCGCAGGAGGCGTCCAGACGTATGGGTGTTCCGTTCGGGATCATCGACCTTTCTCTGGCGCCGACGCCGGCCATCGGAGATTCTGTGGCGGAGATCCTGGAGGAGATCGGTTTGGAGTCAGCGGGTGCGCCGGGAACCACGGCGGCTCTGGCGATGCTCAATGATCAGGTAAAGAAAGGCGGCGTGATGGCTTCTTCCTATGTGGGCGGACTGAGCGGCGCGTTCATCCCGGTGTCTGAGGACCAGGGAATGATCGACGCGGTCAACGAAGGGGCGCTGACCCTGGAGAAGCTGGAGGCCATGACCTGTGTCTGCTCTGTGGGTCTGGACATGATCGCCATTCCCGGCGACACGAAAGCGTCCACCATCTCGGGCATTATCGCCGATGAGATGGCCATTGGAATGGTGAACCAGAAGACCACGGCGGTGCGCCTGATCCCGGTGATCGGAAAGGGCGTCGGCGACACGGTGGAATTCGGCGGACTGCTGGGCTACGCGCCGGTGATGCCGGTGAACGGATTCTCCTGCGAGGCCTTTGTCAACCGCAAGGGACGGATTCCGGCGCCGATTCATAGCTTTAAAAACTAATTTTTAAAGAATAACAAGCGAATGGCTGCGCTCATCCGGGCGCGGCACGCCGGTTTTGCAGGCGAGGGTGGAGTGGTACAGGTTGGAGGCGAACAGATCTTCCCTGATCGCATCCGCCGGTAGTGTGGTCAGGCGCGAAATCAGCGGAAGCCGCGAACGTTCTTTCAGGTATGTCAGCAAGGGAGCGGAGTTTTTCCGAAATCCTAGGATCCGCAGGTACGACAGCGGCCGCGGTTCCCGGTCCAGCTGAAGGAGAATGTGGAGCAGGGCGCGGTTGATGCGCGTCCGGGTAGTCTCGCGGGTTTTCAGAAGTTCCGCAAACTGGCCGAAACCGGTAAAACCGTCAAGATGCCGGCAGATCCGGTTGGCCAACGGCCGTGGAACGTCAAGAAAACCTGCCAGCGTTTCGGGAGAACACTGGAGCAGCTGGTATTTCAACGGTAGAGAAAAGTCGTCCTCCCAGAGCAGAGCGCTGTTCCGCGCGGCCTCCAGCAGCGTTCCCAGCACATCTTCCGGGACAAATCCCGCGATACGTTCCGGATGAGTTCCGGCAAGCGCACGGCGGATGGCCGTGGCGGAAGCGAACTGATGCTCCAGCTGCGGCGAATGGTAATTGTCGCTGGTCCGCGCCAAAGTCACCGGACGGATGGGACTGTTAAGACGGCCCAGTGCCCGGAGATACTCGATGCCGAGAATATTGTTGGGTGATTCCAGAAGACCGGCAATCCCGTTGTCTTTCTGCCCGCTTATTTTTGC
The DNA here is from genome assembly GCA_017887445.1 of Fusicatenibacter sp. Classification (GTDB taxonomy): domain Bacteria; phylum Bacillota; class Clostridia; order Lachnospirales; family Lachnospiraceae; genus Fusicatenibacter. The sequence goes on from JAGHIA010000017.1 coordinate 19,627, forward strand.
CAGCTGTGCCGGGCGGCTGGGGCCCTTCCCATGACAAGGGTTTTCCAGCCCTTCCAGACATACGCCAAAAGCCCTCTGCCGCGCCGCGGGAAACGAAAGGCCCTGCCTTAGCGCTGCCTGCAGGGTATTCCGGTAAGCCTCCGGCTCCCGCTCCAGAATTTCCGCCGCCTGGGAAAGCTGTTCCAGATTCCCCGACTCACTGCCAAAACAAAGGAAAGAGACCGCCTGAAGCGCGTCCAGGACTTCCACCGCGCCAGAAGCAAAATCCATGGCGCTGGCGGTGGAAAACCGTACAGGCAGTTCCAACACCAGGTCCGCTCCGTGTTCCAGCGCGAACCGCGCCCGCACATGCTTTTCCAGGATCGCAGGTGTTCCCCGCTGCACAAAATCACCGCTCATCACCACGATCAGATAGTCCGCGCCCGTAAGCTCCCTGGCTTTCGCGAGCTGATAGCCATGACCATTGTGAAAAGGATTATACTCCGCGATAATACCCGTGATCTTCATAATAACAGACAGATTCCTTTCTATAAAAATGTCGAGATCAAAATGTGACGCACATCCTGCAGAAAACGATTTTCAAATCCGCTCTAAAGCCATACAAGTTATTACAGCATATAACAAATACAGGTGAAATTCAAGGTAAACAATGAAAATTAAATTTTGCCAGTGCAACAGTTCAGCGTTGCTGAACGATTACACGCTTCGCGATGCATTACAAGCCAACATCCCTACGCTCTCATCCTCCCGCTTTCGACAACCAGAACTCCATGGGAGAGGCCGGGCAGCCTGCGGTGTGCGGCGGCGTCTGAGGGATGGAACCGGTTTTTTTCGTCCATCCCTTAGCAGCCGCCGCACACCGCAGACTGCCCGGCCTCTCCCATGGAGTTCGTCCCTGCCATACATTGTTAAAATAATAACTACTCTTGCCGCTGACAAAAGAACGTACTATAATAAAATTAATGAGCAAATTTAGCGAAAGGAGTCAAAGAATCATGGGATTTATTGACACAATTAAAGCAAGAGCAAGAGCAGACAAAAAGACAATCGTTCTGCCGGAATCCGAAGACAGAAGAACATATGAGGCAGCAGCGCAGATCCTCGCGGAGGACCTTGCGAACCTGGTAATCATCGGCTCTGAGGAAGCAGTAAAGAAAGGCAGCGAAGGACTGGATGTGTCCAAGGCGACCATCGTAAACCCGGAAACCTGCGAAAAGACTCAGGCATATATCGACAAACTGGTAGAACTTCGCGCGAAAAAGGGTATGACTCCGGAGAAGGCCAAAGAGACTTTGATGAACGATTACACCTACTACGGCGTTATGATGGTTAAAATGGGAGATGCAGACGGACTGGTATCCGGCGCATGCCACTCTACCGCCAACACCCTGCGTCCGTGTCTGCAGGTACTGAAGACCAAACCGGGCACCAAGCTGGTTTCCGCATTCTTCCTGATGGTAGTTCCGGATTGCGAGTACGGCGACGACGGCGTGTTCGTATTCGGCGACTGCGGACTGAACCAGAACCCGAATCCGGAAGAACTGGCTGCGATCGCAGAGTCTTCCGCAGAGTCCTATAAGCTGCTGACCGGCAATGAGCCGCGGGTGGCAATGCTTTCACATTCCTCTATGGGAAGCGCGAAGCATGCGGATGTGGACAAGGTGGTAGAGGCTACAAGAATCGCCAAAGAAGCAAATCCGGATCTGGCGCTGGACGGCGAGCTGCAGCTTGACGCGGCCATCGTTCCAAGCGTAGGCGCATCCAAAGCTCCCGACAGCAAGGTGGCAGGAAAAGCCAACGTCCTGATCTTCCCGGACCTGGATGCCGGAAACATCGGTTACAAGCTGGTACAGCGTCTGGCGAAGGCTGAGGCCTATGGCCCCATGACCCAGGGTATCGCGGCTCCTGTCAACGATCTGTCCCGCGGATGCTCCGCAGAGGATATCGTAGGCGTTGTGGCAATCACAGCGGTACAGTGCCAGAATCAGTGACCGGATACAATATTGCATAGAACGTAATGATTCCGCTGAGCGGAACGGATGCGAAAATTATGTAACTATCCGGTTGGCTGAATAGTTACAAGATGATAATGTGTACTGTAAAATCAAGGCAACAGCATATGGCTTTCCCTGCTGCGAAAGGCGGAGAAAGCCATATCCGGTCATAGACAGTGGTTTGACAGCAGAGCTGAAAATAATAAGTCGGAGGAAATAGAAAATGAATGTATTAGTAGTAAACTGCGGAAGTTCTTCTCTGAAATTCCAGCTGATCAATTATGATAACCGTGAAGTAAAGGCAAAAGGACTCTGCGAACGTATCGGCATCGACGGACGTCTGGTTTACGAGCCGGCAAACGGAGAAAAAGAAGTGACAGAAGCTGCAATGCCCAGCCATACAGAGGCAATCCAGATGGTTCTGGACGCTCTGGTAAATGAGAAAAGCGGCGTGATCAAATCCCTGGAAGAGATTGACGCTATCGGACACCGCGTGCTGCACGGCGGAATGAAGATCACCCAGCCGGTAATCATTGATGAGGAAGTGATCAAGGTTGTCGAGGAGTGCGCAGACCTTGGCCCGCTGCACAACCCGGCAAACCTGATGGGAATTCATGCCTGCATGAAACTGATGCCGGGCGTTCCCAACGTAGCAGTTTTCGACACTGCGTTCCATCAGACCATGCCGCCGAAAGCGTATATGTACGGTCTGCCGAAGGAATACTATGAGAAATACGCGATCCGTAAATATGGCTTCCACGGAACCTCTCACAAATATGTGTCCAAGAGAACCGCTGAGTTCCTGGGCAAGGATATCAAGGACCTGAAGATCATCGTTTGCCATATGGGCAACGGCGCTTCCCTGTCCGCAGTAAAGAACGGCAAATGTGTGGACACTTCCATGGGACTGACTCCGCTGGAGGGCGTGATCATGGGAACACGTTCCGGTGATGTTGACCCGGCGGTTGTAGAGTATCTGTGCCATAAAGAAAATCTGGACGTATCCCAGGTTCTGAATATCCTCAACAAGAAGTCCGGTATGCTGGGCATGACCGGAATCTCCAGCGACTACCGCGACGTATCCGCTGCCGCAGAGGCTGGAAACCAGGATGCGATCAACTGCCTGGAAGCATATGCTTACCGCATCGTAAAATACATCGGCTCTTACATCGCGGCCATGGGCGGCGTGGATGTCATCACCTTCACCGCAGGTCTGGGCGAGAACGCGATTCCGCTGAGAAAGGAAATCTGCGAGGCCTTCCAGTTTATGGGTCTGGAGTTTGACGAGGAAGCAAACAACTGCCGCGGCAAAGAAACGATCATCACCAAGCCGGAGTCCAAGATCACAGCCTGCGTGATTCCGACCAACGAGGAGATCGCGATCTGCGAGGAGACGGTGGAGCTGGTTCAGAACCGGTAATTATTCAGCTGGCTGAATAGTTACTGTGAACAACTGTGAACAGTAACGGCGGCTGTAAAAAGAAACGAAAAAACAGTTGACAAATAATACCTTCGTAGTTATAATCTATTAATGTGTGATTAGGAGAACGTTATGGAAATCAGTCTAGTTAAGTTACTGTCACGGGACGGAGCCACGGAAACCTACCGCTTTCCGCTGGAACTCACGGAAATTGAGATCAGCGGCACTGCGTATCCGGTTCTGGAAAGCCAGCCTGTGGAGCTTGTTCTGACGCATGAGGGAAATCACGTCCTGCGGATCACCGGAGGCACAAAACTGAAGCTGGAGTTATCCTGTGCAAGATGTCTGTGCCCGGTGGAGAAAGAATTCGACCTTACCTTCGACCGGAAGATTGACTTTAATCTCAGCGAGGAGGAGCGGGAGGATTTGGAGGAAGATTCCTCCTTTGCGGACAAGGAATCCTTGTATGTGGAACTGCTGATCCGCAACGAGCTTTTAGTCCAATGGCCGATTCGAGTGCTGTGTAAAGATGACTGTAAGGGAATCTGCAGCCGATGTGGTGCAAATCTGAACGTTCAGACCTGCGACTGCGATACCGCAGTCCCGGACCCGCGAATGGCTGCTATCCGTGATATATTCAGCAAGTTTAAGGAGGTGTAAATATGTCCATCTGTCCAAAGAATAAATCTTCCAAAGCAAGACGCGATAAGAGAAGAGCGAACTGGAAAATGTCTGCTCCGAACCTGGTAAAATGCAGCAAATGCGGCGCTCTGATGATGCCGCACAGAGTATGCAAGGCTTGTGGTTCTTACAACAAAAAAGAAGTCGTTGCTATGGACTGATATTGAAAACCAAACGGGACTTTGAGAGAAATCTCAGAGTCCCGTTTGGCGTATAAGGATAACGCTTCAGCCGGCGGAACCGTCACGGCATACACAGACCTGGCTGAGTAATTACATAGAAAGGTAACGATTCAGCCAGCTGAATATTACATAGAAAGAACTATGAAAGAGAAAAAAATCTATTTTCACATTGATGTGAACAGCGCGTTTCTCAGCTGGTCCAGTCTTCTGCACAGCAAAGAGCCTGGGTATCCGGAGAACATCCAGGAGATTCCTGCGGCGATCGGGGGAAACGAGGAAAACCGTCACGGGATTGTGCTGGCCAAGAGTGTGGCAGCCAAACGTTTCGGCGTTCAGACCGGCGAGCCATTGTCCAGGGCCAGAGAAAAATGTCCAAACCTGATGGTATTTCCGCCGGATTATGACCAGTATGTCAGGTGCAGCAAAAAGCTGATGGCGCTTCTCGCGGAATATTCGCCTTGTGTGGAGCAGTACAGCATTGACGAAGCTTTTGTGGATATGACAGGCATGGAAAAGCTGTTCGGCCCGCCTCTGGAATGTGCCGGGAACATCCGGGTGAGGATACGGGAGGAATTGGGATTTACCGTGAACGTGGGAATCTCCGTGAACCGGCTGCTGGCCAAAATGGCGTCTGATTTTGAAAAACCGGACAAAGTGCATACTCTGTTTCCGGAAGAAATACCGGAAAAAATGTGGCCGCTGCCGGTGCGGGAACTGTTCGGTGTCGGGCGGTCCACGGAAAAGAAACTGGAAAAGCTGGGGATCCGCACCATCGGCGATCTGGCGCGGAGTGACCGGGCGTTTTTGACCAGAAATCTGAAGACGCAGGGGCAGGTCCTCTGGGATTATGCCAACGGCATAGAATCCTCGCCGATGGTAGGGCGGGAGGTGGAGAACAAAGGTTACGGAAACAGCGTGACGCTGCCCAGAGATCTGCTCACAGTTGAGGAGGCGCGGCTGGTGCTGCTTTCCCTTTGCGAAACGGTTGGGGCAAGACTCCGCATGGACAAAATGAAAGGCTCTGTGGTGACTGTCCAGACCGTGGACAGCAGCTTCCGCCGCCGTTCTCACCAGGAAAACCTGGGCAATATGACCGACAGCACCAACGAAATCTACGCCTCCGCCCTGCGTTTGCTGCAGGAAATGTGGAACGGCCATCCCATCCGCCTGATTGGCGTCCAGGTATCAAAAGCGGCCAGGGAAGAATATCACCAGTTGTCCCTGTTTGGGGAACAGGAAAGCGAAAAACAGAGAAAACTGGATGCCGCCATCGACAAGATCCGCGGAAAATATGGCGAAGACGCCATCAAGCGGACCAGTTTCCTGGACAGCCAGTATTCCCACATGTCCAAAGGCCTGAACCAGGCCAAACGAAAAAACCGGTAACATCGCGAAGCGGTTTTCCCTCGGAGCCGCAAAGTTGCTTTGGACGACTGTGAACCGTAACCCGGCCGTAATTATTCAGTCAGGCATGTGCATTTGCTGCACAGACCGTAGTGCTTGCGGGCATCCGGCCAGATCCTGGCGGTGATGTGAAAATTGGGTGAAGGAATTGACGGCCATTGAAACCCTATGCTATAATAACCGCAAACTGCAACACACATCTTGCAGAAAGCAATTTGCAAACACGCTCTAACACAACGAATGAAAAGGGGTTATTAATATGAAAAAAAAGATAGTTGTCTTTGCGGCAGTATGCGCGCTTGGAATCTCTGCGCTGAACGGCTGCAGTTCAACAGACAAAGAGCAGGGAGAGACAGCCACAGTATCCACAGCCTCCCAGGTAGCCGCGCTGGATGATCCCAATGCGCTAAAGGCGGATCCAAATCTGGAAAAACCAACGTTTACCGCCGACCTGTCCGGCAGCGTATCTTTCCATCTGAATGAGGAAGCCTCCACATTGACCGCGGAAGCCACCGTAAACAACGGCGGAACCGTCAGCTACCAGTGGTACGTCAACACCGTAAACTCCAACGGAGGCGGAACCCCCATCGAAGGAGCCACCGAATCCACCTGCATACCACAGATCACAGAAGAAGGGATTTTCTACTACTATGTGGTAGCAACAAATACCCTGGACACATCCGTATCAAAAACCACAAGCAGCACCATAGAAGTCCAGGTACTGGCTGCCGGCGAATGGCTCCAGGATGAAACCGGCTGGTGGTACCGGTATGCTGACGGAAGCTACCCGACCTCCTGCTGGAAAAAGATCAATGGAGAATGGTACTCCTTCAACGAACACGGCTACATGCGCAGCAACGGCTGGTACCAGGAAGGAGAAAACTGGTACTACCTGAATGAAGACGGCAGCATGGCCCACGACACCGTCATTGAAGGCTACACCATCGACTCCAACGGACACTGGATCCAGTAAAAGCTTTTCTGTAATAGTGAACACAGTAACAGTTCAGCTTTGCTGAACTATTACACGCTTCGCGATGTACAGAAACTGCATTTCATGCAGTTTCGCGCTGCAGGCCTCGGGATTTTCGCACATTCTGTGCGAAAACACCTCGCGGGATGGTGGCAGGCTGAACTGTTACTGAACACAATACAAAATATCAACACCCCTTGCCGCCTGTTCAGAACAGACGCGGCAAGGGGTATTTTATTCCCGCGGGCAACGCGCCAAGTAGCCACAGCCCAGGCTGTCTTCTCTTGCCGCAAGCGGCAATTCACCTTGTGCTTGCATGGATATTTGGCGGTGCTGTGTGCCGGGATAAAGATATACGGCTTTATATCAATAGTCCCGGAGGTTCGGTAACAGCCGGATTTGCAATATATGATACTATGCAGTATATCAAGTGCGATGTTTCTACAATATGCGTAGGACTTGCCGCAAGTTTTGGAGCCTTTTTGTTGGCTGGCGGCGCACATGGAAAACGAATGGCATTAACTAATTCTGAAATCATGATACATCAACCAGCGATACATGGAAATGGTATTCAAGGGCAAGCCAGCGATATACGAATAATGTCAGACCATATACAAAAAAATAAACGGAGATTAAATCGCATTTTAGCAGAAAATACAGGGCGCAGTATTGAAGAAATAGAAAGAGATACAGACAGAGATAATTTTATGAGTGCAAACGAAGCCTTGGAATATGGTTTAATCGATTCCGTTATTTCAACAAGACAATAAAATACAGCACTGCTGAATAATCAACAATTTCAAATCCAACCAACAAACGCCCGTCCACCCAAAACTAGGCGAAGGGCGCACGGGACCGGGGTTTCGCAGACGGCAGCGCGAAGGCGGCGCGCGGACAGGCGGGATTGGCGGAAGGCGGCGCGGCAGAGGGGCGGGCGTATGGAAATGCAGTGCTTGCGACTACAGGCGGACAGGACGCGGCGGTGTGTCCGCGGAGAACAGAGCGGACCACACACCTTCGAAGCCGCTTCCAACAATCCGCTCTGAGATCCGCGAACACACCACCGCGTCCTGTCCGAATGTCGGAGTGAGCACGCATTCCATACGCCCGCCCCTCTGCCGCGCCGCCTCCCGCCAATCCCGCCGCATCCGCGCGCCGCCTTCGCGCTGCCGTCTGCCAAAACCCCGGTCCCGCGCGCCCTTCGCCGTCCGCCCTATTTACACTTGATTTTTAAGAAAGAGTCTAGTATAGTTATAGCAGACGCGTTTACGCCAAAAAAGGCGTAAAATAAGGGAAACAGAAAAGAGGACGAAAGAATGAGCAACCAGATCAAAGTAGTCGTGGACGCCATGGGCGGCGATTACGCCCCGGCAGAGCCGGTCAAAGGCGCCGTGGAAGCCATCAAAACCGACACCCGCGTACAGGTCCTTCTGACCGGTCAGCCGGAAAAAATAGAAGCGGAACTGGCAAAATACGAATATCCCAAAGAGCAGATTGCCATCGTTCCGGCGTCCGAAGTCATTGAGACAGGAGAACCGCCGGTACATGCGATCCGGAAGAAAAAGGATTCCTCCATCGTTGTGGGAATGAATATGGTGCGCCACGGAGAAGCAGATGCCTTCGTCTCCTCCGGAAGCACAGGCGCAGTTCTCGTGGGCGGTCAGACGATTGTCGGAAGGATCAAAGGCGTGGAGCGTCCGCCCCTTGCCCCGCTGATTCCCACGGAGACAGGCGTCTCGCTGCTCATCGACTGCGGAGCCAACGTGGACGCCCGTCCCTCCCATCTGGTGCAGTTTGCGGTGATGGGTTCCGTCTATATGGAGCGGGTCGTAGGAGTGAAACGGCCCCGCGTTGCGATTGTCAATATCGGTGTGGAGGAGGAAAAGGGAAACGCGCTGGTGAAGGAAACCTATCCTTTGCTGAAACAGAACAGCCAGATCAACTTTATCGGAAGCATCGAGGCAAGGGATATCCCAAAAGGCGAGGCGGATGTGATCGTCTGCGAGGCGTTTGTTGGAAATGTGATCCTGAAGCTGTATGAAGGTGTGGGCGCCACGCTGATTTCCAAGGTAAAGGCGGGAATGATGACGTCTCTGCGCAGCAAGATCGGCGCGCTTCTCGTGAAGCCAGCGCTGAAGGAGACGCTGAAAAGTTTTGACGCCAGCCAGTACGGCGGCGCGCCGCTGCTGGGCCTGAAGGGACTGGTGGTGAAGACCCACGGAAGTTCAAAATCCGTGGAGTTTAAAAATTCCATTCTTCAGTGCATTGCTTTTAAGGAGCAGGAGATCAGCCGCAAGATACAGGAGTACCTGGAGAGTGAAAAGGAAAGAGAGGGGAAAGTACATGGAACTTGAAAAACTGAAAGAAATCATCGCGGAGATCCTCAATGTGGATCCGGACGAGATCACCATGGAGACAACATTTGTGGACGACCTTGGAGCGGATTCTCTGGACGTTTTCCAGATCATTATGGGGATCGAGGAAGAGTTTGACATCAACATAGATTCCGAAAACGCAGAGAAGATCGTGTCTGTAGCGGACGCGGTGGAAGAAATCAAAAGAGCAATCGGATAATTCCGGACTGTTACGAAAGGATCAGGGACTGTACCCCAGAGCGTGTGCCGGGGAACAGTCTCTTTAAATGTGAAAATATGCGTAACAGTTCAGCCAGGTCTGTGCATTTACTGCACAGACCGTATGAAAACGTAGTGCCTGCGGGCATCCGGCCCATCGCGAAGCGATTTTCAATGGACGGATGCCGTAACAGTTCAGCTGGCTGAA
>JAGHIA010000152.1 GCA_017887445.1 Fusicatenibacter sp.
AGGAGCTCCCTGGTTGTTGCACCAAAGTCACGTATTTCCTGCGTGTTGCCTTGTCTGAAGCAAGCTACGATGAGCTTTTTGTGCACGTCAATACCACAACATTTGTCGTAAACTCTATCCATAATGACATCTCCTGAGATAAGTTTACGGCAAGGCTTCCTGTCTTTTGTTATTTTACTCTAACCGTTTTTACTCTTGCATTTTTGTTATATGGTTGCTATAATAAACAATATCCGGGACGGAGGTCTTACCTTCGTCCCTTTTGGTGACAATGCAAACAAACGCAACAAGCCGCGGACGACTGTCGCATGTTTGAAAATCTATTCCCGCAAGACGTGCAACTTTCAAACACGCTCCAGCAGCCGCGCAGGATTTATCAGAAAGAGGTTGATAACAATGACAAGAATAGATATTATATCCGGTTTCCTGGGGGCCGGAAAAACCACACTGATCAAAAAACTGCTGACGGACGCTCTGAAAGGCCAGCAGGTCGTGCTGATCGAGAATGAATTTGGAGAGATCGGGATCGACGGAGGATTTCTGAAAGATGCAGGCATCGAAATCCGCGAGATGAACTCCGGCTGTATCTGCTGTTCTCTGGTGGGAGATTTCGGCGCTGCCCTCAGCGAAGTGATCACAAAATACCATCCGGACCGCATCATCATCGAGCCGTCGGGCGTAGGCAAATTGTCCGATGTTATCAAGGCAGTCAACGATGTTGAGAAAGAAGCGGGAGTTGCGCTGAATTCCGCGACGACTGTGGTTGACGTGAATAAGTGTAAAATGTACCTGCGCAACTTTGGCGAATTTTTTGAAAACCAGGTAGAGAGCGCCGGCACGATCATTCTGAGCCGTACCGATACCGGGAAAGCCACGCCGGAGAAGATCGAGGCGGCGGTGGAACTGCTCCGCGGTCTGAACCAGAAGGCAACGATCATCACCACGCCGGTGGAGCAGCTGGGCGGAAAGAAAGTTCTGGATACCATGGAAGGCGCAATCATCCGCCTGGATGAGCCGGAAGAAGAACATCATCACCACGAGCATCATCACGACCATGAAGGCGAGTGTTGTCACGACCACGAGCATCACCACGACCATGAAGGCGAGTGCTGCCACGGTCACGATCATGACCATCATCATCACGACGGCGAGTGCTGCCACGGTCACGATCATGACCATCATCATCACGATGGCGAGTGCTGCCATGATCACGATCATCACCACGATCATGAAGGCGAGTGCTGCCATGATCACGATCATCACCACGACCATGAAGGCGAGTGCTGCCATGATCACGAGCATTACCACGATCATGAAGGCGAGTGCTGCCACGGTCACGATCATGACCATCATCATCACGACGGTGAGTGCGGCTGCGGCCATCATCACCATCACCACCACGCAGACGAGGTATTCACCAGCTGGGGCAAGGAGACGGTGAAGGCGTATGACAAAGAGGAGATGGAGAACATCCTGAAGGAGCTTTCCGAGAATCAGGAATACGGCATTGTTCTGCGGGCCAAAGGAATGGTTTCCGGTAAGGACGGCCACTGGATTTATTTCGACATGGTTCCGGAAGAGTATGAGATCCGTGAAGGCGCGCCGGAGTATACGGGACGGATCTGTGTGATCGGTTCCAAGCTGAACGAAGAAAAACTGGCGGAACTCTTTTAATCGTTCGACGCAGCTGAACAAAGAAACATGTTGCGATACGCAAAAAGCGTAACTATTTTCCCAAATACTATAAATAAAGGAGAGCGTTATGGGAGAAGAAGAAATTGAAATTCCTATTTACCTGATCACCGGATTTCTGGAAAGCGGAAAGACCACGTTTATCAACTTTACGGTTGCTCAGGAATATTTTCAGATCGACGAGCCGACCCTTCTGATCACCACGGAGGAAGGCGAAGAAGAATATGACGAGAAGGAGCTTCTGAAGTACAACACGGTGCTTGAGGTGGTGGAAAACCAGCAGCAGTTCACGACGGAGTACCTGAAAAAGCTGAAGCGCCGCTACAATCCGGAGCGGGTGATTCTGGAGTACAATCCACTCTGGAGCGTCAAGGCGCTGGAGGAGATGGAAATGCCCGCGGGATGGGGCATTGTCCAGGAGATCGTGACGGTGGACGCAAGCTGCTTCCAGATTTATATGCAGAATCTGAACCTGAAATCGATCTTCATGGAGATGGTGCAGCATGTGGATATGGTCATGTTCAACCGCTGCCGTCCCGAGGATCCGCTGCCTTCCTTCCGCCGCAGCATCAAAGTGGTCAACCCGGCCTGCGACGTTCTCTTTGAGAATGAGGAAGGCGAGATCAGCAATATTTTCGAGGATTCCATGCCCTACGATCTGGACGCGGATATTATTGACATCGAGGATTCGGATTACGGGATCTTCTATGTGGATATGGAGGACCATCCGGAGCGTTATCGTGGAAAAACCGTCCGTTTTAAGGGACGTGTGCTGAAAAGTGAGGACGCCAGGGCGGATTTCTTTGTGCCGGGACGTATGGCTATGACCTGCTGTGCGGACGACACTACATTTATCGGATATATCTGCCAGTTCCCGAAAGCCAAGTCCCTGCTGATGGGACAGTGGGTGGAGGTGACCGCCCAGGTAGATTGGAAATATATGGAGCAGTACGAGGGTGAGGGCCCGGTGCTGATCGCCAAGGATATCAAGTCGGCCAAGCGCCCGGACGTGGATCTTGTGTATTTTAACTGAATTTCAGACACAGGCCGCCGTAAAATAAAACTTTTGCGGCGGCTTTTTCTCACGTCCGGAAATTTCAAACATGCGCCAGGAATCTTGCGTATGAAGCGCAGCTATTTATCCTGTCACTATCCCGCGAGGGGGCGCGCAGAATGCGCGAAAATCCCGGGGCCTGCAACGTGAAACGGCATGAAATGCAGTTTCCGTGCATCGCGGAGCGTGTACTCGTTCAATAAGGCCGAACCGTTACCAGGCAGCGGAGGGACGCACTGCCGCTGCGGTCATCATATTTCAGGAGGAAATTATGTATATTATAGTAGGTTTGGGAAATCCCACAAGAAAATATGAGGGGACGAAGCACAACGTAGGCTTCGATACCATTGATTACCTGGTGGACGAATACAATATCCCGTCTTCAGGACTTGGCCACAAGGCAATGTACGGAAAAGGACTGCTCGCCGGGCAGAAGGTGCTTCTGGCAAAGCCCATGACGTATATGAATCTCAGCGGCGAGTCGGTGCGTGAGCTGGTAAATTATTATAAGATCGACCCGGAGCAGGAGCTGATTGTGGTATACGACGATATCAGTCTGGAGCCGGGGCAGATCCGCATCCGCAAAAAGGGAAGCGCCGGAGGCCACAATGGGATCAAGAATATTATCGCCAATCTGGGCACGGACAAATTTCAGCGGATCAAGATCGGCGTCGGGGAGAAGCCCAAGGAATGGGATCTGGCCGACTATGTGCTCAGTCCGTTTTCCAGACAGGAACGGGCGCAGGTGGACGAGGCCATCGCCCATGCGGCCAAGGCTCTGGAACTGATGGTGGCCGGCGAGACGGATGCGGCGATGAACGAGTATAACCGGAAGGTAGAAAGGTAACTTGGATGAAGGCGTTATTGGAACCGCTGGAGCGGATCGGCCGTTTCGACGATCTGATCCGTCAGCTGAAAACCAACCGGGGCGTCGTGTCTGTGACCGGCGCGCTGGATTCACAGAAGGCGCATCTGGCGGCGGGTTTGTCCCAGGATGTGCCGTTTCGTCTGCTGATCGCGGAGAACGAACTGAAAGCCAGAGAACTGTACGAGGATTTCCGGCTGTATGACCCGGAGGTGCTGTACTATCCGGCCAAGGATCTGATCTTCTACCAGGCGGATATCAGCGGAAATCTGCTGGCCCGGGAGCGGATCCGGGTGATTCAGGCGATTCTGGAGCGAAAGACTCTGACTGTGGTAACAAGCGTCGGCGGCTGTATGGATAAGCTGCTGCCGCTGGAAATTTTCCAGGAGCATTGTATCCATCTGAAAAGCGACAGCGAGCTGGATCTGGACAAGATGAAAAACGAGCTGGTACGCCTGGGCTATGAGAGAGAAGCGCAGGTGGAAAGCTGGGGCCAGTTTTCCATTCGCGGCGGTATTCTGGATATTTTCCCGCTGACGGAGGAAAATCCGTGGCGCATCGAGCTGTGGGGAGATGAGATCGATTCCATCCGCAGTTTTGACGTGGAGAGTCAGCGTTCCATCGAGAATCTGGAGGAGATCACCATCTATCCGGCCACGGAAATGCTGCTCACGGAAGACGCCCTGGAGCGGGGAAAGGCGGCCATCCGGAAAGAGGCCGGACGCCAGCAGAAATATTTCCGCGACCAGATGCTGACGGAGGAAGGCGCGCGGGTGGAGAAGGGCGCAAAGGAAATCTGTTCTTTGCTGGACAGCGGTCTGGATTTTACCGGAGCGGAGCAGTACCTGACGTACTTTTATCCGGAGCCTGTGTCATTCCTGGAGTATTTCCCGGAAAACGCCAGGATTTTTCTCGACGAACCCAACCGGATCCTGGAGTGCTCCAAGGTTCTGACGGAGGAGTTCCGGGAGAGCATGGCCCACCGTCTGGAGAAAGGCTATCTTCTGCCGGGACAGACGCAGCTGATGGAGGAGACGGCGGCGCTGTGCGCGGAACTGAGCCGGAGAAACTGTGTGGCCATGAGCCTTATGGACCTGAGAAAAAATGAGTGGAAGGTCACGGGGGAATATTCGGTCACGGTGAAATCCGTCAATCCGTACAACAATCAGTTTCCGGTGCTGGTGAAAGATCTGAAGGCATGGAAGCGCGCAGGTTACCGGATGATCCTGGTCTGTCCCTCCCGCACCAGGGCGCAGCGTATGGTCCAGGATCTGCAGGAGGAAGAGCTGCCGGCGTTTTACAGCGAGGACCCGGAGCGGACGCTGCAGCCAGGAGAGATCATGCTGATCCACGGAAACGTGCGCCGCGGCTTCGAGTATCCCATGCAGAAATTTGTTCTGATCACCGAATCGGATATTTTCGGAAAAGAACGGAGAAAGAACCGCAAAAAATCCCAGTACACCGGACAGAAGATCCACAACTTTTCCGAACTGTCGGTGGGTGATTATGTGGTCCACGAAAACCATGGTCTTGGCATCTACCGGGGGATCGAGAAGATCGAAGTCGACCATGTGCTGAAGGACTATATCAGGATCGAATACGCGGGCGGCGGAAATCTGTATGTGCTGGCCACACAGCTGGACGTGCTGCAGAAATACGCCTCGTCGGATACGGCGAAACCACCGAAGCTGAACCAGCTGGGCGGGCAGGAATGGATAAAGACCAAGACCAAGGTGCGCGGGGCGGTAAAAAGTATCGCCAAAGACCTGGTGAGGCTGTACGCGGCGAGACAGGCTGCGGAAGGTTTTCAGTACGGCCCGGACACTGTCTGGCAGAAGGAATTCGAGGAACTGTTCCCATTTGAGGAGACGGAGGACCAGCTGGCTGCCATCGAGGCCACAAAAAAAGACATGGAGAGCCACAAGGTCATGGACCGGCTGATCTGCGGCGACGTGGGATTCGGCAAGACAGAGGTGGCCATCCGCGCGGCCTTCAAGGCAGTGCAGGAGAGCAAGCAGGTGGTCTATCTGGTACCCACCACCATTCTGGCCCAGCAGCATTACAATACTTTTGTGGAGCGGATGAAGGATTTCCCTGTGCGGGTGGACTTACTGTGCCGGTTCCGGACGCCCACCCAGCAGAAAAAGACGCTGGCGGACCTGAAAAAAGGCCTGGTGGACATTGTGATCGGTACCCACAGAGTTTTGTCGAAGGATGTGGCTTTCAAAGATCTGGGACTGCTGATCGTCGACGAGGAGCAGCGCTTCGGCGTGACCCACAAGGAAAAGATCAAACAGATGAAGAAAGATGTGGACGTGCTGACCCTGACCGCTACGCCGATTCCCCGCACCATGCACATGAGTCTGATCGGGATCCGTGACATGAGCATCCTGGAGGAAGCGCCCGGCGAGCGCGTACCCATCCAGACCTTTGTCTGCGAGTACAACGAGGAGATGGTCCGGGAGGCCATCAACCGGGAGCTGGCCCGGGGCGGGCAGGTGTATTATGTGTACAACCGGGTGCAGTCCATCGCGGAGATGACCAACATGGTCGCCAAACTTGTGCCCGATGCCAACGTGGCTTTCGCCCACGGGCAGATGAAGGAGCGGGAGCTGGAGAAGATCATGTATGGTTTCATCAACGGAGAGATCGACGTTCTGGTGTCCACCACGATCATCGAGACGGGCATGGATATCTCCAACGTCAACACCATGATCATCCACGACGCCGACCGGATGGGACTGTCCCAGCTGTATCAGCTGCGGGGACGTGTGGGACGGTCCAACAGAACTTCCTACGCGTTTCTGATGTACCGTAAAGACAAGATGCTGCAGGAGGTGGCGGAAAAACGTCTTCACGCCATCCGGGAATTTACGGAGCTGGGCAGCGGGTTCAAAATTGCCATGCGCGACCTGGAAATCCGCGGCGCGGGAAATCTTCTGGGCGCGGAACAGTCCGGCCATATGGAGTCGGTGGGATATGATCTGTACTGCAAAATGCTCAGCGAGGCCGTACAGGAAGCCAAGGGCATTGAGGTGGCCGAGGATTTTGTGACTACCATCGATATTGCCGTCAACGCTTACATTCCCGAAAGCTACATTACCAACGAGGCCCTGAAGCTTGACACCTACAAGCGGATCGCAGCCATCGAAAACAGCGAAGAGTACGAAGATATGCTGGAGGAGCTTATGGACCGCTTTGGCGAACCGCCGAAAACCGTGCAGAACCTGCTGGCTGTCGCCGATCTGAAGGCCATGGCTCATAAGGCGTGGATCACCGAGATCAAGCAGATGGAGGGGACCATGCGCATCACCATGCACAACCGCGCACGGGTGGACGCGGCAGGAATCCCGGGAGTGATGGAAAAGTTCCGGGACGAGCTGACCTTCAAGCCGGATAAGACGCCGTATTTCCTGTTCCGGCCGCGGAGAAAGACACCGAAAGAAAAAATCGACTACCTGGAACGCACCAGACAGGTGGTGGCGGCGCTTCGGGAGTTGGCGCGGTAGGGTGTGCGAGGGCGGACGAAATAAGGCCTGGGCCGTCGCCCTGTGGGTTTGGCGGGCGGCTGTGGGGAGACGGAAAATCTAAACGGCCCGGAGGCGTTCCGGACGGGGACCGGCGCAATTCGACAGGAATGCCTGATGCATTCCCGTCTCAGTGCGCCGCAGATGCCGTGCTGGCAGCACGGAATCTGCCCCGTCCGGAACGTCTCCGGCCCGTTAAGATTTTCCCGCCTCCCCACAGATGCCCGCCAAACCCACAGGGCGACGGCCCAGGCCTTATTTCTGGCCTTTGGCATCCCGTCCGCTTCCCACGGTTTCGTCGCGGTTTCGTCCCAGTTTCGTGAAGTTTTTGTGAAAAAAGTTGCCGTCTTTGTGAAAAGAAGGTATAATTGATTCGACTGTTATGCCTTGGAGCGTATCTACACGCTCATCCTGGCAAAAAAATACAAGAATACCGTAAAAAACGGTACGGAGGTAAGGAGCAATATGAAAAGAACAAGTGCAAAAGTTGTCTGCGGCATCCTCACAGCTGCGGTAGCCGCTGCCGGCCTGGCCGGGTGCGGAGACAGCACGGTGGTGGACGGAACCCAGACGGCGATGGTCATCAATGATGAAGAGATAAATCTTGGCAAGGCGAATTTCATGCTGCGCTATCAGCAGGCGACCATGGTCAATTATTATTCCATGATGAGTTCCATGATGGGACAGAGCTATACCCTGTCTTTCGATGCGCTTGCCGATGAGAGCGACGAGGACAGTCCTACGGTCGGGGAAAATCTGAAGGAGGACGCGCTGACCTCCATCCAGCAGGCGTTTCTTATGAGACAGCATGCGTCGGAGTACAATGTTTCTCTGTCTGAGGAAGAGGCTTCGGGAGCAGCGGAAGCCGCCGCTGCGTTTATGGAGGATAACAACGCGGAGACATTGACCCGGCTTGGGGTCACCCAGGAAGATATTCAGGATGTCATCGAAGTATATGCGATCCAGACAAAAATGTACGACCCGATGGTCGCCAATGTGGACACGGAGGTCAGCGACGAGGAGGCAAAGCAGTCCCGCATCAGCTATGTCAAAGTTTCCACTGCAGGCACGGAGATCGATGAAAACGGCGAGACGGTGGAGCTGACAGATGAGGAAAAAGCGGAGAAAAAGCAGATCGCCCAGCGTTTCATGGACGAGCTGAACGCGTCAGAAGACCCGGCTACCGCGGAATTTTCCGAGCTGAGAACACAGCTCAATGACAAACTGAACGAAGAGAGACGTGCCGAAGAAGCGGCGAACGGTGAGGGGGAGGATTCGGAAGACACCTCCGATGATGCCGGCTCGTCTGACAGCACAGAAGATACTTCAGGGGATTCCGCCGATACTGAGGACACGGAAGATACGGATGAAGTTTATCTGACATATTCCGAGACGACTTTCGGCGCTGACAATGAGACCCTGGACGAGGCGCTGCTGGAAGCGGCGGAAAGCCTTGGCGACGGAGAAATCTATGCAGACGTGATTGAAGGTGAGGATGCCTACTATGTCGTGCGTATGGACAGCGTTCTCGACCGCGAGGCCACAGACAGTGAAAAAGAGTCCATTGTACAGGAACGCCAGAGCGAAGCATACAGCGATCTGCTGGACGAGTGGATCGAGGCCAGCGATATTTCCGTGGAAAAAGCATGGAAGAAGCTGGAAGTCACAGACTATGATCTCTATACCATGACCGTTGATTCCTCGGAGGAAAGCGCCGATGGAACCAGCACCGACAGTACCGCGGACACAGACAGCGCGGCGGATAGCAGCGCAGACAGCACTGCGGATACAGACAGCGCGGCAGATACCAGCGCAGACAGCACTGCGGATACAGACAGCGCGGCAGATAGCAGCGCAGACAGTGCCGCAGATACAGACAGCGCAGCAGATAGCAGCGCAGATAGCACTGCGGACACAGACAGCGCGGCAGAATAATGCCCGGACGGCGGAGGTTTGACAATGCCGCGGTCCGCAGGAATTATGAAGCGGATATCTGACAGGACCGGCAGTCACCAAACGGTGGCTGCCGAAATATTATCCCGAAAACTGTAACCATTCATCCGGCGGAATCGTTACGAAAATCCCGCAGCAGACTGCGGAAACCTATGAAAATGAGGAGGCGACCCAATGACAAAAGAAGCATTTGAACAACTTGCCGCCGAAGGAGTCATCCTTCTGGACGGCGCGACCGGATCCAACCTGATGAAAGCTGGAATGCCCAAGGGAGTCAGCACCGAATTATGGACACTGGAGCATGCGGATATCTTTCTTGCGCTGCAGAGAGAATACCTGGCGGCAGGCAGTCAGATCGTTTATGCGCCAACCTTTGCCCTGAACCGTATCAGCCTTGAAACCTTCGGATGCCAGGACCGTGTGGAAGAACTGAACACGCGGCTGGTGGCACTGTCAAAAGAAGCCGTGGGCACAGGAAAAGGACTGATCGCGGGAGACCTCTCAACCACTGGAAAAATGCTGGAACCAAAAGGGGATTTAACCTATGGGGAACTCTACGATGTCTATGCGGAGCAGATTACCGCGCTGGCCAATGCAGGGGTCGATCTGCTGGGGGCGGAGACCATGCTCAGCGTAGAAGAAACCTGTGTATTTCTGGATGCTGCAACCTCCGTCTGTGACCTTCCGGTAATGTGCAGCCTGACCGTAGAAGCAGACGGTACCGCTTTGTTCGGCGGCACTGCGGCAGAGGCAGTGGAAACCCTGCAGGAAATGGGAGCGTCAGCAGTTGGCATCAACTGCTCTCTGGGGCCGGATCAGCTGGAATCAGTGGTGCGCAGTATGGCCAAAGTGGCCCGGATCCCCATTATCGCCAAACCAAACGCCGGCATTCCCGTCATCACCCCCCAGGGCGAAGCCGTCTACAGCATGAACGCCCAGGATTTCGCCCGCCACATGCAGACCCTCGTCTCTGCCGGAGCCGGAGTCATCGGCGGCTGCTGCGGAACCACCCCCGAATACATCCGCCTCCTGGCAGAAATGCTGGAGCGTGTTTAAACATTCATTCCTGCAAGCAACAGGCCAGGCAGCGATACAAACCATCCGCCTTCACCTGGCCGCCCCTCAAAGACAGAAAACGCCCGGGGCCTGCAAACGTGCGAGCGCGGCGGGCGTCTGCGGACGTGGGAGAAAATCTAAGAGGCCGGAAGGCCCTGCGGATGGGCAGGCGAAGGATTTCACATCCTAAAGCGTGTTTAAACATTCATTCCTGCAAGCAACAGGCCAGGCAGCGATACAAACCATCCGCCCTCACCTGGCCGCCCCTCAAAGACAGAAAGCGCCCGGGGCCTGCAAACGTGCGGCGCGGCGGGCATCTGCGGACGTGGGAGAAAATCTTAGAGGCCGGAAGGCCCTGCGGATGGGTCAGGCGAAGGATTTCACATCCTAAAACGTGTTTGAACATTTATTCCTGCAAGCAACAGGCCAGGCAGCGATACAAACCATCCGCCCTCATCTGGCCGCCCCTCAAAGACAGAAAGCGCCCGCCGCGCCGCACGTTTGCCGGCCCCGGGCGCTTTCGTCCGCTTATTTAAAGTCTCGCGTCAAACAGCCCGCAGAAGCTGTCGATAGGATCCACCGCCGTAAACGCGTCCGCGCCAGCCGCCAGCTTCTCCACCAGCGCGTCAAACGTTGTATTTTCCGCGTCGTACGTGTTGATATAAGTCCGCGCCTGCGGAATATCCGCCAGCATGGTCGGCTGTCCGCATCCGATCACAACCACCGGAAGCTCAAACACATACCACGGAATCTCTCCGCCGCCCTTGGACATGCCAAAGCTCGGTCTTCCGCTGGAAACGTCGCACAGCGTGATCACAAGATCCATATCCTTCACAAAATCCGCGATGGCGTTTTTGCCCGCGAAATAAATATTCAGGTCCGGTTTCTCGCCCGCTTCCACTTGCTTTTTCATCTTGTCCAGCGGACTTTCATAGATAAATGCGTCGAATCCTTTCGCGCACAGTTTCTCCTTCAGCAGTTCAGCGGGACTCTTTTTTGCTCCGCCGCCCATGGCTTTCATCAGGAAAGCCATGCCGCCTTCCGCCGCTTTGATATGAACGATCATAATTCTCTTATAACGTTCCGGTGTCAGCGGAAGTACCTCCGGATCTTTGTATTTGACAAGGGTGATACAGTCGTTGCTGATGGCCTTCTGCATTTCTTTGTATTCCGCTTTTCCAAGCGTCTGTTCCGCTGCTTCCGGCTGGGGCACCAGGTCTTCCTTTGCTTTTTTGTGCAGTCCCAGGTGGGCCTTCAGGCCGAGGATTCTTGTGAGCGCTTCTGTCATGCGTTCTTCGCTGATCGTTCCGTCGTTGTAGGCGTTCAGCATGGTGGTGAAATCCTCCTCCGGGTCGTTGAAGAACAGGAACATATCGCATCCGGCGTTGATGGTGCAGGGCAGCATCTCGGCACGTTTCATGCGGTCCGTCATGCCGACCATATGGGAAGCGTCGGTGACAACCATGCCGTTAAAGCCGAGACGGTCGCGGAGCAGTCCCTTCATGATCTCCGGACTCAGCGTCGCAGGCATCATATCTTCGTCCTTCAGATCCGGGTTAATGGCCTTCGCATACTCGGGCAGCATAATATGGCCGGCCATGATCGCGTCCAGACCATTGTCGATTAGCGTTTTGTAAACCATTCCGTAGGTCTTGTCCCATTCCTCCACGGTGAAATAGTTGACGTTATTGGAAAGATGGGCGTCGCGGAAATCCTGTCCGTTGCCGGGGAAATGCTTTGCCGCGCAGGCAAATCCCGGGTTCGTGTGGGCGCCTTTCAGGTAAGCGGCGCTCATGTTCGCCACGCGCTTGGGGTCATTTCCGAAGGCGCGGGTGATGATCTCGGTGTTTTCCCAGTTATAGGCAATGTCGCAGACCGGGGCAAACGCCATGTTGCAGCCGATGGATGCAGCTTCTTCGTTGGACATTTTTCCCAGGGCAAACGCATAGTCCTCGTTGTCCGTGGCTCCGATCTTAACGCCGGAGCCGATCAGGGTACCGTCGGCGCAGGCGCCGTTTCCGCCGGATTCCGTGTTGCAGGCGATAAATACGGGAACTTTCGCGTATTTCTGCAGCTTGCGGTTCTGCTCCTGGATCGCTTTGCCGGGGGCCGGATTGTAGCGGCAGCCGCCGAGATGGTATTTTTCCATCAGCTCTTTCAGGTATTCCTCGTCGTGGGAGGCAGTCAGCTGGAAGAAAAGCTGTCCGACCTTTTCCTCGGCGCTCATGGCTGCAATGGTTTCTTCCACCCATTGAATGTCCTCGTCGGACAGGTAGTAAGGGTTTGCTTTCAGATTTACCATGTCTGTTCTCCTTTCCTGCGGAACGCATCCGCAATGAACCATTTGTGATTGTTTTTATCATACACAAAAAATGGGGGAGAGTGTTAGAAGAATTTTTTGGAAATTAGAGAGGTTTTTATAAAAGACACGGCCCCGGAGATAAGGGCTAAATCAAAACAAAAACCGCGATATACCTTGGCATATCGCGGTTTTCTAATGAGGGGGGAGATAGTGAGTGGTTAATCAACTATCTGTAATACAGTATAAGAAATAAATGTGTTGAAAGTATGTCCATTTTCTAAAAGAATCGGAAATAATCTAAAATCGCATTTTATAAAATCCGAAAAAAATGTCGAAGCATGGCGATTATTGATTTCCGATGAATGGGTGCCATAACAACTCAGTTGGCCGATGTACGATGAAGTCTGTAAAACCTTTGCCGTCAGTCCTTCCGATAAAGCACGCGGATGGAATTAAGCACACAGAGCATTGCCACGCCCGTGTCGGCAAACACAGCCATCCACATATTGGCGAAGTGGAAAAGTCCCAGGACCATGACCAGCGCCTTGATGACCAGAGCGAACACCACGTTCTGACGCGCGATGCGCAGAGAAGCGTGTGCAATCTGGAGGGCCTTGGGCACAGCGTCCAGCCGGGAGGCCATAAAGACCACGTCCGCCGCCTCGATCGCCGCGTCCGCGCCGCTTCCCATGGCCGCGCCCACATCCGCGCCGGCCAGCACCGGAGCGTCGTTGATGCCGTCGCCCACAAACATCACGGAACCGTGGGCCGCGCGGATCTTCTGCAGCGCCTCCAGCTTTTCCTGAGGCAGCAGGCGCGCGTGTACCTCGTCGATGCCGGTCTCACGGGCCACCGCGTCGGCGTTTTCCTGGGCGTCGCCGGTGAGCATCGCGGTGACGATGCCTTTGGAGCGGATGGCCGAAATAGCATCCGCCGCCTCTGCCTTGATGGTATCGGCAATCACCAGATGGCCCAGGAATGTTCCGTTCAGGGCCGCGAACACTTCGGTGCCGTAGCCGGCCGAGGATGCGGCGCCCTGCACATGGAAACGTTCCATCAGCTTCTGGTTTCCGCAGAGAACCTCGCCCTGGGGCAGAACCGCACGGATTCCGTGGCCGGCAATCTCCTCCGCTTCTGACGGTGCCTCCAGGGAAAGTCCTTTGGCTTTTGCGGCGGCGAGGATGCTCTGGGCAATCGGGTGCGTGGAATTCTGCTCACAGGATGCGCAGAGCGCAAGCAGCGTGTCCGCGTCCGTATCTTTTGCAGGCACAGCTTCCTGAAGCAGGAAGTTTCCCTCGGTGATGGTTCCGGTTTTGTCCATGACGACGGCCCGGACATTTTTCATTGCCTCCAGGGAAACGCCGCCCTTGAACAGGATCCCTCGCTTGCTTCCGGCTCCGATTCCGGAGAAGAAGGCCAGCGGAACGCTGAGCACCAGAGCGCAGGGGCAGCTGATGACCAGGAAGGTGATGGCGGTATAGATCCAGTAGTTCCAATCTCCGGTAAACAGGGAGGGAACGATGGCGGTCAGCAGTGCGAGAATCACCACAAACGGTGTGTATACCCGGGCAAAACGGGCGATAAAGCGCTCAATCTGCGGTTTGCTGGCGGCAGCGTTTTCCACGGAATCCAGGATCTTTGTGACCATGGACTCCTCCAGAACCTTATCCACACGCATTTTCAGCAGTCCGGAGGTATTGACGCAGCCGGAAACGACCGCGTCGCCGGCTTTTACTGTCACCGGCACCGGCTCGCCTGTGACCGGAGAGGTATCGATGCGGCTTTCTCCATCGACGATGGTTCCGTCCAGCGGAATCCGGTCGCCGGGGCGGATCTGGAGAATGTCTCCGATTTCAGCTTCCTCGGCGGGGATCACATGGGTATGATTGCCGTGTATTTTTGTCACCACTTCCGGGCGCATATCCACGGCCTCCATGATCTGGGAACGGCTCCGCTCCACGGCGATTTCCTCAAAGAGCTCGCCGACACGGTAAAACAGCATGACGCCGACGGCCTCTTTAAAATCTCCGATACAGATGGCCGCGACGGTCGCCAGACTCATAAGGAAGTTTTCGTCGAACACTTTTCCTCTGGCCAGGTTTTTCAGCGCGGTGAGGATGATCCTTCCGCCAAGGAGCAGGTAGCCGGCCAGCAGGATCACATCCGCCGGGATCACAAGCTCTGCGGTAGTCAGGAAAATCCCTCCGGCAAAGCAAACGGCGCCGATCAGGATCTGGATCAGATCTTTCTGATTTTCTTTGCTGAGACGCGATTTTTTTGTTTTCGGTTTGGCGGCATCCGGGTCTTCGGAAGACGCGGCAGTATGGTTGGCGGCGGAACTTCCCTGTGCTGCCAGCATATCTGTTTCCACGGAAGCGCCGGCCGCCGCAGACGCGGAGAACTCTGAACCGTCATGTGCGGAGACAGAGCCGGAACGGCTGTTTCTGGTTCTTGGATAAATTTCCACGCCCGGTTCCACAGAGGCGGCAGTTTTCCGGATCTTGTCCAGAAGTGCGTCCGGGTTTTCGGCGGTGATCCGAAGCTGCTTGGTGGCAAATGTAAGCGTTACCTCCTGGACCTCCGGCATGGCCGCGATCTTTCGCTCCACAGCGGCGGCGCAGTTGGCGCAGTCCAGATTTTCTATGGTATAAACTTTTCTGACTGCAGAGGCGGAAACAGGAGTTTTGGATCGTGCGGCGGGTTCTGCAGAGGCAGCCGACGGCGAATGTTCATGTCCGCATCCGCAGGTTTCGCCATGGTGGTGTTCATGATGTTCATGTTTATGCTCATGTTCGTGCTTGTGTCCGCATCCGCAGGTTTCCACATGGTGATGTTCGTGTTTGTGTTGTTCATGGTACCCGGCTTCAGCTCCGTGGGAATGTCCGCATTCGCAGCCTTCACCATTTGTATGCCCGTGTTCATGATGCTCATGCGCATGCGCATGCCCACATCCACATCCACAGCTTCCGCTGTTATGGGATGGTTCTGCATGCGGTTCTTCTGCGGGAGAAGCAACGGTGTTTTTATGGCGTCTGCGTTCCCGTGGATAGATTTCCACGCCCGGTTCCACGGCAGCGGCTTCTGCGCGTACCTGTTCAAGGATCGCATCCGGGTCCTGGGCGGTGATCCGAAGCTGTTTGGTTGCAAACGTGAGAGTTGCTTCGGAAATTTCCGGCATTGCGTTCAACCGTCGTTCCACGGCGGCGGCACAGTTGGCGCAGTCCAGATTTTCGATGATGTATACTTTCTTTTTCAGTTGTATGGAAGTTTGCTCCTGGCTCATAAGATTCCTCCAATCTCCGACGTGTAGAAAAATTCTAATCTGAACATATGAATGATTGTTCATATGTTCATGATATACCAGTACAGGGTATCTGTCAATAGATATTTCAAAAAAGTGG
>JAGHIA010000153.1 GCA_017887445.1 Fusicatenibacter sp.
CATCCCCGGGTAGTTCAGGCTCCTTTTCCAGGAGCGACGTACAATGAGGACATCGAACGGCTTGTTCCGGGATCTCACTCATGCAGTAAGGACAGGTCTTCGTTGTTGGAGCTGCCGGCTCCTCCGGCTTCCGTCCAAGGGACATTAACTTGTTGACCGCCTTCAGAAGGCAGAAAAGGATCAGCGCCAGAATGAAAAAATTGATCACCGATGAAAAAAAGTTGGAAGCGAATTCCGCCAGATCCCTCAGGTCATAGGTGGCCGCTCCCGTCACAAGACTGATAAGCGGATTGATAAAATTGTCGGTAAGGGATGTCACGATCCCGGAAAAGGCGCTTCCGATGATGACACCCACCGCCATATCCATCACATTTCCACGCAGGGCAAACGCTTTAAATTCTTCGATAAATTTCTTCATGCCCTTAATCCCTTCCTTCCACCTCAACCAGCTCAATGTGGAAATTCAGCTCCTTGCCCGCCATCTCGTGGTTCGCGTCGAAGGTGATGGTCGTGGCTCCTTTGGCCGCAACTTTCACCGGGAACGGCTGTCCGAACTGGTTGGTCAGATATACCTGCTGGCCTGCCTCAAGATCCTCAGAACCGGGAAGCTGGGCAATCTCAACGGTAAACACCGCGCTGGGATCGTGCATTCCGTAGGCCTCCTCCGGCATCAGGTGAACGTCCACCTCCTGGCCGACCTCCATATCCGCCACCGCCGCGTCAAATCCACGGATCATCTGGCCGACGCCGCAGATAAACTCCAGCGGCTCCCCGCGGTCATAGGAGGAATCAAACACGGTTCCGTCGTTGAAGGTGCCTCTGTAATGGGTACGGCAGGTTTTTCCCACGTTCCGTCCGGTCAGCTGCGGCTGTCCGCCTCCGCAGCCGCCGCAGCCGGAACCACAGCCGCCATCCCCGTCGCCGCAGCCGCCGCAGGAATCCTCTTCTCCGTGGCCGCCGCAGGAATGACCTTCTCCGTGGCTGCCGCAGGAATGCTCCTCCCCGTGGCCGCCGCAGGAATGGCCTTCTCCGTGGCTGCCGCAGGAATGGCCCTCGCCGTGGCTTCCGCAGGAATGGCCCTCGCCGTGGCTTCCGCAGGAATGGCCTTCGCCGTGATGGTGGTCGCAGTTGGCCCCGGTGTTTACCAGCTCTCCGCTCAGATAAGCCTCCACCGCCTGGTCCACGTCTCCCTGAGCTCCGGCGCAGAGTTCAACGCCCGCATCTGCCAGCGCAGCCTGCGCGCCGCCGCCGATACCGCCGCAGATCAGCACGTCCACCGCCTGCTCTGCCAGAAGTCCGGCCAGCGCTCCGTGACCGACGCCGTTGGAACCGATCACCTGGCTGGAGATGACCTTCTGATCCTCTACCTCGTATACCTTGAAATACTCTGTTCTTCCAAAATGCTGAAAAATATTTCCGTTATCATATGTGACTGCTATTTTCATTTTTTTCTCCTCCTGCTGCCTAGAGCGTGTTTGAAAATTCATTCCTGCAATCTGCAGGCCCCACTTTGCGGGGAATTTGCCCCAAAATCAGTCAGCGTAGCCCGCTACGCCTTCCGATTTTGGAACAAATTCCCCACAAACTGTGACGCACATCTTGCAGAAAGCAATTTTCAAACACACTCTGGCAGCTTATTTATCGTATAGTAGTTCAGTAACGGTTCCAATGGCTGTATTGCTGGGCAGTTCATCTCTTGGAACCGTTACGCCATTTGTTACATTCTTTTCACTAATGATTCAGACTTACACCGCCGCCGTCTCGCCGGGAGCCAGCCGCAATACCTGCTCCACGTCCTTCCAGCAGACGGCAAACGTTCTCGCTCTGTCCGCCAGGTTTCTCACCGACAGCTGACCGTCCTGAATGGTATATTCTACCTTCTGGTTTTCTCCGTCCAGCCGGACTCTTCCGTTTTTTCGCAGCGCCGGCTCCAGGCGCAGATCACACTCCATATCCGGGCGGACGCCAAGATATACATGCAGCAGGTTCCACAGAAACACGCAGGGATATTCGTAATACCGTTCCGCTCCATGCCAGTTTTTTCCGCCCACATAATATACATGGTTCATGTCATAGCGCTCGCCCATAAGATAGTCGTCCAGCTTCGCCTGACGGCACACTTTCAGAAGCTGCTCCTCCAGGATCCTGGGCTGCTTCTTCCAGGCCCAGTAAGCGAAATCCCAGCACCAGTATCTTCCCGCGGCGCACAGATCGTAAGGACCTCCGTCGCCGATTTCCGACTGGGTATAATCCTGGATCCTCGCCGCCACAAAACTTGGA
Source organism: Fusicatenibacter sp. (assembly GCA_017887445.1). GTDB lineage: Bacteria > Bacillota > Clostridia > Lachnospirales > Lachnospiraceae > Fusicatenibacter. The sequence continues at coordinate 2,281 of JAGHIA010000153.1, forward strand.
AAACGCTGAAACTCGCCGAGATTTTCTTCTATCAGCCGTTCCACCGCCGCCTGCTGTTCCGGCGCGGCGAACCCGAACAGAAGCGGAAGCTCGTTGGCCAGAAGATGGATATGGTCATGCCCAGTCCCCGTTCTGTCGATCCAGTCCAGAAACCTTTCGTTGGTCCCATCCCAGAAGCCTGCGGGGAATTCCCGCACCAGCGTCTGTGCCAGCGTTTCGGAAAGTCCCCGATACTTCCGCTCTTTCTCCCGGTCGCCGGCAATGCGCTCCAGATCGGCCATAACCTTCATGGCCTGCGCCGCGAACGCGGCCGCCGCGCACACGCTTCCGTCCTTGATCACCTGGTCCTCATAATACACATCCGACCAGAGCCGCCCCTGCCCGTCCATGGAATCCTCCACGAGAGACAGGACCTGCTCCAGCTCCTCCTTGTGCTGTTTCAGCCAGTCCCAGTCCTTAGATGCCGCCAGATACAGCCAGACAGAGGTCACAATCTCGATATTTCCGGTCAGCAGAAACATCTCCGCGTTGGCGGCGCCGTCCATGCTGCTCCTTCGCACCTCATACTCCCGCTCGCCGCCCGGCTGCAGGGAGCAGGGATTTCTCCATTTATGCTCCGGGTCCTCCCGCATTAATTTCAGCTGCAGCTCCAGCATCCTGCGGACCACATCCAGGTCAAAGCGGCCCATCATTCCGATCCGCCCTTTTATCTGAAATTCATGGTCCACATCGGGATAGGTTCCCGCGTATACTTCCTCCTGCAGGGTACTCAGCACATATCCGTCCCGGACAGGATACGCGGCTGCTTTCGTGCGCTCGATCACAGAGGGAATCAGCGTCCTCCAGTAAAACTGGAAAACCGCCTCCTCAAACTCCGCCCCATTGGGGATATCCAGGCACATGGTTTCGCCGAGGATATTACAGTGGGGAACGTTCTCGTACGCGTCGATCCGCAACTCTTCGTCCCCCGTCAGAAGGAGCGCCGCGCCATAGCTTTGTCCGCCGCGGCATGATGCCGCTTCCCCAACCTTTGCGCAAAACACCGCAGCGCTGCTCACCCGCCAGGAACTTGTTTTTCCGTCTTCTTCCGGGGAATCGACCACATAACAGGAAAAAATCCGCTCCGCCGGTGCTTCCCTGGTAACGGTATGTAAAAACAGACCGTTTTCTTCCTCCTGCAGATAGTAGATCTTTGGCCGCCCTGAACGGCACAGAATTTCTTTGCTGCTCATACCGCCTCTTTCTTCTCCTTTACTTGTAACGATTCAGCCAGCGGAATCATTACGGCATCCGGCCATTGAAAATCGCTTCGCAGCAGGCCGGATACTTTCTGTTTCCGATGAATCGCTTCGCAGCGCGCCGGATGCTTTCTGCTTTCTATGAATCGCTTCGCAGCGCGCCGGATACTTTCTGTTTCATTTCGCTTCCGGCTTCATGCGAAGTTCAAACACAAACTTCTCCTCGCTCAGCCGGTATTCCTCCCGCAGCACCGGTCCGCAGCTGTTGGAGCCGATCCCGCTCTGGCGGTAATCCAGACAAAGCACCGTATACGGGGATTTTTCCAGCTCATAATTATGCGCTTTCTGGGTCAGCTCCTCCTGCGTATACTCAGATGCCTGGAAGGCGAAGGTCTTGGCCCCGGCCGCCGTCAGCGCCAGGTGGTCGCTCTCCACGATCACATAATCGCAGTCGTCATGGGCGCCGTTTTCCTGGGGACGGATATAGTCCTCGTGAAGTCCCGCCACATCTGAACGGAACACTCCGTGATATCCCGCCTGCCGCTTGTCCCTGTAACTCTCGTAGGGGCCGATGCCGCAGTAGGTTACCTGGTCCATGGCTTTGGGCAGGAACAGCCGCAGGCCGAATCTTGGCAGGAAGGGGAACTGGGGTGTCTTCGCCACATCCAGCCGCACATCCACTGTGCCGTCGCCTGCCACCGTCCACACCGCGTGGATCTCCAGGATCCTCTGGGCATAAACCGCGGCCACAGACACATCGCTCTCAATCACCACGCAGCCGTCCGCCGCGGATACTTCCGTGCGGTACGCCCGTTCCATGGTCTTGTCATACTGGGCGTCCATCCACTGATGTTTGATGTTCCGGTCGTTATCGGTAGGCGCGCGCCAGATATTGTAATTCATCGGCTGTTCCAGAAGATTCTGGTCGCCGTATACCATCTTCGCGAACACACCTTTCCGCTTGTCGTAAACGTAACGCCAGCCATCGCCGCTGACGATCACGAACGCGTCTTCTTCCTCAACCTCCGGAACAGCGAAAGAACCGTCCGCTTCGTCATCTGCCAGCGCGCTCTCCCCGGCCAGCACAGCCTTGGCCGTCTGGTTGACGTTCTCCGCCGTTTTCAGCGGCACCTCGTCGAATCCCAGAGCGAAGCCTGCCGGGAGCACACCCCTCGCGTCTTTCAGCGCGTAGGACAGAATAAGCGCAGCCTTGCCCTTTTCGGGAACCGGCGCGTCAATCCGGAAGCTTCCCTCCTGGTGGGCCGGGATGTCCGGAACCTGCTGGTCCTCCACGCATCCGCAGGCCACAGCCACACCGTCGCACAGCACCTTCCAGGAAACCGTCAGATACTCCTTCAGGTTCAGGAAATCCATATAATTGTGCAGCATCACCGTACCGCTTTCCTGGTCAAAGGAAACCACCCGCGCGGGACGGTAAACATTTTTAAATTCCAGCAGTCCCGTATGTACGCGGCGGTCCGGGTAAACCAGTCCGTCCATGCAGAAATTCCCGTCGTGGGGATACTCGCCGTGATCGCCGCCGTAAGCGTACATTTTCCGACCGTCGATGGTCTTTCCCAGATCGATGGCATGGTCGCACCACTCCCAGACGAAGCCTCCGCAGACGCCGTCGTACTGCTGGATGACCTGGAAATAATCCTCCAGATCTCCCGGGCCGTTGCCCATGGCGTGGCAGAATTCACACATGACAAAGGGTTTTCTCCCGTCCTCCTGCTCATATTTGTGGATCTCCTCCAGCGCCGGATACATACGGCTGTAAAGGTCGATATTGTCAAAGTTATAGTCACGTTTTCCCGAGGTGTACAGGGCGCTCTCGTAATGGGTCAGACGGGTATCGTCGAACTTCTTTGTCCACTCCAGCGCCGCCTCGAAAGTACAGCCGTAAGCGCACTCATTTCCCATGGACCAGATGACCACGCTTGGGCGGTTCTTGTCCCGCTCCACACACCGCTGTGTCCGGTCCACCGTCGCTTCCGTGAACGCCGGGTTGTCGGCGATGGGCTCGTTCCAGTGTCTGCTGGCATTTTCCCAGCTGGAATCCTCCATATAGCGGCACATGGTCCCGTGGCTTTCATTGTCCGCCTCGTCGATCACATAGAATCCCATGGCGTCATACAGCTCATAGAAATGCGGGGCGTTGGGATAATGGCTGGTACGGATGGCGTTGATGTTGTGCTCCTTCATCAGCGTCAGGTCTTTCATCATCTGCGCCTGGCTGATGGTGAAACCGGTCACCGGATCGCTGTCGTGGCGGTTGGTCCCATGGAATTTCACCTTTTGTCCATTGATATAGACCACATTTCCCTCCACATGAATCTCACGGATTCCCACATGATCCGTGATCACTTCCTGCTCCGTCTCGAAGACGATGGTGTAGAGATACGGCTCCTCCGCGTTCCAAAGATGGGCGCCGGAAATCTCCATATGCAGAGAGTCCCCTTCGGTTTCCGCTTCCGCCACAAGACCGCCCTGGGCGTCGGTCACTTTGCAGCGCACCGGCACCGGCTGATCCAGAAACGTAAACTTCACGTCGATGGTTCCGTCTCTGTATCCGTTTGCAGGCGCGGCTTTCAGGAAATAGTCGAAAATTCCCTGCTTCGGCCGCCGCAGAAGATACACGTCCCGGAAAATCCCGCTCATGCGGAACTTATCCTGATCCTCCAGATAGCTTCCGTCGCACCATTTCAGCACCAGGACAGCCAACGTGTTTTCTCCTTCTTTCAGGTATTTTGTCACGTCGAACTCACTGGTGGAATGAGACACCTGACTGTAGCCGACGAAGGCGCCGTTGAGCCACACATAAAAGCAGGAATCCACACCCTCAAAGTTCAGACAGGCTCTGGGCGCCTGGGGATCTTCCTGGTAAACAAAGGTATGCACATAGGCGCCGCAGGGATTGTCCTGGGGCACATACGGCGGGTCCATGGGGAACGGGTAGCGCACGTTGGTGTACTGATGACGGTCATAGCCGTAATTCTGCCACACACCGGGCACAGGAATTTCATCGAAACCATCCGTGCAGAAGCCTTCCTCATAAAAGGCCTCCTTCAGATCATAAATACTCTCATAATAGCGGAATTTCCATCCACCGTTCAGCAGCATCAGACGGTCGGAAGCCACTCGCTTCTCTCCCACCGTATCCATGGGAACCGACGCCGGCACATAGTAAGCGCGGTTCGGCATGGTGTTCAGATGCAGTACGCTGAGGTCTTCATAATATCTTGGTATCAGCATGTTTTCTCCTTTCGTGGCGCACTGGCTGCGCCAATAATGGTAGATTTGGAAGTTTACTTCCAGACTTGCTCCTCTCATGGCGCACTGGCTGCGCCAGTAAATATTGGTAAATATTGATAAATCCGGAAGTTCACTTCCAGACTTCTTTTTTCAGACATCACAGCCGGATTCCCTTCAGCGCCTCGGCGAACGCGTTGTTCACCGGCTCCTGGGCCTCCTTGTTCTGCTGTTTCAGATAGCGGGCTACGTCTTTTTTCGAGACGCCCCTTCCTTCTTTCTGCCTGCGCTCCTCAAACTTATCCATCCGCTCCTTGTGGCCGCAGCTGCACACAAAGACGGCGTCCTGTCCTTTTCCCACCATTTCCATGCGCTTATGACAGTTGGGACATCTGGCGTTGGTCAGCCGCGATACCGTTTCCCGGTAGCCGCAGTTCCTGTCCTGGCAGACCAGAAGCTTCGCGTTTTTCCCGTTGACCGCCAGCAGCCGCTTTCCGCAGGACGGGCATTTTTTGTTGGTGAGGTTTTCGTGGCGGAAGGTTCCCTCCTCCTGGCGGATCTCCTGAATCAGCTCCTCTGTGTAGGAACGGATCTCCTCCATAAACGCCTTTGGTTTCTCCCGTCCCTTTGCGATATCCGTCAGCTTCATCTCCCAGCTTGCCGTCAGCTCCGGCTTTTTCAGGTCGGCCGGAACCAGCTTCAGCAGCTGTCTTGCCTTGGAGGTGAGATAAATTTCATTTCCCCGTTTTTCCATGAGAAAACTGTTGAACAGCTTCTCGATAATATCCGCGCGGGTGGCCACTGTTCCAAGGCCGCCGGTCTCGCCGAGAACCTTTGCCATCTTCGCGTCCTGGGACTCCATATAGCGGACGGGATTCTCCATGGCGGCCAGCAGCGTCCCTTCCGTGAACCTGGCCGGCGGTTTTGTCTTTCCTTCCCGGACGGTCACTTTGACCCCGGGGAATTTCTGGCCCGCTTCCAGAAGAGGAAGATTCTGGCTTCCCGTCTCCTCCTCGTCGCCGGACTCACCGGAAGCCTCCAGGCCAGTGGAACTCTCCTGGCCGTACAGCTCCCGCCAGCCTGGCTGGAGCATCCGTTTTCCCTTTGCCGTGAACGTCTCGTCCCCGATCACCGCCGTCACAGAGGTCTCCTCGTACACGCAGGGCGGCAGCAGCACGCTCAGAAATCTGCGCACCACCAGGTCGTAGATCTTCCGCTCGTCCGGCGACATGGCTGTCAGCTGGACAAACTGCTCGGTGGGGATGATCGCATGGTGGTCGGAAACCTTCCCGTCGTTGACAAAGGCGGGATGCGCCGGGAGCTTCTGCTTCCTGGCCTTCGCCGCCGCTTCGCGGTACGGCCCCACGCTCACCGCCTCCAGCCGTTCCCGGATGGTGGGCAGGATATCGGAGGTCAGATACCGGGAATCCGTCCGCGGATAGGTCAGCACCTTGTGGGTTTCGTAAAGGCTCTGCATCAGATTCAGCGTCTGCTTTGCCGAGAAGCCGAACCTCTGGCTGGCGTCCCGCTGCAGCTCTGTCAGGTCATACAGCAGAGGCGCGGGGGACTTTTTCTCTTTCTTTTCCACGTTCCGGATGGTCAGTACCCCCTGCCGGGCCGCGTCGGCAACCGCCTGCGCCCGCTCTTTGGAAAAGGTACGGCCTCCGCCGCTTTTGGCGTCCTTCCAGCTGTAGACCACGCCGCCGGCCGCGGCCGTGATCCTGTAATACGGCTCCGGCACAAAGCCGCGGATCTCCTGCTCCCGCCGGTCGATCATGGCCAGCGTGGGTGTCTGCACCCTGCCGCAGGACAACTGGGCATTGTATTTGCAGGTCAGCGCTCTGGTGGCGTTGATCCCCACCAGCCAGTCGGCCTCTGCACGGCACACCGCCGCGTGATACAGCGGTTCGTACTCCCTGGCGTCCTTCAGATGGGCGAAGCCTTCCCGGATCGCCTTGTCGGTCACTGAGGAAATCCAGAGACGGGACAGGGGCTTTTTGCAGTGGGCCTTCTCCAGGATCCACCGCGCCACCAGTTCCCCCTCCCGTCCGGCGTCTGTGGCGATGACCACCCGGGAGATATCCTTCCGCTCCAGCTGCCCCGCCACCACCCGGTACTGCTTTCCGGTCTGAGGGATCACCTTCGTTTTCAAACGCTCCGGCATCATGGGAAGCGCTTCCAGTTTCCATTCCTTGTATTTTTTATCGTAGTCCTCCGGGTCCTGCAGTGTTACCAGATGGCCCAGCGCCCAGGTCACCACATATGCCGGGCCCTCCTGATAACCGTTTTCCTTTTTCTGACATCCCAGCACCCTGGCAATGTCTCTGCCCACCGAAGGCTTTTCCGCGATTACTAATGTCTTCATTTTACTGTCCTTTCATGGTTTCTGCCGGTTTGGCAATGCTGAAGTGTTACTTCCACGTAACCGTTGAGTTTGCTGAACTGTTACACTTCCATCGCACTTATAAGTACTGCTGCCGGTTCCAGAACTCCTCCGCGTCCTTCCGGTCTGAAAAAATGTAAACTTCCCGGCCCTCCCGGTATTTTTCCAGCAGTTCCAGGATCACCGGCCGCTGGTCCCGGGCAAAATCAAGGATCCACTGGCGGAACTCCTGGTCAAACTCCGTTTCCACCCACGGCAGGTCTTCCCTTGGCGTTCCGATCCGCGCCCCGGCCCCCTGCAGACAGACCTCCAGCGGATAGTCAAGGAAAAATACCGTGTCGCACGATGCCAGACGGATCTCCAGCGTGCGCAGATAATTCCCGTCAAGGATCCACTGCTCCGTCCCCATGATCTGTCCCACCTTCCGGTCAAACTCCTCCCTGGAAATGGTTGTCCGGTCCGGCCTGTGCCAGATCATATC
>JAGHIA010000018.1 GCA_017887445.1 Fusicatenibacter sp.
AACTTTCGAGGATGTGTTTCACTGTTCAGTTATCAAGGTCCGCTCCGTTTTTCAGGAGCCGTTCCTGCCTCAGCAGCAACTCGCTTAGTTTATCATAAGCAGTTGTGCTTGTCAAGAACTTTTTTCAAAAGTTTTTTGAGTTTCGATTTTCAAAACTCTCATGCCGCTTCGTGTCGTTTCCTGTCCTCAGCGAACTTTTACATTTTATCTCAGCTTCTTGCTTTTGTCAAGCTTTTTCCGAAATAAATTTTCCGGATGAAATCCGGAATTTTGTTGAATGGAATCCAACAAACGGAGAAGGAGGGATTTGAACCCTCGCGCCGCTATTAACGACCTACTCCCTTTCCAGGGGAGCCCCTTCAGCCAGCTTGGGTACTTCTCCACATTGCCTGAATCATATCTGTATTCAGTTTTCAGAAAAGATTTGGTTGAAACGGAGAGGGTGGGATTCGAACCCACGCGCCCTTTCGGACAAACGGTTTTCAAGACCGCCTCGTTATGACCGCTTCGATACCTCTCCATACATGAATTCAAACCTCGGACTCGCCGAACGCTATCTTCTCTTTTTCTTCACAGCAAGCTTGTCTCGCGTGAAGACAAAGTGTATTATAATCGTTTTGTTTTCATATGTCAACCATATTTTTCATTTTTTTTGCATTTTTTATGATATCTTTCCTCTGTGAGGTAGAATTTACTTTTTCAGAATAGAAGTTACTCTTACAAAGTGGAAGTTACTTTTTCAATCGGCCTTTTTTATGATGGTTTTAGCTACGACAATTTTTGTCTGGACCGCAGAATGCTTTCGGCGACGGCCAGATCCTCCGGCGTAGTGATCTTGATATTCTGATAGCTGCCCTCCACCATGCGGACGGCAGTTCCCATCTGACTTTCCACCACCATGGCGTCGTCGGTGATTCCCGACGGATCGCCTTCCATCAGTCTGCGAAATGCCTCCGCAAGCAGCGGGACAGAAAACGCCTGCGGAGTCTGCGCCTGCCAGACCAGACTGCGGTCCGGACTCTGCACAATATTCCCCTGGGCATCTGTCAGCTTGATCGTATCCTTCACCGGCATTCCGGCCACACAGGCCTGATACTGCTGTACCGCCTGAAAGGTCCGCCGGATGATATCTTCCGTCAGAAACGGACGGGCGCCGTCATGGATGAATACATACCCGTCTCTGTTTCCGATTTCAGGACTTTCCATAAGAACCTCGATGGCACGGCAGACACTCTCGTATCTCTCGCGGCCGCCCACGCAGATCTTCTTCACTTTTTTCCATCCATAGCGCTGCACCAGTTCTTTTTCACAGTATTCCTGCTGGCCCTCTCCTACCATAAGAAGGATATCGTCGATCAGCGGCGACTGTTCAAAAGCCTCCAGCGCATACGCTACCACCGGACGCCCTCCAAGATCCAGATATTGTTTTGCCACGCTGGTCCCCATGCGGGTTCCTTTCCCCGCCGCGAGCACCACCGCAGTACAATGTTTTCTTTCCATTTTACCTCTCTCCCAGGCGCAGGTTCGGCACCGCGTTCAGATCCCAGCCGTGGCGGGTGCCTTTCTGGTATTCATAATATGCCGCCACTCCGATCATCGCCGCATTGTCCGTGCAGTAAACCGGCGACGGATAGTAAAACTGTATATTTTCTTTCCGGCAGGCTTCCTCCATGGCCGCGCGAAGTCCCCGGTTGGCAGCCACTCCGCCTGCGATCGCAAGACGCTCCATATGGTAATCCTTCGCCGCCTGGATGGCGTTGCGCACCAGCACGTCGATGACGGCCTGCTGAAAGGATGCGGCCACATCGGCCCGATTGACTTGTGCGCCTGTCATTTTCGCCTGGTTCAGATAATTCAGCACCGCCGATTTCAGGCCGCTGAAGCTGAAATCGTAGGGCGCTTCCTCAATATGCGCCCGCGGAAACGGGATAGCGCTGGGATTTCCTTCTTTCGCCAGGCGGTCGATCTTCGGTCCGCCGGGATATCCAAGGCCGATGGCGCGGGCCACCTTGTCAAACGCCTCGCCGGCGGCGTCGTCTCTGGTACGGCCCAGAATCTCAAATTCGCCGTAATCCTTTACGATCACCAGATGGGTATGGCCTCCGGATATGATCTCGCACAGAAACGGCGGCTCCAGTTCCGGATGCTCAATGTAATTGGCCGATACATGGCCCTCGATATGATGAACGCCGATGAGCGGAAGCTTCGCCGCATAGGCAATGGCCTTTGCCTCCGCCACGCCCACCAGCAGCGCGCCCACCAGACCAGGGCCATAGGTCACACCAATGGCGTCCAGCTCCTGCAAAGCCACGCCGGCCTCGTCCAGCGCCGCCTGCACCACCTGGTTGATCTTCTCGATATGCTTTCTGGAGGCGATCTCCGGAACCACTCCGCCATACAGGGTATGAAGGTCGATCTGCGAGGAGATGATATTAGAGCGCACAGTGCGCCCGTCCTCGATGACTGCGGCGGCCGTTTCGTCGCAGGAACTCTCAATGGCGAGAATTTTACAGGTTTTCTTATTTTCACTCATGATTTTCTTTCCTCTGCTCGTCAAATTCGTAACGATTCAGCCAGCCGAATCGTTACGGCATCCGCCCATGGAAAATCGCTTCGCGATGGGCCGGATGCCTACAGGCACTACGTTTTCATACGGTCTGCGCAGTAAATGCGCAGGCCTGGCTGAATAGTCACTTAAACTTGCAGCAATTCAGCCAGCTGTATCGTTACTCAAAGTTCAATTCCACCGTCTTTCCGTCTTTTCCCGTCTCAATAGGCGGGAAAATCTTCCGCGCATCCTCCAGATACTGGTCCGGATATACCAGGGACGGAGAAAAATGTGTCAGCCACATGGCGCGGGGCTGCGCTTTCTGTCCAAGCTTGGCTGCCTCGGTGAAGGTCATATGGCGGTATTCCTTCGCTTTCGCCGCTTTGTCCGGCTCTCCGTACATTCCCTCGCAGATGAACAGGTCCGAACCGGCGGCATGCTCGGCGATCCGCTCCACCGGGCGTGTATCGGTACAATATGTCACCTTAAGCCCCCGGCGGTCGGGCCCCAGCACCATATCCGGCGTGAGGATTCCCTCGGGCGTCTCTACGGTCTGCCCCTGCTGCAGAGGATTCCAGTAGCGCATGGGGATATTCTGAGCCTTGGCCCTCTCCACGTCAAATTTCCCTTTTCGCGGGATTTCCAACGTGTAACCATAACACACCACGTTGTGCTGCACCCGGAACGCCGTGATCTGGTAACCATTCCGTTCAAGCTTCACCTCCGGCTCCGTAAGCTCGATAAAGCGGATGGAAAAAGGCAGCTCCGGGCAGATAACCCGCAGCGCGTTTACCACACGTTCCAGGCCTTTGGGCCCGATCATCGTTACCGGCTCGGTACGGTCCGCGTTTCCCATGGTGAGAAGCAGACCCGGAAGTCCGCTGATATGATCCGCATGGTAATGGGTAAAGCAGATCGTGTCGATCGGTTTGAAGGTCCAGCCGCGTTCCTTGACCGCCGTCTGCGTTCCTTCCCCGCAGTCGATGAGAAGACTGCTGCCGTTGTAACGGGTCAGAAGGGAAGTCAGACGGCGTCTGGGCAGCGGCATCATTCCGCCTGTCCCCAACAGACATACATCTAACATAAATTCGTTTTCCTCTTTTCTTTAAACTAGTAACAGTCCCGCCCGGAGTGTGTTTGAACGTTCCACACAACGTGGGACGCGCAGATTGCAGGAATGAATGTTCAAACAGGCCCTGCGCCGGCTTCAAAGACCGGTATTTCTATGATAATCCCTGGTCCAGGCGGCCAGAGCGCTGTCCAGGTCTCTTGGAAGTTCCACCTTCATGGCGCCTGCCATCTGTTCGTCCATTTCTTTACGGGTCTCCGCGTCCACTTCCAGCTGATTCGCCAGCTTCTCGTAAGCCTCTCTGCCGCTGTTCATGTGTACCGCGAACAGATAACTTTTCAGAGACGCTCTGGAGTGGAGCGATTCATAGGCCCGGCGGAAACACTCCTGCGCTTCCTCCATCTGAAACAGGCTGGCGTAGGCGCAGCCCATATTGTTGTACACGCTTCCGCTGAACTGCTCGCCCATCACCGTATCTTTGGCGTCCTCCAGCGTAGACTGGTAGACCCGGATGGCGTTCATGTATTTTTCGTGTTCGACCAGATAATCCCCTTTCAGCTTCCGGCGGACAACCTCCGGCTGCTCCTCGAAACGCTTCAGCCGCTCGTTCATCTCCTTGAACTGGTCGTGGGTCAGGTAGTTGATCTCCTTGAACACCGGAAGGATAAATTCTCCCATATTGCTGCGCTCATCCAGCAGCGGGTACAGCTTCTGGTACAGTCTCCGCAGATGGAGCTCGTCCCTGAGCCACTGGCACAGCTGCTCGTTGATGATCGTATCGTCCAGCAGGTAGATGTTGTGATACATATAGTAGCATAATTCCTCGATGGAATAAATATTCGTGCTGATGTTTACAATGTAGTATGGAATTTTTGCCCGCTTGATCTGACAAAGAATATATCCGCTCATTTCGACGCCTCCCCCATGGTTTCATGCCAGATTTTGCCGCTCTTTGGGAACATCTCGCCAAATCCCAGATCCTCCACCGTGATCCGGCAGTTTTTCGGGGAATCGTATTCCAGCTTCAGGCCAAGGCGCGTGGTGCGGGATGGACGGCAGGGCAGCCCCGGCAGGCGCATGGTGTAGCGGTTTTTCTTTCCGCTCTCCATATCGCTGACCACAAACACAAGCTCCTCTGTGTCGTCCAGGATCAGCTCGCACTCTTTCTCCGCCTCATACCAGTTGACCCCCGCCTGGATCATGGGATAATAGGCCGGCGAGCCGGAGATCACCATCTCCATTCCCACGTTGTGGCGCACCAGGTCGCTGCCCAGGAACAGATATCCCTTCAGGCTGCGCTCCTCCGCCTTTTCGCGGGCCGTAAAGCACGCCCCCTTGGCGAAAAGATTATTTCCTCCGAACACATGGCGCTGGTTCCTGCACAGAAGCTTCAGCGAATTTCCCGCCCAGGAGCGGTCGAAGCCGTTCCCTACCAGGTAAACGCTGGAATAAATCTCGTTCTCAAAGGACTCGCTGATGAGACGCGCAAAATCTTTGTCCCGGTCCGCGGCCATCTCGTGAAGCTTCATATGCTTGCCCTCCCGCACAGACACGGTGGCAGGCTTCGTCCTGCGGTTCACCGACAGAGAATAAAACGTCACGTCGTTTTCCTCAAAACGGAACATACCGACGCTGCGGCTCCAAAGCTCGGCTTTCTGGTACAGGGTATGGTAATAAAAGCTTTCCGTGTATTCCTGAAGATACGCGCGTCCCCGGGGAATCCCCAGCAATTCATAGGCATGTCTCAGATTTTTTACAAACGCCCGGGTCAGCTTTGGAGTCGTCACCGTGATCCCCGCGATCTGAAGGCCCGGCTCGATGACGCCCGCCGCCTGGAGAGACGTTTTCAGAAACACTGCCAGCAGCTCTCCCGGCGCGTAGGCGGTATGCTCGATCATGCAGGGCCGGTCGTTCATACAGATTTCATAGAGATGCTCCACCTCCAGAAGTTCCGTGTCCTCCCGCTTTTCCCCGTCGGCGGCGTACCACCGGTCTTCCCCCGGCTTTTTGAACAGCGTCGTGGGAAACTCCTCGTCGATGGAACCTTTCCGCACCTGCACGGACAGCGCGTCCTTTTCCACGCGGCTGTAGCAGCAGATCTGCGATTCCTTTTCCCCAAAGTCAAACCCAAGTATCAAATTTTTCAGTTCCATATTTACCTCTTTCATGGCGCTAAACTTTATCACTTCGTAACCATCCGGATCGCTACGCCGTCTCCGTCACTTATTCCACAAGAGAGAAGCACGCCTTCACAAGCGCGTCCTTCTCCAGGTATTGCCGCAGCGCTTTGTTGGTTTCTTCCTGGTTTCCCACGGTCTTTGCCGCCAGAATCTGGTTGAGCATCCGGAAACGGCTGCGGCCGTCTCCCTGGGTCTGGGTCATATGGATCTCTTTTGGCTCAGACTCCCACCGCTCTTTTCCGCGTTCGCAGATCAGGCGGTACTCCAGCTTTTCTCCATAGAACAGCAGAAATTCCTTGACAAAAATGCCCTGGTACATATTGCGCATAGGCTCGGATTTCCATTCCTCCATACCGGAAAGCCGGTAGCAGATGGCCACCTTGCTGTCCGCAGGATATCGTTCCTCCACGAACACCCGGTCCTCCACCTGATACGTCTGGGTCAGCTCCCGCGGGAAACTCTGATAGAACGAAAACCTCAGTCCTTCCTGTGTAAAACGGTGAAGGAGACGGCGCACGTTACCGGTCTGTTCCTCCGTCAGCCGCGGCTGTTCGGAATAATGTTTTAAAAGGGCGAGGGCACAAATCTCCTCCATCTCCCAGCCCCGTCCGAAAATCGTCTCGATGCACGCGAACACCGGCTCTTCCAGCGGGCGTTTCTCCATAAAATAGCCGATGGAGAGATAGGTCAGATACGCCATCACTACCAATTCCCGGCCGGTCTGGGCAATATAACTCTCCAGGATCCGGCAGCCGTTTTCCGGCCATGCGCGCACAAACATCACGGTGGTCAGAATCCGCTCGTCCAGCCGGTAGGTCTCCAGCTGAAAGCCCTTCGCCTTCTCCCACAGCCTGCACATGGCGGCAACGCTGCCGCGGTAATGCATCTCCAGATACCGCAGCACTGCCTCGTCGTAAAGGCCGCGGCGGAAAATATAATCCGCCAGGGACAGCAGCATCTCCTCCTGCTGAAACTCCCGGTTCATGATCAGATGACTGGTCAGGCGCAGGACGCAGGTATCGGAAAGCTCCTCATAGCCGTATTTCTCCACCAGTGCAAAGGCCCGGTCGTACTTTCCGTCGGCGGTGAGAAGCTCGATGACCGACGATTTGCTCACCGGAATATATTCCTCATCGTTCAGCTCCAGCAGCGCCTGCTCCACCTGCGGTTCCCCGAGATTCTCCCAGTAATACTCCAGAAGTTTTCGCCGTATCATCCGGCGGTACTTGGCCGTAAAGGACGGCGACTGCTCCGCCTGCCGGTACCAGCCAAGCTTCTGTTCGCAGATTTCCACGTCCTCCTCCCGCTCGCCGCACAGATAAAGCAGCAAACCAGGGTTGTCCACCTCAAAAGCTCCACAGGCGCGGGCCAGCACTTCGTCTTCCAGAAGCGTCTGTTCCTCGTAAGGAATCGTGACGGCAAACCGCCGCTTCTTTTCGTCCTCCAGGAAGATTCGCGACTCTTTTCCGTAAACGCGGATATAGGCCGTGCGGTCGGATACCGGATAGACCATCTCGTGGCGCAGCGCCGGATGGCAGACGATCACCCGGCGGATGTTTCTGTTTTCGCAGGACACTCTGTGGGTAAACAAAACGCCGGCCAGCGCTCTGGCGCTGACAGTGTCCCCCGGCATGGGCAGAAATTCCTGATACACCCGGGCGTAATCGTCGTTGATCCTGCCCTTCTGCACCTCGATGCGGGCAAATTCTTCCATGGCTTTCCGATAGCTTTGCCAGGTATTTCTGTCTTTTTCTTTGTTCTTTATGACGTTCGCGTAGACGAACGCTTTTTTCTGCCCGCTAAGGGCATTGTTATACGTAAAGTATACGCGGATGACCTGGGGAAGCATTCCATCAAAATCCTCTCCCATGGTCTCGATATAGTATTCGTAGAGCCGCGTAATGTGAAGTTCCCGTTCCACCGCCAGCGCGTACCAGCGGAAATATTCCGGACGGCCCGGCTGCCCCTTCATGATCAGGCGGCAGACCGCCTCCAGCACTTCGTCGGAAGGAAACCTTTCGTAGCCTCCGCTGAGGAATTCATAGACGCCCTGATCAAAAGTTTTCAGGTGGCCGCAAAGATACGCCGCCCGCTTCAGGATCGCCTCACTCATCAGGCCATAGCGCTGGGCGAACCGCAGTACCTGCACCATAAATTCGGACAGCCTGCGCAGCTGCCCTTCCTGCTGCTGCAGCACCTTGAAGGCCTCCAGGTACAGGAACGGACTGGTGCATCCCATCTGGTACAGCTGCTCCATGGCATACAGCTGCTTTGCCAGGGAAACCCGATAGCTGTCGTCCTCCCGCATCAGAAGGAGCAGAAGGATCAGGTTCTTTGGCTCCTTCCGGTAGCACTCGCTAAGACGCGTGACGATCGACCGGTGCTCCGGCGCGATCAGGTTCATCTTTTTCTGGAAAAACAGAAAAAGCGCCTCTTCCTGGGGACTGTTCAGCGGATATCTTCCGTTTTGTATCTCCCAGAGGATCTCCATGGCAAGGGGATTTTCCTCGTTGGCGTCATACAGGAACACTTTCCCCAGCATCAGCATCGTGCTGTGGTTGCCCAGTTCCTGCAGGGCCCGCACATGGTTCCAGGCGCTGTCGTACCAGCTGCGGTAATCCATCCGGTGTGTCTCCAGCGCCAGGTATTCTTTCAAAAGCGCCGCCCTGTGCTTGTTCTGCTCAAGATCTCTGCGGGTGACGGTCTCTCCATGGGCCGAGGCCACCACGTCGAACACCAGCGTCTGGTGAACGCTACGGACGGTTATTTTTCCGAACCGCTTCCCCTGGCCCAGACGGTCCCGGCGGACGATATAGTCCAGTCCGTAGACGCTTCCGATGAAATTTTCCGAAGTGACGGTGGTTTTGTCCACCTCCAGGAAATCGCCCTCCACGTCGATCTCCATGCGGACGTAACCCCAGGTGTTTTTGTAGAGATATACCGTATCCTTTGTGGATCTTTCTACATTCCAGAGCTTCTTTTCTGTCTCACCCATGGTCAGCTGCACAGGCTCTTTTTTCCCTGCGGCCACCAGAAATTCCTCCAGGTGCTGGTAGGTCACCGGATTCCGCGACAATCCCTGATACAAGGCCCTTAAATCGTCGCTTTCCTTCTGCATCATCTCCGCGAAGGCATCCCTGGTGAACAGGGCGAACGCTTCCCGGAAATCCCGCGACGCCAGATGCGCAAAATCCTCCAGCGTACGGATATAACCCCGGGAGCTTTTCATCTGCCGCTGCCGGATGGCTGCCGTCACGGGAATGATTCTCTCTTCTATATTTGTGCTCAGCACAATCGTGCCGCTGACACGATCGCCGTCGTGAAGGCCTTCTGTGTCGATGCCGAACACAATCGTACACGCGCTGCCCGCAAAGCGGTCCTGCGCCAGCACGATCCTTGGATGGTCTGACACTGCCAGACCTTTGATCCTTCGTCCATCCGCCGCCCCCGCGTGAAGCTCCCCGCGGTAATTTTTCCCCTCGTCCAGCGTTAAGGTGACTTCCTGTTCCGTTACCACAAGGGGCGGCGCTTCATATTCAAATCTGCCGTTTACCAGCTGTTCCATTCTTCTTTTCAACGTTTTTCACCCTATTGCTTCTTCCTTTGTCAATAACAACTTACCCTCCGATTATAACCCACATCGCAATTCATTGCAACACGCTCTGGCGCTGCGTTTTCATCCGGTCTGCGCAGACCTGAATGAACTGTTACAGCGGTTACCCTTATTTCTCAATGATCTGTCCGCTGCGGTACGCGGCCAGAAGCTGCATCAGCTCTCCGATGCGTTCCTTCAGCTCCCGCCCGGTGTCGCTGTCGCCTACAAGCATCCGCCGCGGCGTCATTTTTACCATAATGCGGTCGGAATGGATGTCCGTCTCTTTCTCAATGGCGTCCTCCGAGGAGGAGAAGGGCTCGTGGGCCACCAGCATCATGCCGTAAGAGTTGTAGATCAGCGTATAGCCTGCGATTCCCGTCTTGGCCTGGTACGCTTTGGAAAATCCGCCGTCGATGACCAGCACTTTTCCATTGCATTTCACCGGACTTTCCCCAGCGATCTGCAGCACGGGCACATGGCCGTTGACAATATGGGCATCCTCCCCCAGGCCGAATTCCCCGAGGATCCGGTTCATCACCGTTTCGTTGCCCAGAAAGTTATAGTAAGGATTTTTCTTTTCCTTATGTACCGTCTTGTCCTCCACCATGTACTGCTCGAAAGTGGTCATTTTATCCTTGCCGAACAGCGGGGAATTGCGGTTGGACCAGATAAACCACAGGATATCTCTGCCCCGCTCCCGCTCTTCCTCATTTACCTCAAAGTAGGCTTTGCGCACATAGACCTCCAGCACATCGTACAGCGCTTTTCCACTGTAGGTCTTTCCGAAGATCTCCACCTGGCGGAAGTCCCCGTTCTCGTCCATGGGCACGCAGCCGTGGTACAGCAGGTTGTTGTTGAACACCTTGTACATGGAGCCTTTGTTCAGCAGAAGCAGCATATGTTTCTGCAGTTTGTCGCAGTTTTCGAAGGCCGCGGTCAGCCGCTCCATCACGTTCTGCTCGGCCTCACTCAGAGCGTAAGGGTCCGCCGGGTCTACGGTGGGGAAGTTCCTGTCCAGGAGCGGGTAGGAAACGCCGTCGATCTCAATGGTCCCCTGGTCGTAGTCAATTTTTTCCAGCACCCGCCGGTCGTCCGCGTGGAACCATGGATATTTCTTCACCAGCTGTCCCTCCAGTTTGAACTGAATGATCGAGATGGCCTTGTGAAGCTTCATGTTCAGCGCTTTCTCGGAAGTGTCGAACCGGTTGTTGCCGCGGATCCGGAACATCTCGCAGTCGTCATCCTGGTAGGTCTCTATAGCGAAGGTGGCCAGCGGCAGAAGATTGATGCCGTAACCGTCCTCGAGAATGTCCAGATTTCCGTAGCGGACACTGTTGCGGATCACCGTAGCGATACAGGCGGTCTGTCCCGCCGCCGCGCCCATCCACACAATGTCATGGTTGCCCCACTGGATGTCCAGGGAGTGATAATCCATCAGCTTGTCCATGATTTTATGGGGCGCCGGCCCACGGTCGTAAATATCCCCCAGCACATGGAGATGATCGATGACCAGCCGCTGGATCAGCTCGCTTAAGGCCACAATAAACTCCTCCGCCCGGCCCACGGAAATGATGGTGTCCACAATGGCGTCATAGTACGCTTCCTTGTCCAGCACCTCCGGCTTCTCTGTGATCAGCTCCTCGATCACATAGGCAAAATCCTTGGGCAGCGCCTTGCGCACCTTTGACCGTGTGTACTTGGAGGCCACACACTTGCACAGCTCGATCAGCCGGTAGAGCGTGATCCGGTACCAGTCCTCCATATGCTTTTCGCTCTTGGCTACCAGCTTCATCTTCTCCTTGGGATAATAAATCAGTGTGGCAAGGGCCTTTTTGTCCCGGTAAGACAGGGTATGGCCGAACACGTCGTCGATCTTTTTCTTTACCGTCCCGGAACCGTTTTTCAGCACATGGGAGAACGCCTCGTATTCCCCATGGATATCTGTGATAAAATGCTCCGTTCCTTTGGGAAGGTTGAGAATAGACTGGAGATTGATGATCTCCGTGGACGCTTTGGCGATGGTTGGATAAAGCTCCGCAAGTCTCTGCAGATAGTGCAGATCCAGCGTTGGTTTCCTTTGCTCAGTCATAGATAATTCTTCCCTCCTTTTTCTCCGCAGGGTCAGTGACGCCTCCAACGTCACTGACCTTCTCTTTTTTATTGAAAATCAAACAGCGAAATCTGATTGGTCTCCGGCAGGTCTCCGAAGATTCCCAGATCCGCCATAAAATCGATCACCGTCTTGCTGACCTTTGTTCTCTGGCGGAAATCGTCCTTGGACAGGAACTGTCCGTCGCGGGCCGCCAGCACCACGGCGTCGGCAGCCTTGTCCCCCAGACCCTCGATGGTGTCCAGCGCCGGCATCAGCTTGCCGTCCACGATCTGGAACCGGTGCGCCTGGGCCTTATACAGATCCACGGGCACAAACTCGTAGCCGCGGGCGTACATTTCCTGCACGTTCCTCATATCCTTATAGGTCTCCTGCTCCTTGTTGGTCAGCGTGTCGGAGCGTTTCTGATAATCCGCCATGTAATACTCCAGTTTTTCCTTTCCCATGCACATCAGCTCGTAGGAGAACGACGACGCGCGGATGGAAAAGTAGGCCGCGTAATAAGCCAGCGGATAGTAGATCTTAAACCAGGCGATGCGGAACGCCATCATAACGTAAGCGGCCGCATGGGCCTTGGGAAACATGTATTTGATCTTCTTGCAGGACCAGATATACCAGTCGGGGACATCATGGGCTTTCATCTCCGTCTCCCACTCCGGTTTCAGGCCCTTGCCCTTGCGGACACTCTCCATGATGGTAAAGGACAGTTCACTCTCCAGGCCCTTTCCGATCAGATAGATCATAATATCATCCCTGGTACAGATGGCCGTGGAGATCGTCGCCTTTCCTTCCTGGATCAGTGTCTGCGCGTTTCCCAGCCACACATCCGTACCGTGAGCCAGTCCGGCAATCCGGACCAGATCGGAAAAATACTGAGGTTTGGTGTCAATCAGCATCTGCATGGCGAAATCCGTACCGAACTCCGGGATTCCCAGGCAGCCCAGCTTACATCCGCCGATATCCTCCGGCGTAAGTCCCAGCGCCTCCGTATTTTTGAACAGTGACATCACCTCCCGGTTGTCCAGGGGAATCTCCTGGGCATTGATCCCTGTCAGGTCTTCCAGCATACGGATCATGGTGGGATCATCGTGCCCCAGAATGTCCAGCTTCAGCAGATTGGCGTCAATGGAGTGGTAATCAAAATGGGTGGTCACAATGTCTGTCGTCATATCATTGGCGGGGTGCTGCACCGGCGTAAAGGAATTGATATCCTCTCCCACCGGAAGCACGATGATGCCGCCCGGATGCTGTCCGGTGGTCCGCCGGATCCCGGTGCAGCCCTCCACAATACGGTCGATCTCGCAGTTGCGCTTGTGCTGTCCCCGCTCCTCGTAATAATTCTTCACATATCCAAAAGCGGTCTTGTCCGCCAGCGTACCGATGGTCCCGGCCCGGAACGTCTGCCCCGCGCCAAAGATCACCTCCGTATACTTGTGGGCCTTACTCTGATATTCTCCGGAAAAATTCAGGTCGATATCCGGCTCCTTATTCCCTTTGAATCCCAGGAACGTCTCAAAAGGAATGTCAAACCCTTCCTTCTTAAGGGGCGCTCCGCATTTGGGACAAACGGCATCCGGCATATCACAGCCGGCCATCCCGGCAAATTTCTTCACCTCCGGGGAATCAAAATCGTAATAATGACACTTCTCGCAGTAATAATGGGGGCTCAGAGGATTTACCTCCGTGATCCCTGCCATGGTCGCCGCGAAGGAAGAACCTACCGAACCACGGGAGCCTACCAGGTAGCCGTCCTCGTTGGATTTCCATACCAGCTTCTGGGCGATGATGTACATAACGGCGTAGCCGTTGGAGATGATCGAGTTCAGCTCCCGCTCCAGCCGGGCGGACACAATCTCCGGCAGCTCCTCGCCGTAAATCTCATGGGCCCGGTCATAGCAGATTTTCCGCAGGGTTTTGTCCGAATCCTCGATGATCGGCGGGAATTTCCCGGCGCGGATGGGGGAGATCTTCTCCACCTGGTCCGCGATGCGCTGAGGATTGGTGATCACCACCTCCTCCGCCTTCTCGCTGCCAAGATAGGAAAATTCGTCCAGCATTTCCTCCGTGGTGCGCAGGTACAGCGGCGCCTGGTTGTCCGCGTCGTCGAAGCCTTTTCCGGTCATGATAATGCGGCGGTAGACCTCGTCCTCCGGGTCCATAAAATGCACGTCGCAGGTGGCCACCACCGGCTTATGAAATTTTTCTCCCAGCTTGACGATCTTCCGGTTCAGCTCCTTCAGATCTTCCTCGCTATTGACTGCGGACACATCCTCGCTGTTGATCATAAAGGCGTTGTTGCCCAGCGGCTGGATCTCCAGGTAATCGTAAAAGTCCACCAGACGGGCGATCTCCGTATCCGGCGCGCCCCGCAGCAGCGCCTGGTACAGTTCTCCGGCCTCGCAGGCGGAGCCGATCATCATGCCCTCCTGATATTTCAGATATACGCTTTTTGGAAGCCGCGGCCTGCGGTTATAATACTTCAGATGAGACTCGGAAACCATCCGGTACAGGTTCACCCGGCCCGTCTCGTTTTTCGCCAGCACAATGGCATGGTAGGTGGGCAGCTTGCGCACGGTGTTTTCCGACACCTTTCCCTGCTGGTTCAGCTGGTCCAGATCGAAAATATCCCGCTCCTCCATCATTTTCAGGAACTTCACAAAAATCTGCGCCGTACACTCGGCGTCGTCCACCGCCCGGTGGTGATTTTCCAGAGAGACGCCCACCGCTTTTGCCACCGTATCCAGCTTAAACCGGTTCAGTCCCGGCAGCAGGAACCTGGCCATAGCCACCGTGTCGGCGACGGTAAATTCCCGCTGGATGCCCTGCAGCTGGCAGTTGCGCTCGATAAAGCTCATATCAAAACCGGCGTTGTGGGCCACCATCACGGCGCCTTCGCAGAACTTCATAAATTCCGGCAGCACCGTCTCGATGGTTGGCGCATCCATGACCATACTGTCGTTGATATGGGTCAGCGTCTCGATGCGGAAGGGGATCGGCGTTTTGGGATTGACAAAGGTGGAGAACCTTCCCACGATCTTTCCGTCCTCCACGCGCACAGCGCCGATCTCGATGATCTTGTCCGCCACCGGCGAAAAACCGGTAGTCTCGATATCAAACACCACGCAGGCACAGTCCAGCTTCTGTCCCTTGCTGTTGGTGACAATATCCTTCAGGTCGTCCACCAGATAGGCTTCCATGCCGTAGATCACCTTGAACGGGGCGGAAACCTTCTTCAGCTCGTCCTTGGTGGCTTCCGGGTGCTCCTCCTGGTATTTCTTCCGGTAAGCGCCGTCGATGTCCTCCATGGCGTGATTCGCCTCGGGAAAGGACTGGACAACGCCGTGGTCGGTGATGGCAATGGCCGGATGGCCCCACTCATAGGCCCGCTTGACCAGCCGGGCCGCGTCGGTGACACCGTCCATATCGCTCATCTTCGTGTGACAGTGCAGCTCCACCCGTTTCACGGGACTGGTGTCCTGGCGGCCGGCGCGAAAATCGCTGCTCTTTTTGATGCCCATGACAGACATGACCGTCAGCTCCCGGTCGAAAGAATCCACGGTGGTACGGCCCTTCAGTTTCACGAAGGCTCCTTTCTTCACCACCGCGGCCAGTTCCGGCACTTCCTCGTTTTTCAGGAACATCTTGACGCCGATGGTATCGGTAAAATCGGTGATGGTGAACATGTAGATGGTCCGCTCGTTGCGGATTTCCCTGGTATCCACACTCTGGATCCGGCCCCGGATGACCACGTCGCCGACCTCGTCGCCGATGCGCGCGATCTCCACGCTGTTCTCTTCAAAATCACGTCCGTAAAGCACGTCCGGATTGGAAGAACGGCGGTTTTTTCCGTCATCGAAGCTCCTCTTTCGGAAGCCGGCTTTTGCTCCTCCATGAAACTCTCTTTTTCCGTTTCCACGGATGGGTTTTGCCCCGCCGGCCGCGGATTTTTCCCCGCGTTTGATGGATGCGCTCTTTGCATTTTTTGCGTCCTTTTTCCCTTCGCCGTTTTCCCCGTGCTTCTGTCCGTCCTCAGCGGTCTCCTCATCAGCGGAAACGCCTTCCTGGCTCTCCAGCAGTTTCCGGCCAAGCTTCGTGTGGGCAAGAACGTTCTTGGCTTCCTCCTCGATACGTTTTTCCGAGTTTTTCAGGGCCCGGCTCTCCTCCTCCCGTTCCACCAGCTCCGGATAGATTTTCAGATCCAGCCCGCACCGCTCGCAGAAAATCTTTTCCAGGATCCGCACAAGCTCTTCTTCCTTCTCCCTGGCGATCACAGAATCCGCCAGCTCCAGACGCATAACGTCCGGCTCCGGGAAAGAGATCCGCGCCGTATGGAAGAGATTGAACAGGAACACACTGTACCGCTTCAGCTCCATACGGATGCTGGAGCCGTACACCTCCAGCAGATTTTCCGGCGTATACTGGGCGGACAGATGAAATCTCTCGATAATCTTCACCTGGATCGGCACATCCGCAAACAGCTGCTGTTTCAGAAGCTCCTCCAGCCGGTAGATATACCGCTTGTGGATCCACTGGGGACTTCTCATATAAACTCTCAGCAGGTCTTTCTTTTTGCTCAGCGAGACACGCTGCACCTCCACACCCTGCAGCAGCTCCTCCAGGCCGCTTTCCACCTGTACGCCGGGAAATACTTCCTGAAATTCTCTGTTCATGATTTCTCCTTCCATGGCGCACTGGCTGCGCCAATAATCGTAAATCCGGAAGTTTCCTTCCAAACTCTCTTTTCCTTCCAATTCATTCAATCAAAAAAACGTTGCACGCAACAGCTGTCTGGCACAACTGTTCAGCCGGCGTAACAGTTCAGCCTGCCACTATCCCGCGAGGTGTTTTCGCACAGAATGTGCGAAAATCCCGAGGCCTGCAGCGCCAAACTGCATGAAATGCAGTTTCTGTGCATCGCGAAGCGTGTGATCGTTCAGCATCGCTGAACTGTTACCAGCCGGCTGAATCGTTACTTACTTTTCGCATTCCCAGTGTTCCAGCTCTTTTCTCAGCTCGTTCAAAAGTTCGCTCTCCGGGATTTTTCTCACAATCTCGCCTTTTTTGATCAGCAGGCCCTCGCCCTTGCCGCCGGCGATGCCGATATCCGCTTCCTTCGCCTCGCCCGGGCCGTTGACCACGCATCCCATAACGGCCACCTTCAGATCCAGCGGAAACTCCTGGACCATCGTCTCCACCTGGTTGGCCAATCCGATCAGATCGATCTGGGTCCGTCCGCAGGTGGGACATGAGACAACCTCGATGCCGCCCTTACGCAGGCCCAGAGTCTTCAGAATCTGCTTCGCGGACTTGATCTCCTCCACCGGGTCGCCGGTCAGCGATACGCGAATGGTATCTCCGATGCCCTGGTACAGCAGAATGCCAAGGCCCACTGCCGACTTGATGTTTCCGGAAAACAGCGTGCCCGCCTCCGTGATGCCCACATGAAGCGGATAATCCGTCTTATCCGCCAGCTCCAGATGCGCCTGCACGCACATGGGAACATTGGAGGATTTGATGCTGATGACCAGATTGTCATATCCCATATCTTCAATGATCTTTACCTTATCCAGAGCGCTCTCGGCCAGACCTTTGGCAGTCACACCGTGATACTTTTCCACCAGCTCCTTTTCCAGAGAACCGCTGTTGACGCCCACACGGATGGGGATATTTCTCTCCTTCGCCGCGTCCACCACCGCCTGGATCCTGTCCCGGGAGCCAATGTTTCCCGGATTGATACGGATTTTATCCGCGCCGTTTTCGATGGCGGCAATGGCCAGCCGGTAATCAAAATGAATATCCGCCACCAGGGGAATCGAAATTTCCTTTTTGATCTCAGAAAACGCTCTGGCCGCCTCCATGGTGGGCACCGCGCAGCGGATGATCTCGCATCCGGCTGCCTCCAGGCGGTGGATCTGCTCTACCGTCGCCTTTACGTCTTCTGTTTTTGTATTGGTCATCGACTGGATCAGGATCGGACGCCCGCCGCCGATCACCTGGCTGCCGATGCGGACTTCTCTCGCTTTTCTTCTTTCCATTTGGGTCTGCTCCTTTTTGAATTTTTGAGGGCGCCTAGAGTGCGTTTGAAAATTGCTTTCTGCAAGATGTGCGTCACAGTTTGTGGGGAATTTGTTCCAAAATCGGGAGGCGTAGCGGGCTACGCTGACTGATTTTGGGGCAAATTCCCCGCAAAGTGGGGCGTGCAGATTGCAGGAATGAATTTTCAAACACGCTC
>JAGHIA010000154.1 GCA_017887445.1 Fusicatenibacter sp.
TCCGGTTCCGCACAATGGATGCCGTCCACCAAAACGTAGAAGAGTCTGATTAGGAGGTCAAGAACATGGCAGTAAATAGAGTACCAGTCCTGAAAAGATGCCGGTCCCTGGGTCTGGATCCGGTATACCTGGGTATTGATAAAAAATCCACAAGACAGCTGAAAAGATCCAGCAGAAAAATGTCTGACTACGGCGTTCAGCTGAGAGAGAAACAGAAAGCAAAATTCATCTACGGCGTTCTGGAGAAACCGTTCCGCAACTACTACAAGAAAGCGGACAGAATGGCCGGACAGACAGGTGAGAACCTGATGATCCTGCTGGAGCTTCGTCTGGACAACGTTGTTTTCCGTATGGGAATGGCGAGAACCAGAAAAGAGGCAAGACAGATCGTTGACCACAAGCATGTTCTGGTAAACGGAAAATGCGTAAACATCCCGTCCTATCAGGTAAAGGCCGGCGATGTGATCGAGATCAAAGAGAACAAGAAATCTTCTCCGAGATATAAAGAGATCGTGGAGGTTACAGGCGGACGCCTTACTCCGGAATGGGTTGAGATCGACCTGGAAGCTCTGAAAGGAACCGTAAAAGAGGCTCCGACCAGAGAAGCCATCGATGTTCCGGTAGATGAAGTGCAGATCGTCGAGCTGTATTCTAAATAATAACGGGTAAATCGGCCAACCAATGTAAAAGGAGGGGCTTTCGAGTGTTTGATTTTAACAAACCGAAAATTGAAATTACAGAGATTTCTGATGACAAGAAGTACGGAAGATTCGTTGTAGAACCCCTGGAGCGCGGCTATGGTACTACTCTTGGAAATTCATTGCGCAGAATCATGCTTTCTTCTCTGCCGGGCGCAGCAGTGAGCCAGGTAAAGATCGAAGGCGTTCTGCACGAATTCAGTTCGATTCCTGGTGTCAAGGAAGATGTGACAGAGATTATCATGAACCTGAAAAGCCTTGCAATCCGCAACAACAGCGAGACAAACGAGGCCAAGGTTGCATATATCGAGTTTGAAGGTGAGGGTGTGGTTCGTGCCTCCGATATCCAGGTAGACCAGGATATCGAGATCATGAATCCGGATCAGGTCATCGCGACACTGAACGGCGGCGCCGACAGCAAGCTGTACATGGAGCTGACCATCACCAAAGGACGCGGTTACATCAGCGCTGACAAAGGAAAGAGCGATGATATGCCCATCGGTGTGATCGCGGTAGACGCAATCTACACACCGGTAGAGAGAGTAAACCTGACTGTACAGAATACCCGTGTGGGCCAGATTACCGACTATGATAAGCTGACCCTGGATGTATACACTAACGGCACACTGGAACCGGACGAGGCAGTCAGCCTTGCGGCAAAGGTCCTGAGCGAGCACCTGAAGCTGTTCATCGACCTGTCTGAGAATGCGAAGACCGCCGAGGTTATGATCGAGAAAGAGGACAACGAGAAGGAGAAAGTTCTGGAGATGAACATCGACGAGCTGGAGCTTTCCGTTCGTTCCTACAACTGCCTGAAACGCGCCGGTATCAATACCGTGGAAGAACTGTGCAATAAGACTTCTGAGGATATGATGAAGGTCCGCAACCTGGGCCGGAAATCCCTGGAAGAAGTTTTGGCAAAATTAAAAGAACTGGGACTTTCATTGAGTCCTGGGGACGGAGAGTAAGCCAAGAGCTGCCGTCCGGCTATGCCGGATTGCAACGCTGCGGGTACGGATGACCGTTTCCGCGGCGGAGACTGGCTCCGTTTGAAATTTGTAGAAGAAAAGCAGCCGTCCGCGCCGGATCTGCGTGGAAACGTGCGGCTGTGAATATCAACTCCCTGCCAGTAAGACCGACGAGCGTGGCCCGGAGTTCCACAAATGGAGGAAAATATAATGGCAAAGTATAGAAAACTCGGCAGAACATCTGACCAGAGAAAAGCGTTACTGAGAAACCAGGTTACCAATCTGCTGTATCACGGAAAAATTGTGACCACTGAGTCCAAAGCGAAAGAAATCCGCAAGATTGCAGAGAAGATGATCGCCCTGGCTGTAAAAGAGAAAGATAACTTCGAGACCGTAACCGTTACCGCGAAGGTTCCGCGCAAGGACGCTGAAGGAAAACGCGTGAAAGAGGTTAAGGACGGAAAGAAAGTTACCGTATACGATGAAGTGCAGAAAGAGATCAAGAAAGATATGCCGTCCAGACTGCACGCAAGACGTCAGATGCTGAAAGTTTTCTACCCGGTAACAGAAGTTCCGAAGGAAGCTGCAGGACGCAAGAGAAATACCAAGAAAGTTGACATGGTTGACAAAATGTTCACCGAGATCGCTCCGAAATATGAAGGACGTAATGGTGGTTACACACGAATCATCAAAATCGGACCGCGTAAGGGCGATGCAGCCATGGAAGTTGTTATCGAGTTAGTATAATCGATTCCATGAACGACAGGCCAGACTTTGATGGAAAAAACGCCATCGCAGTCTGGCCTTTTCTGATTTGTGTCTGGAGTTGGTTGCTGCCAGAGGCGGTGAGCAGCAGTATTCGTGACGGAAAGGAGAGACCAGGAGATGAAAAGACGACTGTTATTTATATTTAACCCGAGATCCGGCAAGGCGCAGATTAAGAATAAGCTGTGCGAGATCATCGACACCTTTGTCAAAGGCGGCTACGAGGTCATTGCCCACCCGACCCAGGGGACAGGCGACGCTTACGAGAAGACCAAGGAACTGGCCCCGGAGATGGACCTGGTGGTGTGCAGCGGCGGCGACGGAACGCTAGACGAGGTGGTCGGCGGCCTGATGGAGTGCGAGGAGCGGATTCCCCTCGGCTATATCCCTGCGGGCAGTACAAATGATTTTGCCAACAGTCTGGATATTCCCAAGGATATGGTGAAGGCTGCCAGCGACATCATTGAAGGAAAACTGTATTCCTGCGATGTGGGAATGTTCAATCAGGGACATTTCATTTACATCGCCGCTTTTGGCATTTTTACCGACGTTTCCTATGAGACGGACCAGCACCTGAAAAACGTGCTGGGACATCTGGCCTATCTGCTGGAAGGCTCCAGGAGGATCTGGAACGTGCCCACTTACTGGATCAAGGTGGACGCCAACGGGCGGACCTTTGAGGGAGAATATATTTACGGCATGGTGACCAACGCCCGCTCGGTGGGCGGTTTTAAAAATCTTCCGGGAAAAGACGTACAGCTGGACGACGGCCTTTTTGAAGTGACTTTGATCAAGCGCCCGAAAAATCCCATCGAACTCAATGAGATTATCGCGTCTTTGCTGATCGCAGAAGATAAGACCGGTCTGATCGATTCGTTTAAAACCGACCGCATCCTGATCGAGTCCAACCAGGAGATTCCCTGGACGCTGGACGGCGAGTACGGCGGGGAGCACAGCTTTGTGAGGATCGAGGCGCAGAAACATGCTATGGAGCTGGTGCTGAACCCGGAAACCTCCCCGGAGGCCTTGAATGCAGAGTAAAAAAAGAAAAAATATTGGCTTTTGGGCAAACTTGTTGTATAATAGAGCCAAGTTATAAAATTAACGAAAAGTTTTCATGTTTAGGAGGGCAATCACTATGTTAGTATCAGCAAAAGAAATGCTGGAAAAAGCAAAAGCAGGCCACTACGCAGTAGGCCAGTTCAACATCAACAACCTTGAGTGGACAAAATCCATCCTGCAGACCGCACAGGAAATGAATTCTCCGGTTATCCTTGGCGTATCCGAAGGCGCCGGAAAATATATGACCGGCTTCAAAACCGTTGCAGCAATGGTAAAAGCAATGATCGAAGAAATGAATATCACGGTTCCGGTTGCGCTGCATCTGGATCACGGCACCTACGAAGGATGCTATAAATGTATCGAGGCAGGATTCTCCTCCATCATGTTTGACGGTTCTCACTATCCCATCGACGAGAACGTGGCAAAAACCAAAGAGCTGGTTGCAGTCTGCAAGGAAAAAGGCCTTTCTCTGGAAGCAGAGGTTGGCTCCATCGGCGGCGAGGAAGACGGCGTCGTTGGTATGGGCGAGTGCGCGGATCCGCAGGAGTGCAAGATGATCGCTGATCTGGGCATCGATATGCTGGCTGCAGGTATCGGAAACATTCACGGAAAATATCCGGCAAACTGGCAGGGACTCAGCTTTGAGACTCTGGATGCGATCCAGCAGCTGACCGGCGCTATGCCTCTGGTACTGCACGGCGGCACAGGCATCCCGGCAGATATGATCAAGAAAGCCATCGACCTGGGCGTTTCCAAGATCAACGTAAACACCGAGTGCCAGCTGGCATTTGCCGAGGCTACCCGCGAATATATCGAGGCAGGAAAAGATCAGCAGGGCAAGGGATACGACCCGCGGAAACTGCTGGCTCCGGGCGCTGAGGCTATCAAGGCTACCGTAAAAGAAAAGATCGAGCTGTTCGGTTCCGCAAACAAAGCGTGAGAGCGGTGATCCTTTGACTGTGCGGAATGGTTGCGGAGATTCTGTAACCATTCCGCAGGTCTGTGCAGCTGCTGCACGGACAGTATGAAAACGTAGTGTATTACGAGATTCTATACAGGATTCCTAAAAAGCCTGCGGAAATTCCGGACGATTTGGAGAAATCCACAAAATCCGGAAAATCCTAAAAAAAACACTTGCGTTTTTCAGATTTTTGCGGTAATCTTGTAAACAAGTTGGAAATACAATTCCATACAGAATATGTAAGACAAGGGCGTTCTACAAAAAATGACATATTTTTTGGGAAAGCCCTTTTGTCAGTTAAAGGAAAGGGAGAGAACTATGGGCGAATATGTAAATGCTGCTGAGATTTTTGGCGAAAACGTGTTTAATGACAAGGTGATGCAGGAACGTCTTCCCAAGAACGTGTACAAGAAGTTGAAAAAAATCATTGCCGAGGGCGGAGAGCTGGATCTTCAGACAGCGGATATGATTGCGCATGAGATGAAGGAATGGGCGATTGAAAAAGGCGCGACGCATTATACACACTGGTTCCAGCCGCTGACAGGTGTGACTGCTGAAAAGCACGATTCCTTTATCACATCTCCGCTTCCCAGCGGCAAGGTGCTGATGAGCTTTTCCGGCAAAGAACTGATCAAGGGTGAGCCGGACGCTTCCTCCTTCCCGTCAGGCGGTCTGAGAGCCACCTTTGAGGCGAGAGGCTATACCGCATGGGACTGCACTTCTCCGGCCTTTGTGCGCCAGGACGCCGCAGGAGCGATCCTCTGCATTCCCACTGCCTTCTGTTCCTACACCGGCGAGGCGCTGGACCAGAAAACACCGCTTCTGCGCTCCATGGAAGCGATCAACGGACAGGCGCTGAGACTGCTGAGACTGTTAGGAAACACCACATCCAAGAAAGTTACACCGTCGGTTGGACCGGAGCAGGAATACTTCCTGGTGGATGCCGATAAGTTTATGCAGAGAAAGGACCTGATCTATACTGGCCGTACCCTGTTTGGAGCAATGCCCCCCAAAGGCCAGGAGATGGACGATCATTATTTCGGAACAATCCGTCAGAGGATCGCGGCCTTTATGAAAGATGTCAATGTAGAGCTGTGGAAGATGGGCGTTACCGCCAAGACACAGCACAATGAGGTTGCTCCCGCACAGCATGAGCTGGCGACCATTTATTCTGAGGCAAACATCGCCATTGACAATAACCAGCTGGTAATGCAGACGCTGAAACGGGTTGCCTGCCAGCATGGCATGAAATGCCTGCTTCATGAGAAACCGTTTGCAGGCGTCAATGGTTCCGGAAAACATAACAACTGGTCCCTGACCACCGATGATGGAATCAATCTGCTGGATCCGGGCAAGACACCTCACGATAACGTTCAGTTCCTTCTGGTCATGAGCTGTATCCTGAAGGCGGTGGACGTACATGCGGACCTGCTGCGTGAGTCTGCTTCCGATCCTGGAAATGACCACCGTCTGGGCGCCAACGAGGCTCCGCCGGCGATCATCTCCGTATTCCTGGGAGAGCAGCTGGAGGATGTTGTGGAGCAGCTGATCAGCACAGGAAGCGCCACCAGCAGCAAAAAAGGCGGCACCCTTTCCACCGGTGTAAAAACACTTCCGGGCCTGGCAAAGGACGCCACAGACAGAAACCGTACCTCACCGTTCGCCTTTACCGGAAACAAATTTGAGTTCCGTATGGTAGGCTCCAGAGATTCCGTGGCGTCTCCGAATATTGTTCTGAACACCATCGTTGCGGAAGCGTTCCGCGATGCCTGCGACGCACTGGAAAAAGCAGAGAACCGCGAGGAAGCCATCCACGACCTGATCAAGAAAAACTTAAGCGATCACCAGAGGATCATCTTCAACGGAAACGGATACTCTGAGGAGTGGGTGGAAGAAGCCGGGCGGAGAGGACTTCCGAACATCAAATGCATGGCAGACGCAATTTCCGCGCTTACCACGGAGAAGGCGATCAAGCTGTTTGGCGATTTCAAAGTATTCACCAAAAACGAGCTGGAGTCCCGCGCGGAAGTAAAATATGAAAACTACGCGAAGACGATCAATATTGAAGCGAAGACAATGATCGATATGGCCAGCAAGCAGATTATCCCGGCGGTCATCAAATACGCCACCTCTCTTGCGTCATCCATCAATGCGATCGCGGCGGCAGGCGTATCGGAGGTAAGCGTTCAGAAAGCACTGCTGGAGGAAACCAGCGCACTGCTGAAAGAAACCCAGAGCGCTCTGGGCAGTCTGATCACCATCGAGGAGCAGGCATACGCGATGCCGGACGGCCAGGAAAAAGCAAAATTCTATCACGATTCCGTGATGCCGGCCATGGACGCCCTGCGCGCCCCCGTTGACCGCCTGGAAATGATCGTAGATAAAGATATGTGGCCGATGCCGTCTTATGGAGATCTGATTTTCGAGGTATAAGCGTGAGGTAGTGGCGGCGGACGAAAG
Organism: Fusicatenibacter sp.; assembly: GCA_017887445.1. Taxonomy (GTDB): domain Bacteria; phylum Bacillota; class Clostridia; order Lachnospirales; family Lachnospiraceae; genus Fusicatenibacter. Next base: position 6,915 of record JAGHIA010000154.1, read on the forward strand.
CGGGCCCGGGCCGGCGGGAGGTGTTTTCGGCGGGCCGCTGCAGGGATACGGAAAATCTAAACGTCCCGGAGCCATTCCGGACGGGTACCGGAGCGATTCGCCAGGAATGCCTGATGCATTCCCGGCTCAGCGCTCCTCAGACACAGGACGTGTAGTCCTGCGTCTGCCCCGTCCGGAATGGCTCCGGGACGTTAAGATTTTCTCGCATCCCTGCAGATGCCCGCCGAAAACACCTCCCGCCGGCCCGGGCCCGCTTTCTGTTTACTGACTATTGCACGCCTTCAAAAAAGCACATCCGCCCCCTCGCAGCCGTCCCCTTCCCCCATGCCGCCTGCCCCCTCCCCTTTCGTCCGCCCCTTTACAACAGGATGTTTTTTTGGTACAATAGCCAAATGGACGCAAAGTATAATAGGAGTTGCCATTGGCAGTAACGGAAAGATGAATACAAAAATAAATGTTTTAGGCGTAGAGCTGGATAACTACCGTGTGGACGATGCCCTTGCCCTTGTTCACGAGTATATGCAGAACGACCGCCTGAATACCATTGGGATCGTGACCATGCAGATGCTGATGCTGGCCGGCGAGGACGAACAGTGGAAAACATACATGAAAGATCTGGATATGAGCATCATCGGTGAGACGGAGATCCTGGCGGCGGCAGGGATAGAACAGGACGGCACCCTCTATGAGGAGGTGGAGGCCAACGAGTTTGTCGCGCGGCTGTTCTGGTATCTGATCCAGAGACAGGGAAGAGTCTTTGTGCTTGGTGAGACAGAAAACGAGGTGGACAGCCTGGAAAAATATCTCCAGGAGACGTACCCTGGTCTTGCCATGGCTGGCAGCGCGGTGGTGGAAAGCCTGGACGAGACGGGTGTGGACAGTCTGCTTAATGAGATCAACAGCGCCACGGCGGATGTGATCGTCAGCGGTCTGAAGGGAACCTTGCAGGACAAGTTTGTTATGGATAATCGCAGCAAGATCAGCGCGAAGATCTGGCTGAGCCTCGGGGAACATCCCACCGTTCAGAATGAGGCCGGAATAAAAAGCAGCTGGTGGGGCAAACTGTTGAAGAAGAATACCTTCAAACGTATGGTTACCAAATATAACAGCGAGCAGTAAAAGCTATGCAGCGTAACAGTTGTAATAGTTGTAACAGTTCAGCCAGGTCTGTGCATGCACTGCACAGACCGTATGAAAACATAGTGCCTGTGGGCATCCGGCCCATCGCGAAGCGATTTTCAATGGCCGGATGCAGTAACGATTCAGCAGGCTGAATTGTTACTGACAGTTCAGCCTGCTGAATCGTTATGACAGTTCACCCTGCCGCTGTTTCGCGAGACCAACGGCTGCGGCTGCCGGCCTGACAGGCGGTAGTTTGGAATGACAAACTGCCGTCTGTCAGGCCGGCAGTTATGCAATTTTTACAATAAAACCTCTTTTCTTTTTGGCTGTTTTATATTAAAATAGCTATATGCTGTGGGCGGCGCGAGGGGAATGCCGTCCCGAATCCCGGAAGGAATGGGGCCGTACGGGAGGGAAAACGGCAGCGTTCCTGCGGGACAGGGATGAAAATGTAGCAAAGACCATAGAACGAAAGAGGGTAGAAAAAATGATTTCAAACCAGATATTGCAGAGCACAGTGGAGGGAATCAAAGCGATCTCCCGGGTGGATCTGTGCGTCACAGATGTGGAGGGCAAAGTGCTGGTATCCACATTTCCGGAAACAGAAATCGGAACCGATGCGGTTGTCAGCTTCGCGCAGTCGCAGGCGGATTCTCAGATGATGAAGAATTATCATTTCTTTAAAGTGTTCGAGGAGCACATTCTCGAGTATATCCTGATCATCCGCGGAAGCAACGACGACAATTATCTGATTGGAAAGATGGCCACCTTCCAGCTGCAAAGCCTTCTTGTGGCCTACAAGGAGCGGTTTGATAAAGACAACTTTATCAAGAACCTGCTGCTGGATAATCTGCTGCTGGTAGATATTTACAACAGAGCAAAGAAATTACATATTGATATTGAGACACGGCGTCTCGTCTTTATCGTGGAGACGGACCCGGACCAGAACAGCGGCTCGCTGGAGAGCATCCGCAGCCTGTTCGGACCGAAATCGGGAGATTTCATCACCGCCGTGGACGAGAAAAGCATAATTATCGTCAAGGAAGTTGGAGAGGACGAGGATTACGCGCAGATGAACAGCGTGGCTGCAGCGATGCTCGATGCAGTCGGCAGAGACGATGAGGGGAAGACACATGTTGCTTACGGTACCATCGTCAGAGAACTGAAGGAGGTTTCCCGCTCCTACAAGGAAGCCAAGATGGCTATGGATGTGGGAAAGATCTTCTCGGACGAACTGGATATCTATGCATACAGCTCACTGGGGATTGGCAGGCTGATCTATCAGCTTCCCATCCCTCTGTGCAAAATGTTCATCAGAGAGATTTTCGGCGACAATTCGCCGGACGACTTTGATGAGGAGACACTGACGACCATCAACAAATTCTTTGAAAATTCGCTGAATGTGTCCGAGACCTCGCGTCAGCTGTACATTCACAGGAATACGCTCGTCTACCGGCTGGACAAGCTGCAGAAGAGCACCGGACTGGATCTGAGGATTTTTGAAGACGCGATCACATTCAAGATCGCCCTTATGGTCGTTCAGTACATGAAGTACATGGAAACGCTCGATTATTGAGCAGCACAGTAACGGTTCGGCCGGCGGAATGTTACAAAGTTCAGCCGCGCGGGACTGCTGCGCAGCACCATCAAGGAGGAGTTAAAATGATTACTTTGGACAGTGTAAGTAAAAGTTACGCGAAGGGGCAGCCTGCTGTCAACAACGTATCCTTACACATTGAGAAGGGGGAATTTGTCTTTATCGTAGGCAACAGCGGCTCAGGAAAATCGACACTGATCAAGCTGCTGCTGAAGGAACTGGAGCCGACCTCCGGCACAATCAAAGTGAACGGACAGAATCTCAACCGCATGCGTCGGAGAAAGATTCCCAAATACCGCCGCGGCGTGGGCGTGGTTTTCCAGGATTTCCGTCTGCTGAAAGACAGAAACGTATATGAGAACGTGGCTTTCGCCCAGCGTGTGATCGAGAAACCCAACCGGGTCATTAAAAAGCGTGTTCCGGAAGTGCTCACGCTGGTCGGACTGGCGGAAAAATACAGATCCTTTCCCAAGGAGCTGTCCGGCGGCGAGCAGCAGCGTGTGGCTGTGGCCCGCGCCATTGTCAACCGGCCGGATATCCTGCTGGCGGACGAGCCCACAGGAAACCTGGACCCGGGAAATTCCATGGAGATCATGAAGCTCCTGGATGAGATCAATTCCCGCGGAACAACCGTACTGGTGGTAACCCACAACAGAGAGATCGTCAACGCCATGAAAAAGCGCGTCATCACAATGCGCAAGGGCGTGGTGATCAGCGACGAAAGGGAGGGCGAATACCATGAGGCTTAGTACACTGGGTTACAGCATCAAGCAAGGCGTCAAGAGCATCTGGAGAAACAAGATGTTTTCTCTGGCGTCTGTGGCGACGATGAGCGCGTGTATTTTCCTGTTCAGTATTTTCTACGCGGTGGTCGTAAACTTCAATTACATTATGAAGAATGTGGAGACTTCGGTAAACATCGTAGTATACTTCGAAGACGGAACAGATCAGGCGGCCATCGACACCATCGGCACGCAGATCGCCTCGAAGACTTCTCTGATCAAGCAGATTGATTATGTGTCGGCGGACGAAGCGTGGGATGAGTATATCGGCGAATATCTGAATCTGGATGAGGACGACGAAGGAGCGCGGGACCGGGCGAAAAACCTGATCAATCCCAACGACAACCCGTTGGCCAATTCCGCCCACTATAATGTTTTCGTCAACCGCATCGAGGACCAGGACGCGGTGGTAGAATATATTGAGACGCTGCAGGGCGTTCGCAGCGTCAGCCAGCAGAGAGAGGCCAGCACGACACTGTCCACGCTGAACCGTGTGGTCGGCTATGTGTCTGTGGCGGTTATTCTGATCCTTCTGGCGGTTTCCATCTTCCTGATCAGCAATACGGTCACGGTGGGTATCTCCGTCCGCAAGGAGGAGATCGGAATTATGAAACTGATCGGAGCGACGAACCTGTTTGTCCGGGCGCCGTTTCTGATCGAGGGTATGCTGATCGGTCTGGTGGGCGCCGCGATACCGCTGGCGCTGTTTTATCTGATCTACGGAAACGTGATCAGCTACGCAATGACGAATTTCAGCGCGCTGACCAATCTTATGACTTTCCTTCCGGTGAACGAGGTGTTCCGCACACTGCTTCCGGTGGGTGTGCTTCTCGGTATCGGTATCGGTCTTGTGGGAAGTATCTTTACGATACGGAAGCATCTGAGGGTATAGTGTGTTTTAAACGGTTCAGAAAAACGGATTGTCGTCATATAATTTGATTCAGGGGGCTGTCTCGGTGGTTAGGTGAAAGATAAACCTGCCACGGGACAGCCTTTTTTAAAAAGAAATGCGGACGGTGAAGTGTGTTTGAACGTAACGGCTCAGCTACGCTGAACGGTTACGATTGAAAACTGCAGGAATGGATCGTAACCGTTCAGCTGACTGAACAGTTACAACGGATCTGCAGGCATGTTTCAGGCGTCTGCGGAAAACAGGAGAGGCTATGAACGAAGAATTGAAGCAAACGGACGGGCAGGAACTGTCCGGGGAAGAGCTAAGGGAGCTGGAGAATCTGCAGATTCTGTGCGGCAATAAGAAGAGAGAGAGAAAGGATCTGCGAAAAAATATCAAGCCGTTTCTGGCAGGGGCGGCGGCGATGCTGGCGGTTCTGGCAGTGGTTTGGCTGGTAAAGCAGACCGTGTGGCTTCCCGGCGCAACGGATACGCCCACCAGTATTCAGACGGATACGAAGATCCGCGCCATCGAGCGGCTGATCGACATGGTTTACGTCGGTGATAAAGACGAGGAAGCGCTGGCGGAGGGCATGTACCGGGGACTTATCAGCGGTCTTGGTGACCGGTACGCGGATTACTACACGGAGGAAGAGTACGAGGAGCTCTTATCGTCCCAGGAAGGCTATTATGAGGGCGTGGGGATTACCATAGGAGTGCCTGAGACTGACGCGGGGGAGGGCCTGGAGATCATAGAAGTCAAGGAGGACTCTCCGGCGGCAAAGGCCGGGATCCAGGCAGGCGACCGGCTGCTGGCGGTCAACCAGACGGATGTGACAGGCCTGACAGTGACGGAGACAGCGGCTTTGATCCGCTATGCCAAAGAGGAGACGATCACCCTGACGCTGCTGCGGGAGAGTGAGGACGCGCAGATTTCTGTGGAAGTCACCAGGGAAAAGCTGGAGACGGACACGGTGGCCGGAAAAATGCTCAACGATACGGACGGATACCTGGCCATCAGCCAGTTTACCGGTCTGACCTCCGGGCAGTTTCAGTCCGTGTTGGAACAGCTGCAGGAGCAGGGGATGCAGAAGCTGCTCATTGACCTGCGGGGAAATCCGGGAGGTCTGCTGAACGCCGTGTGCGATACGCTGCGGCAGATCCTTCCGGAGGGGCTGATCGTCTACACGGAGGATAAACAGGGAAACCGGGAGGAATACACCTGCGAAGGTGAAACGCCCCTTTCCATTCCGCTGGTGGTGCTGGTGGACGAAAACACGGCCAGCGCGGCGGAGATTTTTACCGGAGCCGTCAAGGATTACGGGATCGGGACCATCGTAGGCCAGCAGACGTTCGGAAAGGGAATTGTGCAGGATTTTTATGGACTGCCCGATGGGAGCGTCGTCAAGCTGACGGTGGCTCATTATTACACGCCGAAAGGAAACGATATCCACGGGGTGGGAATCGAGCCGGATGTGGATGTGGAGCAGCCCAAGGATGAGGAAAACGATCTGCAGCTGCAAAAGGCGTTGGAGATCCTCGCGGCCATGGAATAAGGCGGTTTTTGAAACTACAATCTGTCATATGGAACATTCAGAAAACAGTTTTTGAAAATACATTTTATATTGATAATTGCAGCGGGCGATGGTATGATAAACACATATCAAGATGTCAAGGTCAAAAGCTGGCGCCCGCGAACGGGTTCTGAAAATTCACACATTTGCAGGAACCCTAAACCTTAGAGGTTCTTGGGTTCCGAAACCGTGTGAATTTTCAGAAACCGTTCGAGGGCGCCGGCTTTTGACCTTGACATCCTATCAAAAAAGAACAATCATTGCAGGAGGGAAAGCGGATATGAAGGAATATATCATTACCACAGACGATACCTGTGATATGCCGGAGTCTTTTTACGAGGAGCATCAGATTCCCTATGTGAGCCTGAAGTGTATGGTAAACGGCCAGACGTTTGATAAAGAACACAGGGCGGATCCCCATGCGTTTTATGAGTGGATGCGCTCCGGCGCGATGCCGACCACCTCGCAGGTGAATGCGGAGGACGTGAAGGAGTGCTGGCTCCCCTATGTGGAGCAGGGATTTGATATTCTGCATCTTGGGTTCTCTTCGGGACTCAGCGGAAGCTGCAACAGCGCCCGGATTGCCGCGGAGGAACTGATGGAGGAACACCCGGGGGTGACCATCCGGGTGGTGGATTCTCTCTGCGCTTCCATGGGCGAAGGGCTTTTGCTCTACTACGCGGCGAAGCAGAAGGAGGAGGGCAAGTCCCTGGAGCAGACGGCAGAGTTTCTGGAGGAAAACAAACTTCATCTGTGCCATGTGTTCACGGTGGACGATCTGTTCCATCTGCACCGCGGCGGACGTGTGTCCAAGCTGAGCGCCATTGTGGGAACCATGGTGGGTATTAAGCCGATGCTCCATGTGGACGACGAAGGCCATCTGATCCTTCTGTCCAAGACGAGAGGCCGCAAGCGCGCGCTGACGGAGCTGGTGAAGATGATGGATGAGCGCGTGGGAAGCTACCGTGACAAAAACCAGGCAGTGTTTATCAGCCATGGGGACTGCGAGGAGGACGCGCGGCTGGTGGCGGATCTGGTGCGGGAGAAATATCACATTGAGGATATCCGGTTCAACACCATCGGAGCCACCATCGGAGCCCATGCAGGCCCGGGAACTGTGGCGCTGTTTTTCCTGGGAGAAAAACGGTAGCGGGACGTAAAACCGCTTTGCGACGGGCCGGATGCCTGCAGGCGTTACGTTTTCATACGGCTGTGCGGGAAATGCACAGACCTGGTGGAGGAGTTATGTGAGGACGTTCTTTAACGTGTGTCTGAAAATCGTAGGAATAGATTTTCAGACACACGTTAAAGAACGCCCTCATTTTTTTCAGGCAGGACGGACTTGCCAGGCGGCCGCGCGGATTTTGGCCTGTACTGTCGTTTGCCGTGTACAAAAGAGATATTTTGTATCAAAAACCGTACAATCAGGGAAAAAGTATGGTGTATGTTTGCATTTTTTCGTACACTATGATAAGATGATTATAATTACGCACAAGGCAGGGAAATAAAATGCTTGTATTAGGGTTGGGGATCGTTGGATTTTTCTGTTACTTTCTCTATGATGAGAACAGTGTGAAAAAAATCGCAGGATGGATGGGTTCACTGTTTCTGGTTGGAAGCATTCTGCTGGTAGCCGCGACGGGGATTCTGTTCTGGAAAAACAGGGAAGGAATGTTCCGGACGCCGGTTGACAAAGCCTGGATGGCAGGAGGCGTCTTTTTTCTGTGTCTTCTGGTGTACACGTTGTTTTTTGCCCTGCCCTTTGAAGCGACATACGTTGAGGAAAGCAAATACCGGGAGGCTTATACGGAGGGAATCTATGCTCTGTGTCGCCATCCTGGTGTTTTATGGTTTGGAGGCGTTTATCTGTGCGCGGGAGCGCTGTGGGAAAGCCTGGAGGGGACGGTGTTTGCCGTTGCGGTGGTGCTTTTGAACATTCTCTACGCGGCGTTCCAGGACGTGTACAGCTTTCCGCGGACCTTTTCCAATTATGAGGAATACAAAAAGACCACCCCGTTTCTGATTCCGAACCGGGGAAGCATAAGACGTTGTCAGGAGACCTGGAGAGGAGCAGGGAGAAAATGAGTCTTTCAGAAAAGCTGAAGGAACGGCGGTATCAGGAAATCTGGGACCAGTACTGCGGATTTCTGGATCTGTCCATCGAGGAATATATGAAGATCCAGCGCAGACTGATGGAAGAGCAGATTCAGATGTGGTCCAACTGCGAGCTTGGCCGTTCTATTTTAAAAGGGAAAAAACCAAAAACCATCGAGGACTTCCGCAAAATGGTACCGCTGACGACCTACGAGGACTACGCGGATATCCTTCTGCAGAAGCGGACGGAGACGCTGCCGGGAAATCCGGTGATCTGGATCCAGACCACCTGGGAGGGCGGCCGCCATCCCATCAAGCTGGCGCCCTACACAAGAAGTATGCTGGATGTCTACAGAAACAACGTGATCGCGTGTCTGATCCTGTCCACCAGCCATGAAAGAGGAAAATTCGATATCTCGGACACGGACAAGATCCTGTATGGACTTGCACCGCTGCCGTTCGCCACAGGTCTGTTTCCCCTGGCGCTCAACGAAGAGATCGGAATCCAGTTTCTCCCCGCGGTGAAGGACGCTGTAAACATGTCCTTCAGCGAGCGGAACAAGGTGGGGTTCAAAATGGCCATGCAGAAGGACCTGGAGTTTTTCTTCGGACTTGGCAGCGTGGCTTACGCAGTCAGCTTAAGCCTTGCCTCCATGTCCGGAAAAAGCGGGATCAGCCTGAAAGACCTGGTGAAATATAAGCCTTCCATGCTTCTGCGCATCCTGAAGGCGAAACAGAGGTGCAAGAAAGAAAACCGGCCGCTGAAGCCGAAGGATCTGTTCCGGCTGAAAGGTTTTATGGTGGCCGGAACAGATAACTGGTGCTACAAGGACGACCTGGAGGATCTGTGGGGCATTCGTCCCATGGAGCTGTTCGCGGGAACGGAGCCGTCCATTTCCGGAACGGAGACATGGACGAGAAACGGAATGTATTTCTTCCCGGATACCAGCTTTTACGAGTTTATCCCGGAGGAGGATATGCTGAAAAACCTGGAAGACCCGTCCTTCGTTCCAAGAACGTTCCTGATGGATGAGGTTGTGCCGGGAGAAAAATATGAGATTGTGATCACCCTGTTTAAGGGCGGCGCCTTCGCCAGATACCGTGTCGGGGATACCTACCGCTGCGTGGGCCTGCAGAACCGGGAGGATCACACGCGGATTCCACGTTTCGAGTATGTGGACCGGGTGCCCAACATTATCGATATCGCTGGGTTTACCCGTATTTCCGAGAATGGCATCCAAAGCGTGATCAGTCTTTCCGGACAGCCGGTGACCCACTGGACGGCCACGAAGGAATATAACGAAAACAACCGGCCGTACCTGCACCTTTACATAGAGATTGAGCGGAACGCGCTGATCAGCCACGCGGTGACGGCAGAGATCATGAAAAGCCTGCTCACCACCTACTTTAAATATATCGACCAGGATTACCGGGACCTGAAAAAGATCCTCGGGATGGACCCGCTGCGCGTGACGATCCTAAGGTGCGGCACCTTTGAGAAATACCGGGAGAAAAAAGGGAAAATGATCGGAAAGATGAGTCCCTCCCCTTACGAACTGAAAGAATTACTGGAACTACAGAGAGGATAAGGCCATGCAAAGTTACGGATATATCTCTATAATCGCTTTGTTTTTTTACTGCTTCATATTTCTGACCTTTCTGGCCGCGAAAAAGGAGAAGATCGTCAAACATTTTCTGGTTCTGGTAGCTACGATGATCTGCTGGACGGCAGGTTCCGTGTTTATGCGGCTGCAGATGTTCCCGTCTTACATCGTGTGGTACCATGTGTCCCTGGGCGGACTTCTGATGATGCCCTACGCTTATTTCCTTTTCGTCAATGCCTTCGGCGGACGGGAGGACCGTTTCTTTAACCGGATGTACGGACTTTTGCTGATGGGACTGTTCCTGATCAATATTCCCAAGGGAATCTTTGTGCGCTGGCCGGATCTGGTGATGCGCGGCGACGAGGTGTCCTTTGAGTACCGTTACACCTGGATGGTGGCAATCCTGTTCGGCGCGGCCGCGGTGGTTCTGGTCCACTGCTTTGCCAACATGGTGCGCATCTGCCGGAAGGACCCCTGGTACAAAAGGCAGTTTCATCCGATTATCCTTGGGATTGTGTGCCTGTTCGCCGGAAATCTGGCGCTGCTGGTTCCGGTCTTCCACGGTTTTCCCATCGACCTGGTGACGGGTATCGTCAACGCGCTGCTGCTGATCTATGCCCTGCTGCGCAAACGTCTGTTCCAGCTGAAGCTGCTGGCTTCCGAAAGCTCCTGTTACGGTATGGGACTGATCCTCACCTTCCTGCTGTACTACAATCTGCTGCCGGATATTACAAAACAGCTTTCCAGCCGTTTTCCGGCCGCGGAAGAATACACGATTCTGGTGTTCGCGGTGCTGTTCCTCGTCACCTTCTGGCTGCTGGTGAGCCTCTGGAGAAAGATTGTCAGCAACCTGTTTGTCAAGGAGGAGGAGCAGCAGACAGAAAAGATCAGAAAGTATAACAACCAGGTGGCCAGAAGCCTGCACCTGGACGAGATTCTGGCGGAGACTGTGGACATTATCCACGAAACGGTGGAGTCCGCGAATATCTACATCTGCATCCAGGACCGCAGCGGCGGTGATTACCAGGCCAGATACAGCAATCAGCCGCTGAACGACCTGTCCTTCACCATCCGCAGGGACAATCCGCTGGTCCGTATCCTGGAAAAATGTGAAGGAATCCTCATGCGGGAATTCCGCTCGATGATCGACTACAAGGCCATGTGGGAGACCGAAAAGAGAAATCTGCAGGATCTGCACATCGAGGCCTGTATCAGCCTGCGGGACGAGGGAAATATTGTCGGCATCATCCTGCTGTCCAATCCTCCGGGCAACCGGAAGCTCAGCCGTGGAGATATGGATATGGTGCTGACCATTGCCTCCAGCGCCTCCATCGCCATCAAAAACGCACATTTGTATGAAACCGCTTACTATGAGGCGAGGACGGACGAGCTGACCAAGCTGCTGAACCGGAAATACTTTTTCGAGGTGCTGAACGAGGAGTTTGAGAAAAACCAGGAAGGTTCCCTGGCCCTGGCGATCATCAATATCGACGATTTTAAGCTCTACAATCAGCTGTACGGAACTCAGGCGGGGGATAAGGCTCTGCGCAGGATTGCCGAGATCATCCGCAGCAGCGTTGGGGACAGCGGCTATGCCGCGCGGTACAGCGGCAAGGAATTCGCGGTCCTGCTGCCCAGGTACGACGTGTTTTCCGCCAGAAACCTGGTGAAGTCCATCCAGAAGCAGATTTTCCAGATGACGGATACCACGGTGGATTACAAGCTGAAGGTTCTGACCGTCAGCGTGGGAATCAGCGCCGCGCCTTACGCGGCCAAAACGCCGGAGGAGCTGCTGGAAAACGCGGATATGGCGGTGAACCATGTGAAGCGTACGGGAAAGAACGGCATAGAGATTTTTGACACGATCCTCCGGGAAAATTCCGTGCGGGACGATGTGAAGGATCACAAGAATATTTACAAGGAATACGAATCAACAATCTACGCCCTGACGGCGGCCATCGACGTGAAGGATCACTATACCTTCAGCCATTCCAACGATGTGGCGTATTATGCCACAGGACTGGCCAGGGAACTGAACCTGAATCCGGACGTGGTGGAGATCATCCGCCAGGCGGCGCTGCTCCACGATGTGGGAAAGATAGGAATTCCGGAGGCGATCCTCAACAAGGAAGGAAAGCTCACGGAGGAGGAGTACGAGGTCATCAAAGGCCATGTGGAGGCGTCCATTGGCATTATCCGCCATCTGCCGTCCCTGGACTATGTGATCCCGGCGGTCATCGGCCATCATGAACGATATGACGGAAAGGGATATCCCAGAAGAATCGCGGGAGAAAACATTCCGCTTTCCGCGCGGATCCTGTGTATCGCCGATTCCTTTGACGCGATGACGACGAAACGCTCTTATAAGGACGTTATCCCCATGGAGCACGCCCTGGAGATTCTGGAGGAGGAGGCGGGGAAACAGTTTGACCCGTCGCTGGTTCCCGTGTTTGTCCGCGGGGTGAGAGAGGGAAGGATAAAAATGGCAAGTGAAGCGGCCGGCAAAAGATAAGCCGGCGTAACCGTTCAGCGTTGCCGAACTGTTACACGCTTCGCGCTGCACAGAAACTGCATTTCATGCAGTTTCGCGCTGCAGGCCTCGGGATTTTCGCACATTCTGTGCGAAAACACCTCGCGGGATAGCGGCCGGCTGAACTGTTATAAGCCGGCCGCTTTTTTCTGTCATTTATTTGTCATAAATTCCATTGACGGTAACGACAAACAGAGCGTCCTGGCCGTTCAGTTCTTCGTTGCCGTAGTCCTCGGGGAACGTGACATTGACGTTTACCGTGTCTCCTGGGTGAGCGCCGATCAGCTGTTCCTCAAAGTCGTCGATGTAGCGGCCGGAGCCGATGGTCAGGTCTGTGCCGGCGCCGTTTGTGTTCCCGCCGTCAAATTCCACCCCGTCCACGGAGCCTACATAGTCGATGTTTACCGTGTCGCCGTCCTCCACGGTCAGGGCAGTGTCGGTGGAATAGCCTAAGCTGTCCGTGGAAGAAGTCTGGGATCCGGCGGATACGGAGCTGCTGTCCGCGGAGGCGTCGTCTGAAGACGCGCCGGACGAGAACAGGCGGTCGCCGAAGATGACCAGTAGAAGCAAAAGGACGGCAACTGCGATGCCGCCGGCCCAGCCGGCGATTTTTTTCAGCTTTTTCTGCTGTTTTTGTTTCTTTCGTTCCTGGGCGCGGCGCTGCTGGGCCGCTTTGCGGTTTTCTTTTTTCATGGGTAGTTCTCCTTACTGTTAGAATGCCATTATTATAAACGAAAAATATGGAGAAACTGTGAAAAGAGGCGGCTGGAAGAATTTATCGAATCTTAAGAATCTTTCAATATTTCCCAAATAAATCTGGTATATAATAAGCGCATATTAGTACATGGAACACATGAAACACATGAAACACATGAAACACATGGAGGCAAGGCTTTGCGGCCGCCGGACATGTTCGCCGGATCAGGAGGTGGCGTGATGAGAGAACACAAAAAAGAGAAGACAGGGACAGGCTTTGACCGGAAACAAAAGGTAAAGGAAAGCTTTCTGAAGATCATATACCGCGCGTGCCAGAAAGTGTCGGACAAAATCGAAGACCTCCAGTTTCAGTTTTACTTTATTGTCGGCGGCAACTCGGAGGAAAAAGTTTAATACACTGTAAATGAAGGCTGACCTTGACATCACCAGTATCATTTGGAACTCATCAGTTTCCGGTATTCGCTGGGCGACAATCCGGTTTCGGAGCGGAAAACTCTGGAAAAATATCCCAGGTCGTGAAATCCCAGAGACGAGGCAATCTCCCGGATTTCCAGGGACGAGGTGTTCAGATAGCCGATGGCTTTTCGGATCCTTTCCTGCCGGATATAGGCGGTGACCGTCATTCCTGTCTCTTTTCGGAACATTCCGGAGAGAGTGGAGGGATGGCGGTCAAATTTTTTTGCGATGACCGACAGGGAAAGGTCCTCCGACAGGTGGATGCGGATATGGTCGATGATCCTGCGGATCAGGGCGGAGCATTCTTTGTGGGATTCGGTCTTTACCAGCAGGCAGTATCTGCGCAGAAGCTTTCTTGGCAGGGCGCAAAGCTGTTCATGGTTTTCTGTGCCGTCGATCTGAATCTGCATCTCCCGGGCCAGTTCCCGGACGTAGACAGGGTGGATCGGGCAAACGAGCAGGGCGGAGGCGAAGATTTCGTTGAGCGCCCAGAGCCGGCGGCGCAGCTGTCCGCTGTGCGGTTCCTCCAGAAATCCGGTCACAGAAAGCCAAGCGTGCAGGGCGCGCTGGGCTTCGTCGGAATCTCCGGCCTGCAGGGCGCCGATGGTCTCCCGGTAACCTTTGGCGTACTGCTCGGCGCGTCTGGCGTCCTGGGGCAGCCAGAGCGCCTGGTCGGAGATCAGCCGCTGTACTGTCTCGGAAAAACTTACCTGGACAGGCGGCTGGCTGTCATAGCCGGGGATCAGAAAGCCAAAAAAGTGCGACAGAAAAGCCGTCACTGCCTCCGGGTCGGCCAGAGGCATGGCGCTGTAATATTTGCGCATGGCCAAAAAAGCCTCCCCGGTGAGATGGTTTTCATGGGCGGCGCTGTTCAGAAAGGCAGCGTTTATCTCCTGGTCCCGGAAGGGGCCTACGCTGATAAAATCCGGATGTTCGCCAAAGGGGAGCAGGCAGAGGATGTTGTAAAAACGCAGGGTGCTTTTCACCACAAGAATGTTGCGGTCGGAAAAGTTTTTCCACATCTCCTGAAAGCCGGAAGGATTATGGAACCCATCGCCCCACAGCGTCCGGCGGATGGAGTTGTCAATCCGGTCCAGGTCCTGATAGGGAAAGGTAAAAAGACAGGAGTCCACCTGAAAGGAATCGTATAAAAGCTGGCGGAGCAAGGGGAACGCGTCCCTTGGTGAATCGAAAGCGGTCATAACAGTCACCTCTGGATCTTTATTAAATATCAGTATACACGAAAATAATCCAAATGCAACAAAAATTATCCAAACATAGGCTGCTCAAACATGATACCATGTAACTATTCAGCCAGCTGAACAGCTGCGGCATCCAGCCATTGAAAATCGCTTCGCGATTGGGCCGGACGATAGACAGAATTGGAAAAAGAGAAGGAGGAATGCAGAACATGAGAAATGTAATGCCATGGAACGACAAATGGGCGTTCTCCAAGGAAACGGACGAGGCTCCAAAGACAATGCCGTCCCGCTGGGTGTGGGTGGATCTGCCCCATACCTGGAACGGGATCGACGGACAGGACGGCGGCGGGGACTACTATCGGGGAACCTGCTACTATGCCAACGAGTTTAAGAAGATGGACCTGCCGGAGGGAGAGGAATATTACCTGGAGATTCTGGCGGCCAACGCCTCCGCGGACGTGTATGTAAACGGCAAAAAGCTGGCCCATCACGATGGCGGATATTCCGCATGGAGGGTGAACATGACCCAGGAGATCCGGAACGAGAACCTGGTGGTTATCGCGGTAGACAACGGGGTCAACGACCGGGTATATCCCCAGAGCGCCGATTTCACCTTCTACGGCGGACTGTACCGGGGCGTGAACATTGTAGCGGTGCCCAAGGCGCATTTTGAGCTGGATTATTACGGAACGCCGGCCATCAAGGTAACGCCCAAGCTGGACGGCGCCGACGCCCAGGTGGAGACGGAGGTTTACGTTTCCGGAGACATGACCGGGAAGACCCTTGTGTACACGCTGAAAAACCAGGACGGTACTACGGCGGAGACGAAGACTGTGGACGCCGGCCAGACCCTGGTGAATTTTGAAATCCGGAACGTACACCGCTGGAACGGAAAGAAAGACCCGTACCTGTACACCATGGAAGTACGGCTGATGGAGGACGGGACCGAGCTTGACTGCGTGAGCACCCGCTTCGGCTGCCGTACCTTCCATGTGGACTCGGAGAAAGGCTTCTTCCTCAATGGCGAGAGTTATCCGCTGCGCGGTGTTTCCCGCCATCAGGACCGGCCGAAGATCGGAAACGCGCTTCTTCCGGAGCATCACAAGGAAGACGTGGACCTGATCTGCGAGGTGGGCGCGACGACGGTGCGTCTGGCCCATTACCAGCACAATCAGTATTTCTATGATCTGTGCGATGAGCGGGGACTTGTGATCTGGGCGGAGATTCCGTATATTTCCAACCATATGGAGAATGGACGGGAAAACACCATCTCCCAGATGAAAGAGCTGATCGTTCAGAACTACAATCATCCCTGTATCGTTGTGTGGGGACTTTCCAACGAGATCACCATGACCGGATCATCCACGCCGGATCTGATCGAGAACCATAAGATCCTCAACGATATGGTCCACGAGATGGACAAGACCCGCATGACCACCATGGCCTGCGTATCCATGTGCGATATGCACGACCCGTATGTACAGATCTCCGACGTGGTTTCCTACAACCACTATTTCGGATGGTACGGCGGCGACGTTTCCATGAACGGACCGTGGTTCGACAAATTCCACGCAGAGTTTCCCAATAAACCCATCGGAATCAGCGAGTACGGCTGCGAGGCGCTCAACTGGCACACCTCCAACCCGGAGGCGGGCGACTACACCGAGGAGTAT
Organism: Fusicatenibacter sp.; assembly: GCA_017887445.1. Classification (GTDB taxonomy): domain Bacteria; phylum Bacillota; class Clostridia; order Lachnospirales; family Lachnospiraceae; genus Fusicatenibacter. The sequence continues at coordinate 23,157 of JAGHIA010000154.1, forward strand.
CAGGCATACTACCACGAGGAGCTGATCAAGCAGCTGTTCAGCCGTCCGTATATCTGGGCCACCCATGTATGGAACATGTTTGACTTTGCCGCCGACGCCAGAAGTGAGGGCGGTGAGAACGGACAGAACCACAAGGGTCTGGTGACCTTTGACCGGAAATACAAAAAGGACGCGTTCTATGCTTACAAGGCGTGGCTGTCCGACGAGCCGTTTGTACACATCTGCGGAAAACGGTATGTGGACCGGGTGGAGGACGTGACGAAGGTGACGGTTTACTCCAACCAGCCGCAGGTGGAGCTGTTCGCCAACGGAAAGAGCCTTGGCACACAGACCAGCGACGTACACTTCTTCTACTTCGACGTTCCAAACGAAGGCGAGACAAAGCTGTACGCCAAAGCAGGCGCCTGCGAGGATGAGAGTGTAATCCGCAAGGTGGACACCTTCAACGAGGCTTACCGCATGAAGGAGAAGGGCGCTGTGCTCAACTGGTTTGATATTACCGCGCCGGAAGGTTATTTCTCCCTGAACGACAAGATTCAGGATATCGTAAAGACCGAGCAGGGAGCCATGTTCATCAAAGGACTGTTCGGAAAGATCATGCAGAAGATGGGCGGAGAAAACAAAGAGAAGGCCCAGGCGGCAGCCCAGGACGGCGGAGCAGGCCTGATGGCTATGATGGGTTCCTTTACCATGATCCGTCTTCTGAACCTGATGGGCGTGGCCGGAGGAGCCATGACCAAGGAAGAAATGCTGGCGCTGAACGCACAGCTGAACCAGATCAAGAAGCAGTAAACGTAACGGTTCAGCCAGCTGCATCGTTACCGGTAAACGCCAATTAGAAGAAAATCACAAGACAGACGGCCAAAAGCTGTCAGCAAGCCGGGGGTGCCTGCGAAAGACGCGGGTATCCCCGGCTTTGTGTTTTTGCGGCGGAAGAACGTTGACGGAGTGAGGAAATTCCGGTTATAATGTAGAAAGAATTGGAAAAATCAAGGGAATACATACGGGTACGAAATCAGGCGCGTCTGAGCATTGGTTCCAGAGCAATGTTCGACACGTTTTCATTTTGTGGACCGGAATGAGAATAGAGGTGAAGTTTGGAAGTAAACTTCCGGATTTACCATTATTGGCGCAGCCAGTGCGCCATGAAAGGAGAAAGAATGGCAACATTGAAAGATGTGGCGGAAAAAGCAGGAGTCTCCACAGCAGCTGTGTCTTACGCGCTGAATGGCCGCAAAGGGAAAGTGAGCGAGGAGGTCGCCAACAGAATACGGGAAATCGCCCGGGAGATGAATTATCAGCCGAATCTTATGGCGAAGGCGCTTCGCTCCAGCAAATCAAATCTGATCGGCGTAGTGGTGGAGGATATCGCCACTTTTCAGGGCAGCAATCTGGTGAAGGGGATCAATCAGTACGCGGGGGAGCATGGCTATCATCTTGTGTTGTATGATCTGGGCCTGATGGATAAGATCGGAGTGAATTACAATAAGATCTTTGAGTTTCAGGAGGAGATCCAGAGTACGACGGAAATTTTCCGCTCGGCCGGAGCAGGAGGGATGATCTTTGTGGGCACCCATGACCGTGACGTGACGGGATTGATGCAGTATCACCGTCCGGTGGTCTATGCTTACAGTTATTCAAAGAACGAAAACGACTATATGGTGGGTTATGACAACTATAACATCAGCAAAGAAGTGGTGAGCCAGATGATCGCCGGGGGCCATAAGCGCATCGGCCTGATCAGCGGCACGGTGGATTCCATGCCGGCGTATCAGCGTCTGATGGGGTATCAGACGGCGCTGATGGAAGCGGGCATACCGCTGGATCCTTCCTGGATTGTCTCGGGAAACTGGAGCGTAACCTCCGGACAGGAGGCCTGCAGGAAACTTCTGGAGCTGGAAAAGCCGCCTACGGCGATTTTTGCCATGAACGACTGGATGGCCCTGGGGGCCGTAAAAGAGCTGAAACGAAAGGGACTGCATGTGCCGGGGGACATAGAACTGGTCGGTTTCGACGATACGGACGCCAGCTATGTGTCGGACCCAGGCTTGACATCGGTACAGGTTCCCCTGGTGGAGATCGGCCGCAAAGCGGCGGAGCTGGCCATCCGGCTGATGGAGAATAAGGAGATCGGGAAAAACAGATATGAGCTGCCGTGCAGACTGATCGTAAGGGAGACCTTCGGCGGATAAAAAGGGACTATCGCGCGAAATGATTCGTGCGATGGTCCCTTTTTTAGAGCGTGTTTGAAAATTCATTCCCGCAATCTGACGCTCTGGCTGAACGATTACGTTTAAAGAGCTTCGATTTTAAAATAAGTATGATACGCGGTATTATGCGCACGGTTCATGGGTACAAATTTCAAGTCCCCATACCACAGCGCCGGCGCCTGCAGGGCCGCAGAGTTTACCGGTGTGTCGGGAAGCTCTTCCCGGAAGGCGTCCCCGGCGTTGGCGGGCAGCCGCAGGGTGAGCCACTCCTTCCCGCCGCAGAGCGCGGTCATCACCAGCGGGCCGTACATAACACTGGCCGCCGGCAGTCCGTCCACCGTGTCCGGCGTATAGCAAAGATGGATGCGCCAGGGCATGGACAGCTGCAGCCGGTCTCCGTCCTGGAACCGGCGGCTGACGGTATAATAACCGGCGTCCGGACCGGCGCTTGGCAGGGCGGTTCCGTTGAGGGAAACGCCGAACTCTTTGCGGCACCAGTATGGAACCCGGATGTGCAGAGTTACCGTTCCACTGCCCTTTGCCGTTATCACCCACTGGTCTCTGGACGCGCCGGGGCGCACCAGAAAGCGCAGAGCGCCATTGTCCAGGCGGCAGGAGGAGGACAGGAACAGGTTCAGGTATACCTCCCGTCCGTCCGGGGAACGGTGCCAGGCATGCTCCAGATAACGCACATGGTTCTCCATTCCCGTGCCGTGGCAGCAGGTAAAATCCTCGTAATCATTGCTGTACTCCCGTTTCGCGCCGGGGCCGATGGGAAGCATGTAGGTGACGCCGTGGTGAGCCTGTGCGGTGACGGATGGGTTCTGGGAGGCTGCGATCTGGTTGAGCATGGTCCGTTCATAGTAGTCCATATAGGCGCTGCTTTCCGGCTCACAGCGGTACAGAAGTCCCGTCAGCTTCAGCAGATTGTAGGCGGCGCAGGTTTCGCAGTTGCGGTCCGCCTCGATGTTCCCGGCCAGGATATCCGGCTCCTTGAAATTTTCGCCCCGGCCCACGCCGCCGATGGAGTAAGCATAGTGGGTGGTGACGATCTGCCAGAAATTTCTGGCAATACGGTAGTAATAAGGGTCGCCCGAGGCCTGGAACTCCCGGAAGGCGCCGATCATCTGAGGGATATGCTGGTTGGCGTGAAGGCCCTTTATGGTGTCGGCGCCGCGGGAAAGGCCGTCGAAGACCTTCTGGTTGTCGAACATTTTTGCGGCTTCCAGATATTCCGGCCGTCCGGTCATCCGGGCCAGCTCTGTCAGAGACTCGTTCATACCGCCGTACTCTCCGGCGATGTACATGCTCCACATCTGGTTCCGCTGGCTGGCCGGGAGCGGGGAGAGCCGCCGGTACACCCAGGAAGCGATCCCTTCGGCGCAGGAGAGCGCCTCCGCGCTGTCAAGGAGCTTTGCGCAGTCCAGAAAGCCGGCCAGGAGCTTGTGAAGGGTATAGTAAGGCGCCCAGATGGTGGCGTAGGGGGTAAACTGCTCCAGGAGCGCGAACTGATCCGGCGGATAGGCGCTCAGATATCCCTCGCCCCACACGGAAGGGTCGCTGCTCCAGAGAGACTGGGCGGCGTTTGCAGGTGTACACCGGGTCCGGAATTCCTCCGGCCTGCCTTTGGACAGCTGCTGGAGGGTGGCCAGCTCATGAATGATGTAGGCGGCCTTTTCCCGGAACGCTTCCTCCCAGGTCACGGTCCAGGCCCAGGCCAGCGCCGACAGCAGATGTCCGGTGGAATGGCCGCGCAGAAGTCCCGCCGGTTCCTCCCAGCCTCCGGGGGGCAGTACGCCGCGGGTGTCCTGGCCGAAGGCGCGGCGGAAGTTATAAAGCATCCGGTCGGCGTCCAGAAGGAGCAGGTAATCGGTGCAGCGCTTCTGATTTTCCGTGAGCAGCGACGGGCCGGTCCAGGAAACGTCAGACATATTTACCGGCGCTGTCTGGGTGCCGGGCATTTCCCGGCAGTCCGGCAGAAGCGGCAGGGCAAAGGCAGGGCCCGGGCGCTGACCGGAAGCCGGCCAGAAACGCAGGGAAAAGTCCTTTTGCAGCGCATGACCGTCCAGAGAGGCCTCCAGCGTCAGGGTGACAGACGATGGATGGCCGGACGGCGGGACAAAATGACCGGTCCGGGGGCAGTAGATATCCTCCGCGCTGCTGTGCCAGGCGAACAAGGAACCGTTTTCACCTTCTGCGGGAAGCTTCTGCGGCCGGGACAGGTACTGGGAAAAGGGAATCCGGATACGGTCCACGTCTTCCGCGAGCAGTTCCGCCGGGCCGGGAAGCGCCGCCACGGGAAAAGAAAACCGGCGGGTCAGGGAAGCGGCGCCGCAGGTGATCACAGCCTCCAGGCAGGCCGTCTGGCTGGGACTGCCGGCAGGCGGACGGGTGACGCTTCCCTGGCTGTTCACCAGCTGAGGCGTCAGAGAGGTCCAGCGCACGGCGCTTTGAAACTCTCCCCGGACCGGGAGGGAAAGGTCGGAGAAAACACAGGACGGAATGGCGCCGGACAGCGCCCGGGCCGCCAGCTCCGCCTTCGTCTCGTCGGAGACGGAAAACAGCCCCTGAGCCTCCTGCTCCGCAATGGAACTGTGATAGATGCGGATTTCACCCAGGGTCAGCGCCAGAGGATTCTGGGACAGGGAGCCATAGCCGAAAAAGCAGTCCCGGCAGCCGTTCATATCCGCGGCGGTCATACGGCGGTGCCTTGCCTCGCCGGCTTTTTTTCCGTCCAGATAGAGGGTGATCAGAGACTGAGGGGAGGCGTCCATGGTCAGGATCACATGGAACCAGGTGCCGAAGGAAAGCCGCGGCCAGTGCTCCAGAGCCGTTTCCTGACTGCGTCCTCCCTTGGTCGCGCCAAAGGAGAGAAGAAAGCAGGAGGAATCCTCCGGATCCGGGAGGACCGAGAGATAAAAGCAGTGGTCGGCGCCGAAGGAACAGATGGTCCCGTAAGTATCCAGCTGCGACAGCTTACCGTAAAAGCTGATGGTAAACCCTTCTGACGTGTTGAGAATGCCGTCGGGAAGCTGCAGGTAGCCGCCCTGGCTGCCGCCGGACAACGTGAGCACCGGGCAGTCCTGTCCAAACACAGATTCCCTGGAAAGGCGCGCGCCGCCACGGTCCGCGCCCCGGATGACGCCTGCCATGCCGCAGCCGGTCAAGTCTGGCACAATGGTACTGCTCACGTTGGAGAAATCATAGTGAAGAATCAAAGCATCGGTGTTCATATGGAATCCCTCCTGAAGTTTTTTTGTTCAATATAACAAAGAAAGAACCCGGAAATCAATGGGTAATTATGCACAAAAATTAAACGATTAACTTATGAAATGTGAAGAATTGACAAAACGCATAATAGAATCATATAATAAATACAGAAGATACGGGAAAATAATTTCGGGATTACCAAGAGGAATTCGTTGTTTTGCAGGAAAAACAGAAAAAACTCTGAAAAAAGTCTGAAAAAGAAAAATTTCGGGAGATAAAAGGGAACTGCCTTGCAAAGCAGAGCAACAGTCCGGGATAACAGCAAAAATCCTTTTCATTACAGCAAAAATCAGCCGGATTCCGCGGCGGGATTTTTTTATACCTGTTAGGTTAATTGTTTAACTAAAACATGCCAAACGGCTGTTTTAATAAATACACTGCTGCCGTTCCAAAACCCGGACGGGGCAGGGAAAACAAAGAAGGAGGGAAAAAGATGCACAAAAAACGAATCACAGCATGTCTGCTTGCCTGTATGATGGCGGTCACATCTCTGGCAGGATGCGGCGGCGCCAAGGACGAGAAGCAGCCTACGGCCGACCTTTCCAGTGCAGATCTTCAGGGTGAAGAGAACGAATGGGGCTGGGTGGTGCCTGAGGAGACACTGGTCATCGACGTTTACGGCGGCCAGGGAGACCAGGAAGAGCTGGAGGCGGACGAGAAGGGCGGAAAGGCGGTCATGGATCAGTGGCTGCTGGACAACCTGAACGTAAAGATCAACTGGACCTACTACAGCGTGGACATGGACGAAAAGCTGAACCTGATGCTGGCGAATGGAGATTACCCGGCGGTGATCACCAACATTACCGACGAGATGGCAAACAAATTCATTCAGCAGGGAAAAGCTTTGGACCTGACGGAAGCTCTGGAAAAATACGGCGACAATATCACCAGACGCTACGGCAACTATCTGAACATGCTCAAGGATGAGGACGGCCACATTTATAAGCTGGCGCATCTGTGGGGAAATAACCCCAACGTTGCCGGTTATGATTTCGGAATCCGTTATGACTACTGGAAAGAGCTTGGCGAGAGTGAAATTTATTCCACACCGGAAGGATATTATGAGGCAGTGAAGAAGGTGCTGGAAAACCATCCCACCAATGCCAACGGACAGACCACCTACGGCTTCTCCAGCGTGGACAAGGGACAGAATTTCCTGAAAGCAATGCTGGGAGCCTACGGTTTTATCAGTGATTATCAGCATGACGAGGCCAGCGGAGAATTCAAGCACTGGATCAACACCGACGAAGGTCTGGAGATCGCGAAGTTCGTGAACAAGCTGTGGCTGGAGAACATGATCGACCCGGATTTCCTGAGTGTTGATTACGAGACGCTGATGACCAAGATGCAGAACGAGCAGATTCTGGCCAACTTCGGAACCTGGTGGTACGGCTGGACCGGCGGACATCAGTTCTGGGCGACACAGGATCCGGAAAATTATACGGTAGAGAAACGTTTCGCCAATGTTTCCGTACATGCCGACGGAAAGACCATGGACGACACGACGCTTTTGACCAACAACTTCCTGGGAAGCTACCGCTGCATTATCACAGACAAATGTACCGACCTTGGAATGGTTATGCGTTATCTGAACTGGGAGTCCAGCGAGCTTGGAAACTTCATCATGGGATGGGGACCGCCGAGTGAGGACAATGTCTGGGATATCGCGGACGACGGCACCTGGGTACTGGACGACGAGATCCTGCATGTAGACACAAAGGAGACAACCTTCCACGCGGTGCGTGAGGAGCAGAACGGCGGCGGTACCTATATGATGGCGATCAACGGACAGTGGATGAAGACCGACGATACACAGAACTTCGACCACATCGATCCGCGGGTGGACAGAGTCAGCGTTTACGATTACTGGCCGGTCAACGAAGACGGAACCTTCTCAGACGAAGGAATCCAGCTGAGCTGGGGATTCTATACAGCCAATGCAAAAGATACCTCCATGTATAACGTGACCTATGATCCCAACGATGATATTACCATCACAAATCAGACGATCAAGGATACGCTGGAGACAGAATGGGCAAGGATCATCACAGCAGAGTCCGAGGAAGAATGCGAGCAGTATTTCATGGAAGCACGGGAAAAATGCAATTCTCTGGGACTGGAGCAGGTGACAGAATATGTGAAGAGCCAGTATGAGGCGAATGTGGAAAAATTTAACGGATAACTGCTGACGCGGTATATGCGGCACGGCGGCCGGCATCTCAGGCGCGGGCCTGAAGGATGTCTGGCCGCCGTGTTTTTGCAGAACAGAGAGGACAGCCATGAAAAATGAAAAGAAGACGAAAAGCAAAAAAGCGGGATTGATGAAGTCATTCCGCACGCAGAAGCAGATCTGGCTGATCTGCGCGATAGCTCTGGTATGGGTCATTGTATTCTGCTATGTCCCGATGCTGGGAAACGTCATTGCCTTTTTTGACTATGTGCCGGGAAAAAATATTCTGGACTGTGAGTTTATCGGACTGAAGCACTGGAAGGATTTCTTTGCCCTGCCGGATATGTGGAGAGTGTTCCGGAACACTCTGGTAATCAGCGGACTGAACATGACCGTAGGTTTTGTGGCTCCGATCATCTTCGCCCTTCTCCTGAATGAGATCCATCAGACGGTGTTCAAGAAAGTCATTCAGACGATCTCCTACCTGCCCTACTTTATCTCCTGGGTAGTTGTGGCAAGTATTCTGATGACCCTGCTTGGAACGGAAGGAAACATCAACGGTATCCTGCAATCCCTTGGGTTGATCGACAAACCGATCTCCTTTTTGAATGAAAAGAACATGTTCTGGGGAATCCTGACCAGCGCCAATATCTGGAAGGACCTGGGATGGTCGGCAATCATCTATATTTCGGCCATCGCCGGCGTGGACCAGGAGCTGTACCAGGCGGGAAGCGTGGACGGCCTGGGCCGCTTCGGAAAGGTATGGCATATTACGCTGCCGGGCATTGCGCCCACCATCATTCTGCTGTTCATCATGAATATCGGAAACATCCTGAACGCGGGATTCGAGCAGCAGCTGCTGATCGGAACTCCTCTGACCAAGGAAGTGTATGAAAATATTGATACTTATGTATACCGTTACGGTGTCCAGATTGGCCGCTATTCCTTTGCGACAGCCATCGGCCTGATGAAATCGGCCATCGGCTTTGGACTGGTAATCATGGCCAACAAGATTTCCGGAAAAGTGGCGGACATGCGGCTGTTCTGAGGGTACGGCAAAGGCCGGCCCCTGGCACAGTCCTATTAAGAGACAGGCGGGACAATGAATATGGTGAATAAAAAATCAAAAATAAAGACAAGCACAGGGTCAAAGATCTTCGATGTGTTTAATACCCTGTTTATGCTGGCGTTTGCGTTTGTAATGATCTATCCGTTCTGGAATCAGCTGGTGATCTCCCTGAACGAAGGCTCCGATACGGTGCGCGGCGGACTGAGTTTCTGGCCGCGGATGTTCACGCTGGGAAATTATGCTTACATTTTCCAGAGGAGCAACATCGTCCGCGGCGCGCTGATCTCAGTGCTCCGGGCGCTGGTGGGCACAGCCAGCTGCATCCTCTGCACCGGGCTTTTGGCGTATGTGACCACAATCCAGCACTTTGCCGGACGGCGGTTTATGCGTCTGATCTATGTGATCACCATGTACTTCGGCGGCGGACTGATTCCTACTTACCTGCTGTACACCCAGCTGGGCCTGACAGAAACGTTTACCGTTTACTGGCTGCCGGGACTGTTCAGCGCTTACTACATGATCCTGCTGGCATCATTCATGAGCGGAATTCCGGATTCTCTGGCGGAATCGGCGCGTCTGGACGGCGCCACGGAGCTGAAAATTTACTTCCGCGTCATACTGCCGCTGTGTAAGCCGGTCATTGCGGCTATCGCGGTTATGCTGGCGGTAACCCACTGGAATTCATGGTTCGATATTATGCTGTACAATTCCAGCGGAAACTGGGATACGCTTCAGGTTTACCTGAGAAAGATTCTTCTGGAGTCTGAGCAGGCGGCGAAGCTTCTCAACGACCAGAAGCAGTATGAGGCAATGCGGAATCTTACGACGACATCCATCCGCGCGGCGGCTACGATGATCGTAACCATTCCGATCGTCTGTGTTTATCCGTTCTTCCAGAAATATTTCGTGGGCGGCATGACGATCGGAGCAGTAAAAGGATAACAGGAAAAGGACAACTTGCGTATGGGAAAAAGGTATGATTTGGCGGCGGAAGGTCTGCGCGTGACCCTGGAGGGAGGCGTTTTAAGGAGTCTCCAGGGGACCGGGGAGCGCGGACAGGTAACATATATTCAGCCGGAGGAAGGCTTTGGAAGGATCCTGCTCACATGGAGAGAAACAAAGAGCGGGAGGCAGCACAGTTTCTTTCCCCAGTCGATGGAGGATTTCTGTGAAGAAAAACCGGAAAGAAAAGGACGTAAACTATATTGCCGTTCCTGTGCGCAGGACGGGCCCGTAGGGGCAGAGATCCGCTATGAGCTTTCCAGAGGCAGGGTGCGCCAGACGGTCACGGTGGCGAACCGGGGCCCTGAGGAAGTGGAGCTGCTGGATCTGGCGGTCTGTCTGGCCTGCCATACGGATTTCCAGTGGGGAGAGAACGCGGGAACCAATGTGATCGGCCATCACTTCATCGCCGGGCACGGCTCCCACGCAACCTTTTACCGCTGCGACGGGGAAGGAGATCTCCTGGCGGCGTTTCCGGAAGGAGACACGGAATTTCTGTATTATGAGACAGACGACGACGGTGTGGGCGACAAGCGGAAAAAAAGAGGCATCACCTGGCTGTACTGTCTGAACCGGGGGGCGGCCGAGAAACCGCTGCAGGCGGGAAGCCGCCTGAGGATTCCGCCCAAAAGCCTCCGGCTTTCCGCCGGGGCGCAGGCGGAATTCACCTGGAGTTTCTGTCTGGCCGCGGATTATGAGGCGTGCAGAAGGCTGTTCATCCGGGAAGGACAGCCGGTGGCCGAGAGTATACCCGGCTATACGGTTCCCAGCGGACTGGAGGCGAGGCTGTGTATCCGCTCCCGGGAGCGGGAGCTTCGCCTGGAAGCCAACCGGGAAGGGACGGTCATAGAGAAAGAAAAGGAAGTTTATCTTCCGGAGGCCGCGGGGGAATGGAGGCATTATTACCGGATATCCTTCGGACAGCTTGGAGAACACACCTTGACGGTCGCCGGTCCCAACGGAAGATACACCCATCTCTACTATTTTGCCACCGAGCCGGTGGAGACGCTTCTGAAGAAGCGCGGCGCTTTTCTGGTGTCGAAGCAGCACAGGAACACCGGAAAATGGTACGAAGGACTCCTCGGCGAGTGGAACAATGAAAGCGGCGTACTCCTTGGGCCGGACAATTATGACCGCATCGGCGGCTGGAGGATCTATGAGGTGACCTGCGACGATCCGGGACTGTCCAAGCCGGCGTTTCTGTCCAGCAAGCTGGCGGTTTACCCGGTGCAGGAGGAAGTGGACGCTCTGGAATATTATGTGGAGCATTTTGTGTGGGGCGGACTGCAGCGGACGGAGGAGGAAGCCTACGCGTACGGTATTTATGGAATCCCGGACTGGAAGGTCCTGCGGGAGAGCGGCGACGGGGGAATCCGCGGACAGCTTCATCTGTGGAGGATCTACGACTATCCCCATATTGCTCTGATGTATTACAATCTTTACCGCATCGCGGCGGACTATCCGGAAATCCGCACAAAGCTTGGCGCGAAGGTTTATCTGCAGCGGGCGTTTGGCACGGCCCTTGCCATGTTCCGGATCCCTGAGGAGCTGGACGCGTGGTCGGCGGAAAAAACAGGACTCTACAACGAGCTGGTGATCCCCGGGATCATACGTTCTCTGCGGGAGGAAAGCATGGAGCGGGAAGCGGCTCAGCTGGAGCGGTACTGGAACCGGAAGGCATGGTATTTCGCGGAAGAGTGCAAGGATGTGTTCGGCTCGGAATATCCGTTTGATACCACCGGGTTTGAGAGTACCTGTGTTCTGGCGGAGACTGCGCTTTTCCAGGCCCGTTACGAGGAGCAGGATTCCAGGTTTGAGCGGCAGATCAGCTACGGCAGCGCCTGGGAGTTTATGGAAAACCAGCTGAAGTGCAACATTGCCTGCCGCGGTGTGCTGGAACCGGCCTATTTCTGGTATGGCAGCGACTATCGGGGCGACAATCTGCATTACACGCTGTCCTATATGGCGCAGATGGGCGGTTTTTCCCTGCTGCGGTTCGCCCTGTATTATGCACAGGAGCCGTTTGAACTTTTGCGTCTGGCGTACGGTTCCGTACTCAGCTCCTACGCGCTGATGAACACCGGAACAGAGGAAAGCGGCTACGGCTGGTGGTTCCCGGGGAAGGAAAATGACGGCAGCGCCTGCGGCGGATTTGAGCCTTTGTATCTAGGGGAAACCTGGCTGGATCAGCCCCATACCGGAGGCGCGTGGTACTATTCCTGTGAGATTGACCTGGGATTCTGCGGCGGGATCCGCAGCGCCGCCACGGTGCTGGCCGGGGACCCGTTGTTTGGACAGACCGTTTACGGAGGCATCATGGAGCAGAAAAACGGCCGGCTTGTGCTTTCCTGCCAGGACGGCGTGCGGAAGGAATTCCACTATCTGGGAGAAGACGGCGCGCGCATCCACATCTGTTTTCGCAGCGGCCAGATCGCCCGGGAGCAGGGGATTGAAATTCACCAGGGAATGGAGTATCTTAGAATCAGCATGGATCAGGAAAACCGGGAGAAAAGCATCCGCGTTTCCATCCTCACCGAAGGCTGCGGCAGCTGGAGTTTGACGCCGGGCGGCGAAGAGCGGGAAATTCTGGGCAGCCGGGAGCGGGAAACTTTGAGCAGTGAGGAACAGAGAACCTCAGGCGGCATGGAACCGCGGACCCCAGGCAGCCGGGAGATCGCCAGCGGCAAGTGGGCGGATGTGGAATTACCGGCAGGCACGAAGATATTGGAGCTGGTCCGCGTGGCAGAGGTTGTCCGGTAACCGTTCGGCGTTGCTGAACGGTTACGTTGTTTGAACGATGAGAGAACAGGAGTTTGAGACATGAACAAAGAATTTCATATGGGAAACAGAAAACGCCTTTATGAGAATATGGAGGAAGGCGCGGCGCTGGTTTTGTTTTCCGGAACAGAAAAAAGAAAGACCAACGACGAATATTATCCGTTTTACACGGACAGAAATTTTCTTTATCTGACAGGCCTGGACAGCAAAGAGTTTATCCTCCTTGCCCGGAAGGAGAGCGCAGACCGGGTGACGGAGCAGATTTATATCCTGCCGCCAAACCCCCTGGAGGAGCGGTGGACAGGCGAGAGGATCAAACCGGACCAGGCCCAGGAACTCTCCGGAATCGCACAGGTTTGCTACCTGGATCAGTTTTCGGGGGATTTCCACAAACTGGCCAGCGCGGGAAGCATTGAGACACTGTATCTGGATCTGTCCAAGGTGGAGCCAAAGGATGAGGATAAGGACGCCCACAGGTTCCTTCGCCAGGTGTTTGGAAACTACCCGTATCTGAAAATCCGCGATGTCAGTCCGCTGGTGAAAAAGCTGCGGCTGATCAAGCAGCCATGTGAAATTGCGGCTATGCGAGAGGCGGAGAAAATCACCTGCGCCGGTATCACCGCTATGATGAAGGCCTCCCGTCCGGGCATGTATGAGTATCAGTATAAGGCGGAATTCGACTATGCGCTGGGGCAGTTTGGCCCGCAGGGACCGGCCTTCCCCTCCATTATCTCCGCCGGAAAAAATAATTTCTGTATCCATTATTATTCTTACCGGGGACAGGCAAAGGATGGGGATATGATCCTCAATGACGTTGGCGCATGGCACGACAACCTGATGAACGATGTATCCAGAGGATTCCCATGCAACGGAACATTCAGCGAGCGTCAGCGGCTGCTGTATGAATGCGCGCTGAAAACCTCGAACCATATGTTTGAGATTATCCGCCCGGGAATGAAAATGGCAGATGTGGACCTGACCGCGAGAAAGTATAACTGCGAGATGCTCAAAGAGGCCGGCGTGCTGAAAAGCTACGATGAGATCGGCACCTATATGTGGCACGGCGGCGCCCATCATGTGGGATACGATGTACACGACGTGGTGGCAACGCCGGAGGTTATCGGGCCGGGCATGGTGTTCTGCGTGGATATCGGAATCTATCATGAGGAATGGGGAATCGGCTTCCGCCTGGAAGACAACTGTCTGGTAACGGAGAATGGCTGCGAAAACCTTTCCGTTATGACCCCAAGGACAATCGAAGAGATTGAAGACACTATGAGAAAGGCGCAGTTTTAGATCATGTTGCAGATGTGCATTTGCGGCTCCAATGAAAATTCGCTTCGCGAATAGGAGCCGCTCACACCTGATTCACGTTCGCATGCCGCAAACACTTGCTGTTTGCGGCATGCGAGCGTGAATAATAACCAGGGATATTTCAGATATTTTCCAGCGATATTTTCCATGTGTTCTCATACACTCCGCGGCCTTCCAGGGCGACCAGATTTTCCTGCCGTTCCAGATCCTCCACGATCCCTTTTCGGGACGGCAGAGACGACCATGGCTCAATGCAGATGTAAGGAGCCTCGGTGCCGGGCATGTGCCACAGTCCCACATAATCCATCTGCGGGAAAGTTACGCAGACAGCGGACGCGGCCTGGCGTTCTTCCAAAGACGCCGCCTGTTCCCAGGCATGTCCGGGGCGCAGGCGCACACAATGTCCGGCATTGCGCAGAACGATGGCGTCCTCGTCAAACATCGGATGACGGAGCAAAAGTTCACCGTCTGTCAGCTCCTGTGACGGAGCCTCGCCCTCCACGAAGCAGTCGTCGGAGAAAATGACCCGATACGGCTCCTTTGCTTCGGGAAACTGCAGGATATAGTCGGAAAACCCGGTTTCCGGCAAGTAAGGAACCTGGAAACCCGGATGGCCGCCGACGCCGAAATACATGGTATGATCTTCCAGGTTTTCCACGTGGTAGGTGACGGTCAGGGTGCTGCCCTCCAGACGGTAGCGGATCTCAAAGCGGAAGCGGAACGGATACTGGGCCAGCGTGTCTTCGTCGGATTCCAGCGAAAAGATCAGCTGTTCCGGCTGCTCCTGCACCTCCATCTCACGGTATTTCGCGATTCCATGGATCTGCATGGAATAGGTTTTTCCCTGATAGGTATATTTCCCGTCGGTGAGACGGGCGATATAGGGGAACAGGTTGGGGGCTTTTTCCTCCCAGATTGCAGGGTCTCCCTGCCAGAGATATTCTCTGTTGTTCTGTTTTTCCACAAGAGACTGAAGCTCACCGCCGAAGGAAGAAACCTTCACGCAGAGCTTGTCGTTTTCAAGACGGTATACGTTCATTTTGATCCTCTCCTTTCATTTTTGCCATACATTCTTTCCGGTAAAAGGCCACTCCGCATTTCAGGATATCCTGATATCCTTCCTTTTGCAGCGCTTTCTCGTAGTTTCTTTCATCGATCTGCGTCAGAGCTTCCAGACATTTTCTTTCCAGTTCCCGGTAGGTTTTGGCTACCTTGATCTCGATAATCACAGCCTTTCCCTTCACGCTTGGATATCGCACCAGAAGGTCAGGTCTTCCGATGCCTGATTCCCGGTTGGATTGAACGATATAATTTCCCATGTTTTTCAACATGCCTGCCAAAAATCCATGATAATAACTTTCCTGATAGTCATAAAAGCTGATGGTGTCCATCAGATTCTCGGAAAGAAGCTCTGAAAACTTTTCGGCGTCTCCGCACAAAAGACTGTTATAGAGGGGAGTGAGTTCTTTTTTTCCGGTCTGTTCCTCAAACCAGCGCAGTACGGTATTTTTATAGATATATCTCACTTCGCTGTTGGGGATTGCCATCTCCATGTAAATGGTTTCCCCTTCCTGGTATTCGCGGATTTTTTTCAGATATCCGGTAAAGAACAGGAAGTTCCAGAGATTATCCTGGGTGGAATCCATATCGTCATAGGTAATGTCCTCATGAACGGGTTTTGTGATCGTTTGTCTGGCGATCAAAGCTTCGATTTCCTGCTTTACAGAGATATCTGCGCGCTCGATCAACATCCGTACGATACTGTTGGAACTGGTATTGGACCAATAAGGTTTTGCCAGGGCGTTTTTGTCATGGTAACAGGAGTCCACATAGTTGATCACGCTCCAGGGATTATACACCTCTGTCTCTCCGAAACGATAACCGTCATACCATTTCTGAACGTTTTCCTGATTGTCTTCCAGTCCGTAGTCTTCTAAGATCTTCGTTACTTCCGCGGGAGTAAAACCAAAATGCTCCGCACAGGACGCAGAGGTAACGGACAAAATCTTCAGATTGTTAAGTCCTGTAAAAATAGATTCTTTGCTGATGCGCAGACATCCGGTGATTACCGCAAATTCCAGACTTTCATTGGTCTTTAAAGCGGTCTCGAACAAGGAGCGTATCAGGGCTGCCATTTTGTCATAGAATCCCTGAAAGTAGGCATTTTCCAGTGGAACGTCATACTCGTCGATCAGGATAACCACTTTCCGGCCGTAAACCTGGCAAAGACATTCGGAGAGAAATTTCAAAGCGCCCAGATATTCTTCCGGCTCTGCCGTCCTTTCGATAAAACGGAGGAACTTTTCTTTGTCTGTGTTATAATTCAGCTTTTCCAGTATCTGATCATGTACCTTATATTCTCTGGATATTTCTTCTTTCAGACAATAAAAGGCGTTATCGTAGGTTGCCTGCTTCATAGACTTTAAAGTAAGCATAATCACCGGATAGTTTCCCATATGATCCAGATACTGCGTTTCCTCGTTCATGATTTTTGTTCCGGCAAAAAGTTCGGAAGCGCCTTTCTGTTCTATGTCCAGAAAACACCGGAGCATACTCATATTCAGCGTTTTTCCGAAACGGCGCGGACGGGTGAAAAGGTTTACTTCTCCCTTCATATCAAGAAGTTCTTTGATAAAGAATGTTTTATCAATATAATAATAATTCCCCTCGCGCAGTTTCCTGAAATTGTCGATTCCTATCGGCAACGGTTTCCATATCAAAAAATCACCACCCTTCTGTACATGATATAACGATTCGGCCAGCCGAATAGTTATCAAATAATATACTGTTCACCGCCGTTCGAATATATATTACATATCGTCCAGATTCTTTTTCAACTCCACCATTTTGTCACGCAGCTCGGCGGCAAGTTCGAAATTCAAGTCGGCGGCGGCCGTCTTCATTTGCTTCTGGATCTGCGCGATCAGCTTCTCCAGTTCCTCGCGGCTCATGGATTCCGGGTCTTTTTCCAGGGGCTGCTCGGTTTTTGCCACTTCCTTCGAAATACTGATCAGGTCGCGGACTGCCTTTTGAATGGTCTTTGGCGTGATGCCGTGGGCCTCGTTGTAGGCCTGCTGCAGCTCGCGGCGGCGGCGGGTTTCGTCGATGGCGTTTCGCATGGAATCGGTCATGTTATCGGCGTACATGATAACGTGGCCTTCGCTGTTGCGGGCCGCCCGTCCGATGGTCTGGATCAGAGAGGTTTCCGAGCGCAGGAAACCTTCCTTGTCCGCGTCGAGGATCGCCACCAGCGTGATCTCCGGGATATCCAGGCCCTCCCGGAGCAGGTTGATTCCCACAAGCACGTCGAACACATCCAGCCGCATATCGCGGATAATCTCCGTACGCTCCAGCGTGTCGATATCCGAGTGAAGATAGCGGACGCGGATACCGGCTTCCTTCATATAATCCGTCAGGTCCTCCGCCATGCGCTTGGTCAGAGTTGTCACAAGAACCTTGTGATGGTTGGATACCTCTTTTCGAACCTCGGCCAGAAGGTCGTCGATCTGTCCTTCCACCGGCCGGACATCCACCTCCGGATCCAGAAGGCCTGTGGGCCGGATGATCTGCTCTGCCCGCAGCAGCTCATGGTTCGCCTCGTAGTCTCCCGGCGTTGCGGACACAAACATGATCTGGTCAATCCTGTCCTCAAACTCCTCAAAATTCAGCGGACGGTTGTCCTTGGCGGACGGCAGGCGGAAACCGTAATCCACCAGCGTTGTTTTCCGCGACTGGTCGCCGGCGAACATGCCGCGGATCTGGGGGATGGTCTTGTGGGACTCGTCGATGATGATCAGAAAATCGTCTCCGAAATAGTCCATCAGTGTATAGGGCGGCTGGCCCGGCTCCAAACCCGAGAGATAGCGGGAGTAATTTTCGATGCCGGAGCATACGCCGGTTTCCCGCAGCATTTCGATGTCGAAATTGGTGCGCTCTTCGATCCGCTGCGCTTCCAGCAGTTTTTCTTCGCTTTTAAAATACTTCACCTGTTCCTGCATATCCCGCTCGATTTCCTGGGTGGCTTTGAGAATCGTATCCATGGGCACAACGTAATGGGAAGCCGGAAAGATCGCAATATGCTCCAGCTCACAGAGGATTTCCCCGGTCAGTGTGTCGATCTGGGTGATCCGGTCGATCTCATCTCCGAAAAACTCTACGCGCACCGCCCGCTCGCTCTCCTCGGCAGGGAAGATTTCCAGCACGTCCCCACGCACACGGAAGGTTCCCCGGTGGAAATCCATGTCGTTGCGGTCGTACTGAATATCGATCAGCGCCTTGATCAAGTCGTCTCTGTCCTTTTCCATTCCCGGCCGCAGGGAGATGATCATCTCCATATAGTCCTTGGGACTTCCGATGCCGTAGATGCAGGAAACACTGGACACCACGATCACATCCCGCCGCTCAGACAGCGCCGAGGTGGCGGACAGACGGAGCTTGTCGATCTCCTCGTTGATGGAGGAATCCTTGGCGATATAGGTGTCGGAGGAGGGAACGTAGGCTTCCGGCTGGTAATAGTCGTAGTAGGACACAAAATACTCCACCGCGTTGTTTGGGAAAAACTCTTTAAATTCGCCGTATAACTGTGCCGCCAGAGTTTTGTTATGGGCGATGATCAACGTTGGCTTGTTCAGCTGCTGAATCACATTCGCCATAGTAAATGTCTTGCCTGATCCGGTGACGCCGAGAAGCGTCTCGCACTGATTTCCTTCCTTGAAGCCCCGGACAAGCTGCTCGATGGCCTGGGGCTGGTCGCCGGTGGGTTGGTATTCGGATATTAATTCAAAATGATCCATAGAAAAACTCTCCTTTGTAAAGCCAATGTCTTTTTTGTAATTTTGGAGCAAATTCCACGCAACCTGGAGCGTGCAGATTGCAGGAATGAATTTTCAAATATGCGCCAGCATGATCTTGCAGCGTTTTTTATAGCAAGCGATTCCATATTTCAGAATATGCCCGATCCCTTCCGTCAGAAGTTCTTCTTCGTAGTGTTTCCTCTCAATTTGTTTCAATGCCTTTTTGCAGGCGGCCTCCAGGTTGCCATCTTCTGCATATTTCACTTCAATGACAATCCCCATTTCTTCATCCTCACTTCGCACAAGGATATCACTATATCCCTCGCCGGATTCTTCGTTGGAAGAGATGATCCAGGTATCTTTATACCCCAAAAGGCCCAGAAGGATACCGTGATAGAAGTTTTCCTTTGTCGGTCTTTTTGCGAAACTATCCCGGATGCTGATGGTTTTTCGTAAGTAATCTGAAAATCCCTTTTCAGCATTTTGGGCGTCTCCTTTTTGCAGGGCGCAGCAAAAAGCATTTACAGCATCCCCGTTCTTTTTGATGTTTTCTTTGAAAAGTTCCATAATCTGTTCTGTGAAAATCTCTCGTATCTCCAGATTTGGAATGGCCAGGTAAAAACTTTTTCTTTCTGCTTTTTGGCGCTGCGTGAGATAACCTGTGGTAAAAAGGATACTCCAGATATTATCGATAGAATGATACATATCCTGATAGGTTAGTTCCTGATGGATTTCTTTTTTTATAGTCTCTCCCGCAACAAGCCGTTCAATCTCATTTTTTGTCGTACCAATCTCTGCCTTTTGGATAAATTTTCTTACCGCCTCATTACTGCTGGTGTTGGACCAATAGTTCTGTGGCAGCGCATCGGGATCGGCTCGCAGTTCATCACAATAATTGACAACATCCCATGGACAATACACATCCACATTGCCAAAACGATACCCATCATACCATTCCCTGACGGCTTCATAATTCTGAGAAAGGTCATAATATTCCAAGAGCTTTCGTACTTCATCGTCCGTAAAGCCAAAATACTTATCAAACCGCACGTCCGTCACAGACAAAACCTTCAGATTGTTTAATCCGGTAAAAACACTTTCTTTTGAGATACGCATACAGCCAGTCAGAACCGCTAATTCCAGACTGTCATTGGTTTTCAAGGCCTGCTGAAACAGATTTCGGATCAGAACGATCATCGGTTCATAATACCCTTGATCAAAGGCTTTTGATAATGGCACATCGTATTCGTCAATCAAAAGGATGGCTTTTTGCCTGTGATGCTTTTCCAACAGTTCAGATAAAACTTTTAAACTGCTGTACAAAACGGCCTCGCTCATATCTTGACGGAGCAAGGCGGTGTATGCGTCCTTATCATAAGAAGTAAGACGGTCACTGGTCAGGAGATATTGAAATCGCCGTGCCTCTCCATTGATGATCTGAACGGCCAATTCCCGTGCCGTATCAAAAGAACCTGCGTCAATTCCTTTCAAGGATATGGAAATTACCGGGAATTTCCCCATAAATTTTTCGCATAAAGAAATCTCATTTGAAATTGCCAGTCCATGAAAGATTTCCTTTCTGTTTTCCAGCTCAAAGAAATTTTTCAGCATACTCATGGTTAAAGATTTTCCGAATCTTCTCGGTCGGGTAAACAACGTTACCTTTCCAGGGTTTTCAAGCAGTTCCCGGATCAATCCGGTTTTATCTACATAGTAAAATCCTTTTGTCCGGATTTCTTCGAAGTTTTCGATACCGATTGGGAGTTTCTTCTTTCCGGCGTCCATTTGCTCCTTCTCCTTTTTTCGTGATGCGCAGATAACGTATTGTAACAGTTCAGCTTGCTTGCAAATATTATATTTATTATAACAGAAAACGCGTGCAAAACCTACCTTTTCTTTTCGACAGGCAATATCTGCAGGAACAGTTCAGTTACTGTTCACTCGTGCCTCGCAAACAGTAACATTCGCGGGATCATTTAAAGTTTTGCTACACAAAAAGAGCCCCGCTCACACCTGAATCATGTTCTCGCGCCGCAAACAGCAAGTGTTTGCGGCTGACCCGTGAACAGTAACACAGTTCAGTCTGCCACGCAGACCGTATGAAAACGTAGCATTTACAAATATTCGCGAAAATTTGAAAATTAATAAAATTTATGTTGACAGATGGTAAAAGGAGTGATATGATAACTGAGCTGTCACCGAGACAGGAAACTATGCAGGGATTTCTACCTGAAAGAAACATGGACCAGGGACGGAAGAAAGGCACTTGATTTAAGAACGCCGGAACGTTCGGGGACATATAATATAGGAAAAGAAAAACTGCAAAAATTCTTGAAAAAGTTGTTGACAGACACAAGACAATGTGATAAGATACAAAAGTTCGCTGAGGACAGGAAACGACACGAAGCGGCATGAGAGTTTTGAAAATCGAAACTCAAAAAACTTTTGAAAAAAGTTCTTGACAAGCACAGCTGCTTATGATAAACTAAGCGAGTTGCTGCTGAGGCAGGAACGGCTCCTGAAAAACGGAGCGGACCTTGATAACTGAACAGTGAAACACATCCTCGAAAGTTCTGAAGTTAAATTCAAAACGATCGA
>JAGHIA010000019.1 GCA_017887445.1 Fusicatenibacter sp.
CGCTATGGCGTTTCATCTTTTTTGGAGATGCAAAGAAAGCGCTTTTTGTGTAATGCTCATTGGGAAAAACATTGGTATTTGGCGGCCGATTGGCTGCAATTAAAGTTGAAAAACCCTGTGCGGCAATGATATAATATTCCCAGACAATACCGAAGGAGGTACGGACTGTGGGATACAGAGTCAGAGAACTGCTGGAAAAATTTTTCAAAGCCTATATGAACGAAAGAAATCCGGAGAAAACGCTGGCGCTTGTGTCAGACAACGTCATTACCGTAGGTACGGGAGAACGGGAAATTTCCAGAAACAAGGAAGAATTCGGACGGCTGATCCGGGAGGAATTTGCCGTCAGTCCAAACCCGGTATTTTTTATCGTTGAGGACTATATGGAGACGGTGGTAAGCGAGGATGTCTGCCATTTGTTCTGCTTTTTGACAGGCCGTGTGGAAGACGTCAACGGTGATTTTTATTCTATGAAAACAAGGTTTTCTGCCGTATGCCAAAAAGAGCAGGGGCAGTGGAAGTTTTTGAGTATGCACATGTCAACGCCGACTTCTGTGCAGAGTGAGGAGGAATTTTTCCCGCTGAAATACGGGCGGGAAGTGGTCAAAAAACTGAGCGCGGAATCCAACCGGGAGCTGATGCGGCTGATGACCAATACGTTCCCGGGGGGCATTGTGGGAGGATATCTGGAAAAGGGATTTCCTCTGTATATCATTAACGATGAGATGCTGGGATATCTTGGCTATACTTACGATGAGATGGTCCGGGAAACCAAGGAGATGATCATTGAAACCATCGCTCCGGAGGACAGGGAGCGGGTGGAGCGGTACGTCCTGGAGCAGGTGCGCAGGACCGGCGAGTACGAGATCCAATACCGTCTGCTGAAACGGGGCGGAGAGAGGATGTGGGTCTTTGATAAAGGCCGGAAGATCATGACAGAGGAAGGCCGGGAGGCCATCATCAGTATTGTGATCGATATATCCAAGACTATGAAGCGCCAGGAGATGCTGCAAAGAGAGGCCGACCAGGACTCCCTGACGGGGATCCTGAACAGGAAGGCTGCAATGCGCCTGATAGAAGATGCGTTCAAACAGTACGAGCAGGGAATCCTCTTTGTTATGGATATTGATAATTTCAAGAGGCTCAACGATACCTGTGGTCATCAGATCGGGGACCGTGTGCTGATGTGCTTTGCGGATATTCTGCGGAAAAACAGCCGTTCGGACGATATCTGCGCCAGACTGGGCGGCGATGAGTTTCTTGTTTGCTTTCCTGGGCTGGACAAAAAGGAGATTGCCGGGGAGCGGGCGGAGCAGATCTGCCGCCAGTTCCGGGACCTTAGCAGCGGTAAGTATGGACAGGTTCCGCTGTCCGTAAGCATCGGCGCGGCCATGTGGAAGGGCGAAGGTAATTTTGACCGGCTGTACGCCGCGGCGGACCAGGCGCTTTACCGGGCAAAGAGAAGCAGAAAGGGGTCGTTCCTGTTTTCGGAAGATCCGGAGAAGTGACAGCTTATAAAAGACAGTTCCGCAGAGATTCAAGACAGAATCTCTGCGGAACTTTTTTCATTCCTGTGAACAACCGTCAGGCGTAACCGTTCAGCCGGCTGAACGGTTACGGCATCCGGCCATGGAAACTCGCTTCGCGATGGGCCGGATGCCCGCAGGCGTTACGTTTTCATACGGTCTGTGCATTTACCACACAGACCTGGCTGAACTGTAGCAGCCAGGCGGCACAGTCCGGACAGTTATCCCATAACTACCTTGACATCTACCGTCTGTTTGCCGGCGTCAAACGGGATCACGTTTCCTGCGGTTTCCACACCGCCCACGGTCATAGAGGCGACGCCTTTTTCCACGCCGTTGGGATTTTCCACAGAGATACGGTAAGTAACGCCGCGAAATTTTCTTGTGACGGTAAAATTGCCGAAGTCCGCGGGCATGCACGGGTCTACACGAAGGCCGTCCAGCGTCGGCTGGATGCCGATGATGTACTGGGACACGTTGACGAAGGTCCAGGCGGCGGTTCCGGTCAGCCAGCTATTCTTTGCCTCACCGAAGCGCGGCGCGTCCTTTCCGGCGATCATCTGGGAGTATACATACGGCTCTGTGCGGTGGATCTCGCTGATGTCCTCCAGGAACGCCGGACAGATCTTGCGGTATACCTCAAAGGCTCTGGAGCCGTGGCCCAGCACTGCCTCGGAGATGGAAACCCAGGGATTGTTGTGGCAGAAGATACCGGCGTTCTCTTTGTATCCCGGCGGATAGGAGGAGATTTCGCCAAGGTTCAGGTGATATCTGCGGTACGGCGGCTGAAGGATCGTAATGCCGTATTTGGTATCCAGCCATTCCTCCACAGATTTCAGGGCCTGTTCTGCCAGCCCCTCCTGGATGCCCACGCCGGACAGCGGCAGGAATCCCTGAGGCTCGATGTAGATCTTTCCTTCCTCGCATTCTGACGAACCGACTTTTTTCGATTCCGCGTCATACGCGCGCAGGAACCATTTGCCGTCCCAGCCATGATCCAGGATGGCCTGGTATACGTTTGCCACTTCTTTCTCTGCGTAGTCCGCTTCGGAAGCGTTTCCGGTCAGGCGGCAGAGGTCTTCGTATTCTCTTCCGTATTTCACAAACATACCCGCGATAAAGACGGATTCCGCCACAGGTCCTTCGCTTGGACCGAAAGTCTGGAAGGATTCGCCCGGATGCTCGGAGAAGCAGTTCAGGTTCAGACAGTCGTTCCAGTCGGCGCGGCCGATCAGCGGCAGACCGTGAGGCCCTTTATGGGTGGTGATGAAGTCGAAGCTGCGCTTCAGATGCTCCATCAGGGGGACCGCCGTCTCCCAGTCGTTGTCGAAGGGAACCTGTTCGTCGAGGATCGTTGTGTCGCCGGTTTCACGGATGTACGCGGCTATAGCTGCGATCAGCCACAGCGGGTCGTCGTTGAAGCCGCTTCCGATATCGGAATTTCCCTTTTTGGTCAGCGGCTGATACTGATGATAGGCGCTGCCGTTTGGGAACTGGGTGGACGCGATGTCGATGATCCGCTCCCGGGCCCGTTCCGGGATCAGGTGTACAAAGCCAAGGAGGTCCTGGCAGGAATCGCGGAATCCCATGCCGCGGCCGATACCGGATTCATAATAGGAAGCGGAGCGGGACATATTAAAGGTTACCATGCACTGATACTGGTTCCAGATGTTGACCATGCGGTTGACCTTCTCGTTTTTGGTGGAAACCTGGAAGCGGGAGAGCAGGTCTTCCCAGTATGCCTTCAGTTCTGCGAAGGCTGCGGCCACGCCTTCCTCGGTGCTGTATTTTTCGAGAACGGCTTTTGCCGGTTTTTTGTTGATCACGTCCTGGCTTTCCCATTTTTCTTCCTGGGGATTTTCCGCGTAGCCCAGCACAAAAACCAGGGTGCGGCTCTCGCCCGGCGCCAGCGTAAGGTCGAACTGGTGGGAGGCGATGGGATACCAGCCGGAGGCGATGGAATCTGTCAGGGAGCCGTTTACCACAGCGTCCGGACGGTCCGGGCCGTTGTAGACGCCGAGGAACGCGTCGCGGCTGGTCTCAAAATGGTCCGCGGGCACGTTGACGCCGTAGTAGGCGAAATGGTTGCGGCGCTCCCGGTACTCGGTCTTGTGGTAGATGACGGATGCTTCCACCTCCACCTCGCCGGTGCTTAAATTCCGCTGGAAGTTGCGGGAATCGTCGTCCGCGTTCCACAGGCACCATTCCACATAGGAGAACAGCTGTACCTGCTTCGTCTCGTCGGTGTCGTTGGTCAGGGTCAGCTGCTGGATCTCACAGGTGTCGTTCAGCGGAACAAAGTAGAGGGCCTGAGCGATCAGGCCGTTTTTTTTGGAAGTAAAACGGCTGTAGCCGATGCCCTGGCGGCATTCGTAAAAATCCAGAGGGGTTTTTGTGGGCTGCCAGCCGGGGTTCCAGATGACGCCGTTCTCCTTCAGATAAAAGTAGTGGCCGTTGTTGTCGTAGGGCACGTTGTTGTAGCGGTAGCGGGTCAGGCGCAGAAGCTTGGCGTCCCGGCAGAAGCAGTAGCCGCCGCAGGTGTTGGAGATGAGCCGGAAGAACTCCTTGTTGCCCAGGTAGTTGATCCAGGGAAGCGGGGTGTCCGGACGCTGGATAACGTATTCTTTTGCGGTGTCGTCGAAAAATCCGTATTTCATGTTGAATCCTCCATATGATTTATTTATGTTATTTTTTATGTAGCAATTTTTAAACACGCTCTAATTATGCTGACTGATTTTGGAGCAAATTCCCCGCAAAGTGGGGCGTGCAGATTGCAGGAATGAATTTTCAAACATGCTCTAAGAGAGTCTTGGCGGTATTCTCTGTCTCTGGGCCGGCATCCCCCTCGTAATCACGGAACACCCGCACGAACAGGAAGGAATTGCAGTACGCCAGAAATGAGAAGCCGACAAGGAGCATAAAGATCTTTGCCTGCGGGATCACAAGGCATCCTGCGATGGCTGCCGCCTGGATGACCAGAAGGCCAAAGGTATATTTCCTGTGGGCCATGGCGATTGGGAACGAGCTTTTCAGCACCTGCTTCAGGGAGCCGTCAAATCGGGCAAGAAGCGGGAAAGTATAAAGGAAAGAGATCGCCGCCACAACGATGGCGAAGGTCAGCAGAAGCAGCACCGCGTTTGCCAAAACGGTCTGCAGGGCGGACCAGAAGGCTACGTTGAAAATCAGTACGGCCGCCGCCGCCAGGTAAAGAACAAATCCCAGGCAGGAGGGGACGAACGAGGAGCGGAACGCTTTCAGATAAGTAGAAAAGATATATCCGTGCTCCCGGCGCGCTTCCTGCATGGTCACCGTGTACAGCGCGGTCAGCGCCGGTCCGATGGTGATTACCGGAAGACATGTAATAAGAAATAATACGTTCAGTCCGATAAACGCGGCCAGCGTGTTCATAAACTCAAACACGGGACTGTCATAGCGAAGTTTCATTTGCGGCATCCTCCTTTGAATCTGATGTTTATGCTTATAACTATTCAGCCAGCTGAATAGTTACGGCATCCGTCCATTAAAATCGCTTCGCGATGGGCCGGATGCCTGCAGGCACTATGTTTTCATACGGTCTGTGCAGTAAATGCACAGACCTGGATGGAATAGTTACTTATGCTTCCATCTTACCGTCAGAGCGGCTGAAAATCTACAGAAAAAATGCAAGATATTTTACCGGAAAAAGTAGATATTGGTAACAGCTCAGCTAGAATTTTACAAGTACAACAGCTGGAATTTCTCTGGTACCCATGCGCAGCAGAACTCTCTAAAATAACAGACATCACAGAAGCGGAAACAGGGTTACTGCTCACAGCAACCGCAATCGTAACAATTCAGCCAGCTGAACTGTTACGGCATCCGGCCATGGAAAATCGCTTCGCGATGGGCCGGATGGCCGCAGGCGCTACGCTTTCATACGGTCTGCGCAGACCTGGATGAACGGTTATCCGCAAACACTTGCTGTATGCCGTGTGAAAAATACGAACTGGAGGAGAGCATATGTTATTGGAAAAGTTTCGAAACGGGATGAATCTTGGAGGATGGCTGTCTCAGTACGACTGTCTGCCAAATCCGCCCAAGACCCGGCGGGAATTGGAAGAACATTTTAACACCTTTCTGACAAAGAAGGATCTGGAGCGGATTTCCAGTTGGGGGTTTGACCATGTCAGACTGCCAATAAGCGGCTATCTGCTCTACGACATGGAAAGAAAATCGCTGGCTCAGCTGCCGATGGAACTGATCGGTCAGTGTATCTCCTGGTGCGAGGAATTTCATCTGAACATGGTGTTGGATCTTCATGACCTTTGGGGAAATGTTTACGGTGCAATGGATACGCCGATGGGGATTTATCGGCGTTTGGCGAATATCTGCGGCAGCATCCAACGTTTCAGACCAAACATGCGTTGACAGCCAAGGAGAAGGTAAACGACCGGGCGCTGATGGAACGGCTGCTTGCGGACACGGAGATGTTTTCCGTATCGTGCAAAAGCGGCCTTTACTGCGGAGAATTCGGTGTGATCGATACGGCTCCGCCTCAGGACGCATACCGCTGGATTCGCGATCTGGTGGAGCTGTTGGAGCAGAAGGGCATCGGACATGCCATGTGGAATTACAAGTCGTTGGATTTTGGCCTTCTGGATCAAAGCGGCCGGATCATGTCGGAGGAGCGGGTGGCGAACATTCTCAGCGCCAACACGAAATGAGAAAAAAATCTACAGAAAAAATACAAGATATTTTGCCCTAAAAACTAGAGATTTTACCGAAAAAAATTAACGTATTCTAAAAAATCCAATAAAAACATTAAATTTCTATGGTATATATGACGAAAAAACCATGCTAAAATGGCCAATAGAAAAAGACAGGTAACAGTGGAGCAAAGCTGAGCTGTTACAAAGGCAGAGTAGAGGAGGTAAAGAAATGGCCAAATCAGTTTCGGCAGGAACTCCTGCCCAAAACGGCGTGAAAAAGAAAAAAAGTAAGACCAACAAGCGATTGACATTATTCGTTCTGCCGTTCATTGTTTTATGTTTTTTGTTTTCCTATTTCCCACTGCACGGTTGGATTTACGCGTTCTATGATTACAAACCGCCGCTCTCCCTGAGCCAGTGCGATTTTGTCGGACTCCAGTGGTTCAAGATGCTGTTCGGAAATAAAACACAGGTGGCACAGATGGTTCAGGTATTGAAAAATACCTTCGCCATGAGCCTGCTCGGCATCGCCACATCCATGCTGCCCATGTTGTTCGCGATCTTCCTTAATGAGATCAAATGCAAATGGTTCAAAAACCTGGTGCAGACGCTGACGACGCTGCCGAACTTCATCAGCTGGGTTCTGGTATATTCCGTAGCGTTCTGTCTGTTCTCCAACACAGGTATGGTAAACACCGTACTGCAGAACCTGGACCTGATCGAGCAGCCGCTGAAATTCCTGGACAGCGATTCCCACACCTGGCTTTCCATGCTTCTGTGGAACACATGGAAGGGACTTGGATGGGGAGCGATCATGTACCTGGCATCCATCGCAGGTATCGATCCGGAGCTTTACGAGGCGGCCCGCGTGGACGGCGCCAACCGGTTCCAGTTAATGCGTCACATTACGTTCCCGGAACTGCTCCCGACCTACTTCGTACTTCTGATGATGTCGGTGGCAAACTTCCTGAACAACGGTATGGATCAGTACTATGTATTCCAGAACTCCTTTAACAAGGAGCATATCCAGGTACTTGACCTGTATGTGTACAACATCGGTATGACCGGCTCGAGCCTGTCGCTGGCGACGGCCATCAGTATGCTGAAGAGTCTGATCAGTGTTACCCTGCTGATCATTGTAAACGTCGTTTCAAAGAAGACCCGTGGAGAGTCAATCATTTAAAGAAGGAGAGAATGAGATGGAAGCAAATACCAAAAAGAAAAAGAAACGTTATTCCGGATCAGACGTATCCTTTAACATTGTCAACTACCTGGTGTTCGGACTGTTTACGCTGATCTGTGTATATCCGTTTTATTACCTGATCATCAATACATTGAGCGCCAATGACCTGAGCGCCAACGGTATGATCAACTTCCTGCCCAAGGACCTGCATCTGGAAAACTACAAACAGGTGCTCCAGCTGAGCGGACTTGGCACGGCGGCGCTGGTTTCTCTTGGAAGAACGGTCATCGGTACAGTCTGCACGGTGCTCGCCTCCGCGTTCCTGGGATTTATGTTCACCCAGGAAAAAATGTGGGGAAGAAAATTCCTGTATCGTTTTATGGTAGTGACTATGTACTTCAACGCCGGACTGATCCCGATGTTCATTACCATGAAGACCCTTCACCTGACCAACACCTTCTGGGTATATGTAATCCCGGCCATCGTTCAGCCGTTTAACATTATCCTGGTAAAGACCTATGTGGAATCCATTCCGCGGGCGCTGCAGGAAGCGGCGGAGATTGACGGCGCAGGCATTATGAGGATCTTCGTGAAGATCATCCTTCCGGCATGTACCCCGATCATGGCGACGGTGGCGATCTTCTCAGCCGTAGGACAGTGGAACTCTTTCCAGGATACCCTGATCTACATCACCGACCAGAAGCTGTATTCGCTGCAGTATCTGCTGTATACATATATCAACCAGGCCAACTCACTGGCGGCCATGGTAAAGAACAACGCAGGTTCAGCCATGAACATGGCCGCACTGGCCACCCAGCAGACCCCGACATCCATCCGTATGACGGTATCCGTTATCGTTGTACTGCCGATCCTGTTTGTATACCCGATGTTCCAGAGATTCTTTGTAAAGGGTATTATGATCGGTTCTGTCAAGGGTTGATGAACAAAAGGCGTATTTTCGCACATTCTGTGCGAAAATACCTCGCGGGATAGTGACAGGCTGAATAATTACCAAAAGGCAACAATTTAATTTTTCATAAAAAAAGGAGGTACTTACAACATGAAAAAGAAAATCATCAGTGTGCTTCTGAGCGCAGCGATGGCAATGTCACTGCTTGCCGGCTGTGGAGGAGATTCCGGCAGCGGCACGTCCGGTACATCCGGCACGTCCGGAAACAGCTCCGCAAACGCGGAGTCCGGGGAGAGCAACAGCAAATATGAGGAGTTTATCACCGTCGATGTCTTTGACGGACAGGCAAACTACCAGGGCATCCAGTCCGGATGGTTCGCGAAGATCGTAAAAGATAAATTCAACATGGAGCTGAACATTATCGCGCCCAACGTAGCGGGCGGCGGCGACACCCTGTTCCAGACACGTTCCGCAGCGGGCGATCTGGGCGACCTGATCCTGACCAACGCGGACGGCGGACGTCTGCAGAACCTGATCACCGCGGGACTTGTCATGGATATGACAGACCTGCTGGCAGACGCGGAAAATATCCACAGATATGACACCGCTCTGGAATCCGTTGCCAGCCTTGTGGAGGAAGACGGCATTTACGCGGTTCCGTCCGAGGTTTCCAGCAGCGCTCCTACAGAGGCGGGCGAGTCTCTGGAGCCGACCTTCGGACCGTATGTGCGCTGGGATGCTTACAAGGCAGTGGGATATCCGGAGATCAAGGATCTGGACGGCCTGCTGGATGTGCTGAAGCAGATGCAGGAAGCGGTTCCCACCAGCGACAGCGGAAAACAGACCTACGCACTGTCCTTCTTTAAAGACTGGGACGGAAACATGATGAACAACGCAAAACAGCCGACCTGCTACTATGGCTATGACGAGCTTGGTTTCGTTCTGGCAAAGGCCGACGGTTCTGATTATCAGGACATCACAGATTCTGATTCCATGTATATGGAAGTTCTGGAGTTCTTCTATAAGGCAAACCAGATGGGCCTGGTAGATCCGGAATCTACAACACAGAACTACGATACCATGTATTCCAAATATCAGGACGGACAGATCCTGTTTTCCTTCTGGCCGTGGCTGGGACAGGCGGCATACAATACCCCGGATCATAAGGCAGAAGGCAAAGGCTTCATGCTGGCGGATATCGACAACATGCAGATCTTCTCCTATGGCTGCATTCCCAATGGAAACGCCAAGAACTGTATCATGATCGGAAGCAAAGCAGAAGATCCGCAGAGACTGGCAGACTTTATCGACTGGCTGTATTCTCCGGAAGGAATCATGGCAAGCGCAAGCCAGACAGGTTCTACCTGCGGACCGGAAGGCCTGACCTGGGAGATGAAGGACGGACAGCCGGTTCTGACTGAGTTTGGTAAATCCGCACTTGGCGGCGAGGATGTGTCCGTGCCGGATGAGTGGGGCGGCGGCAGCTGGAAAGACGGTGTTTCCGCACTGAACTATACCGCGGTAAACAAAAAGGATGTGAACCCGGATACGGGAATCGTTTATGACTATACCCTGTGGGATTCCGTGCTGGCAGAAAACAACACAGCGCTGGATCTTGACTGGCAGGAGCAGATGGGCGCGACTACGACCATGGAGTATCTGGTAAACAACGACAAGATCATCGTAGCGCCGGGCAGCGGCTTTGCGGCTCCGGAGGAGGATTCTCAGATCACAACCCTGAGAGGACAGTGTAAGGCGACCGTTGTAGATACTTCCTGGCAGATGATCTTCGCGGCCAACGACGACGAGTTCGCGTCTCTGCAGAAGAGTATGCAGGACACCCTGGAAGGCCTGGATTATCAGACCGTTCTGGACTACGATATGGACCTGGCAAAACAGCAGAATGACGCCCGTATCGCAGTGGTAGAGGAGTATGAGGCAGAGCACGGCGCAGACGCAGCGGACGCAGGAGCAGACGCGGCGGACAGCACTTCGGCAGTTTCGGATTCTTCTGCGGCAGAATAATGCGCGTTGAGTAAAATCCTGAAAAAAAGAGGTGAGGAGCTGTCGGGACACCGATAACTCTGAGAAGGGGCAGGTGTGGCTCATGTGAGCCACACCTGCCCCTGATTAGTGTAACTATTCAGCCAGCCGAATAGTTCCGGCATCCGGCCATTAAAAATCGCTTTGCGATGGGGGTTTTTCGACGTTTTTGGCCGCGCTTTTCAATTTTTCCTCTTGCCATATCATAGCCAAAGTAACAGTAGAAAAAGCAAGTCTGCGGTGATATAATAAGAGCATATTTAGTAACGGTACAGCTGGCTGGCTGGATAGATAGATAGTTACTCTGTCTGGCAGCACAGAAGATCCGGGGAGGGACCAGTATGGAGTACATGGAGGGTTTTGAGTTCTGCCGGCCATATCTGGCGGAAAATGAATACGTTCTGTGGAAGGGAAGGCCGGAAAAAGGAAACCTTTTTACGGGAAGAGAGATGGTGATACTTCCGTTTGCCGTCATGTGGCTGGCGTTTGCTCTTTATTGGGAGTATCAGGCGTTTCAGGGGGTAGGCTCCTGGTTTGCAATCCTGTGGGGCCTGCCGTTTGTGGCGGTTGGAATCTATCTTCTCGCGGGCAGATTTGCGGCGGCAGCTTATCTGAGAGGGCGGACGTTCTATGTGATCACCAACAAGAAGATCATCATAAAAAAAGGCGGACGCATTGTCATGTATGACGGAAAGAGTCTTCCTCCCATGAACCTTGTCATTCACAAAAACGGGAATGGCACGCTGACTTTCGGCCATCAGATTTACACAAGAAACGGATACCGCAGCAGCGTCAGTTTCACGATTGAAAATATTCCTGATGTGGTGCAGGTGCAGAACGCCTTGGAGATGATGGAAAGGTAGTGGTGAAGATCCGGTTGCTATTCCGCGGGCTGAATAGATGTGAATGATAGAAACGATCATAAAAGCAAATAGGAGAAAAAGAAAATGATACATGAAAAAATTGAAATCCAGGCGCCGGGATATCCCCACAGCGCCAGTCTTTATACTTACTTTCTGGAACGCTCTGCGGAGATGCGTCCGGAGCGGAAGCGGCCTCTGGTGCTGATTTGTCCGGGAGGCGGATATGTGATGACCTCCGACCGGGAGGCGGAGCCGGTGGCTATGCAGTTTCTGGCAATGGGATATCACGCGGCGATCCTCCGCTACAGTGTCAGTCCGGCCGTTTATCCGGAAGCGCTGCTGCAGGTGGGACGGTCGGTCAGCTGGCTGAAGGACCAGGCGGACGCCTACGGGATCGACCCGGAGAAGATCGTGGTGATGGGATTCTCGGCGGGAGGCCATCTGGCGGGAAGCTATGGAGTTTCCTGGAGAAAGCCGTTTGTCCGCGAAGCGCTTGGGGTGGACGAGGAGGCGCTGCGCCCGGCAGGCCTGATCCTCTGCTATCCGGTAATAACTTCTGGGGAGAAAGCCCACAGAGGTTCCTTCGAGGCGCTGCTCGGCGACCGGCAGCAGGAGCTGAAGGAGGAGCTTTCCCTGGAAAAACAGGTGAACGGGGATGTCCCGCGAGTCTTTCTGTGGCATACCCAGGAGGATGACTGTGTTCCGGTGGAGAATTC
Organism: Fusicatenibacter sp.; assembly: GCA_017887445.1. GTDB lineage: Bacteria > Bacillota > Clostridia > Lachnospirales > Lachnospiraceae > Fusicatenibacter. The sequence goes on from JAGHIA010000019.1 coordinate 11,930, forward strand.
TCTGATGTTTTATCAGGCGCTGCTGGAGAAGAAGATTCCCGCGGAAATGCACATTTTCCCGGAGGGCGGCCACGGACTGAGCCTGGCCAACGAGGAGACGATGACCAACGAAGGATGGTGCGTGCAGAAGGCGTGCCAGAGCTGGATTCCGTTGGTGAAGACTTGGATGGAGAAGTATTAAAGCAATGAAGGATGCAGTGGTTCAGTCAGCTGAACGGTGCAATCGGGAAAACAGGCAAGCGAAAGGATAGGGTATTGGCAGAACGATCTAGCTGAATAGCTGCAAGAAAATATCGGATGGCTGATGTGTTCGTTGAGAAACGCATCAGCCATCCGTTTTTTGAGTATAATCGTTCTTTTCGGGGATGCTTCACAGCTTCTTCCGATACTCCGCCGGACTCTCCCCCACCAGCTTTTTAAATTTCTTATGAAAATAATCCACATTCTTATACCCGACCTTTTCCGCCACCTCGTACACCTTCAGCGCCCGGTCCGAA
>JAGHIA010000155.1 GCA_017887445.1 Fusicatenibacter sp.
GCCCCACTTTGCGTGGAATTTGCCCCAAAATCAGTCAGCGTAGCCCGCTACGCCTCCTGATTTCGGAACAAATTCCCCACAAACTGTGACGCACATCTTGCAGAAAGCAATTTTCAAACACGCTCTAAGTTACAGAACCATCAGAGACCAGGAGGAAAAGGGATACCATGTTACAAAGCCAGTATGAAGAAGTGCAGAAAAAGATTACCGCTGCCTGTGAAAGATGCGGCAGGGACCGCAGTCAGGTGACGCTGATCGCCGTCAGCAAAACGAAGCCGGTGGAAATGCTGGAGGAGGTTTACAGCCTTGGCGAGAGGAATTTCGGGGAAAACAAGGTGCAGGAGCTGACAGAAAAATATGAGACGCTGCCAAAAGACATCCGCTGGCATATGATCGGGCATCTTCAGCGAAACAAAGTAAAATATATTGTGGACAAGGTAACGCTGATCCACTCAGTGGATTCCCTGAGGCTGGCCCGCACAATCAGCGAGGAGGCAGAAAAGCGCGGCTGTACGGCTCACATTCTCCTGGAAGTCAACGTGGCGCAGGAGGAGAGCAAGTTTGGCGTGACGGTGGAGGAAGCGCCGAAACTGGCGGAGGAGATCGCCCTGCTCCCCAATATTCAGATCGAAGGACTGATGACAATCGCCCCGTTTGTGGAAAATCCGGAAGAAAACCGCCCGGTTTTTCAAAAATTAAAGAAATTAAGTGTTGACATAGCGGAGAAAAACATTAATAATGTAACTATGGCTGTTCTGAGCATGGGAATGACCAACGATTACGAGATCGCCATTGAGGAAGGCGCCACGATGGTTCGCGTGGGCACCGCTATTTTTGGTGAGCGTAATTACGCAATAACAAATTAGGAGAGTATAAAGATGAGTGTTTTGGAAAAGTTTCTTGATGCAATAAAAATGAATGACGATTACGATGACGACGATGATTTCTTCGACGAAGAAGATGAAATAGAAGAAGAGAAGCCGAGAAAGAGATTTTTCGGCCGCAAACTGGAAGATGAGGAAGAAGACGAGGAGGAGCAGCAGCCGGCCCGCAGCAGCGCAGCCGGAAGAAGAGCTTCCTCTTCCCGTACGTCTTCCGCGTCCGCGTCTGCCGGTACCCAGAGCCGTTCCCGTCAGCAGGCGCCCCAGCCGGAGGCTTCCCCGAAGGTAACTCCGATGCGCAAGAGACAGAATATGGAAGTCTGTGTCATCAAGCCTGCTTCCATGGAAGATACCAGAGAGATTGCGGACACACTGCTTGCCGGCTGCACCGTGATCCTGAACCTGGAGGGCATCGACGTGGAGGTGGCTCAGCGGATCATCGATTTCTGCTGCGGTTCTTCCTACTGCCTGAACGGCGGACTGCAGAAGGTGTCCGGATATATCTTTATCCTCACACCGTCCAGCGTGGAGATTTCCGGTGATATTCAGGATCTGCTCAACGGAGCCTTCGATATCCCCAGTATCCGGACAGATTTCTGATTCGGCACAGCGTTTCGCAAATACTCACAGGAGGAACCAGGACGTGAAGTCATTGTTGGTGAAGCAGGAGAAGTCCCAGGGGGCCTTCTCTTATGAGATTGTTTGGAAAGAGAGCTTTTCTGAGCTTGGCGCGGAGGTAAAAAAGCTTCAGCATCCGGCGAAAAAAGCATGTATTGTGACGGACAGCACAGTGGCAGAGCTGTACCTGGAGCAGGTAAAACAGGCGCTGGAGCCGCTGTTTGAGAAAGTGACCGTCTTTTGCTTTCCGGCGGGGGAGGAGCAGAAAACTCTGCAGACGGTCCAGCAGCTGTACACGCATCTGATCGAAGAGCGTTTTGAGCGCAAGGATCTTCTGTTTGCCCTTGGCGGCGGCGTGACCGGGGATCTGACCGGCTACGGCGCGGCGACGTATCTGCGTGGCATTGATTTTATCCAACTCCCCACCACACTGCTGGCGCAGGTGGATTCCAGTATTGGCGGAAAAACCGGCGTTGATTTTGACCAGTACAAAAACATGGTCGGCGCTTTCCACCATCCGCGGCTTGTGTATATGAATATGTCGGTGCTGAAAACACTTCCCGACGAGCAGTTTGCCTGCGGTATGGGAGAGGTGCTGAAGACCGGCCTGATCCGCGACGAAAAATTTTATGACTGGACCATCAACCATATGGGTGAGATTATGGAACGGATTCCAGCGGTGCTCACCAAGATGATCCAGAAATGCTGCGATATCAAGAGAACCGTCGTGGAACACGATCCTACGGAACAGGGAGAACGGGCGGTGCTCAATCTGGGCCATACGGTGGGACACGCCATTGAGAAACTGAACAATTTTCAGCTGGGTCACGGACAGTGCGTGGCGCTGGGAACCGTGGCGGCCGCGTATATTTCCTACCGGAGAGGCTATCTGTCCACAGAGGAGTTTTTTGAGATCCGCGATATGAATGTAGGTTTCGATCTGCCGATCACCTTTACCGGGCTGGAGCCGGAGGCGATTCTGGCGGCGACCAAATCGGACAAGAAAATGGAGAATGGGGCTGTGAAGTTTGTGCTTCTGGAGTCCCTTGGACATGCGGTGGTGGACCACACGGTGACAGACCAGGAACTGCTGGAGGCTATTAATTTTATCAACGGAGACCGGATCGATGAAGAGTAGGAAGCGTTCCCGCGGAATCTATCTCTCAGGAATCCTCCTTGCGGTGGTTCTTCTGGCGCTGGATCAGTGGACCAAATGGCTTGCAGTACGTCACCTGAAGGGACAGGAGGACATCTCTCTGATTCCCGGCGTATTAAAACTGCACTATCTGGAAAACCACGGAGCAGCCTTTGGAATCCTGCAGAATCAGCAATGGCTGTTTGCCCTGCTGACGGTGGCGATTCTGGCGGCGGTGGTTTATGTGGTTGTCCGTATGCCCGCGCGGCCTCGCTATTATCCCATGTATGTGCTGGCCTTTACCCTGATCGCAGGCGCGCTGGGGAATTTTTATGACCGCCTGGTAAACCGTTACGTTGTGGATTTCATATATTTTTGCCTGATTGATTTTCCGATTTTCAATCTGGCGGATATTTATGTGACCTGTTCGATGATCGTTTTCCTGCCGTTTTTCTTTTTCTACTACCGGGAGGAAGACTTTGGATTCTTAAAAACACGATAATTCAGTAAGATACATGCCAGATACTCTGCGGACTGCGCGGGGAATCTGGCGTTATTATTGTAACCGTTCAGCCGGCTGAATTGTTATGTGATCCCTACAGCAAGGAGTTTGAAAGATTTATGGATGAGATACTTTATTTTCAGGTGGAGGAACAGGACCGGGACAGCAGGATTGACCGCTATCTGTCGGAACAGATGGACGGCTGCTCCAGGTCTTTTCTTCAGAAGCTTTTGAAGGACGGAAAGATCTGCATTATGGGAAAGCCTGTCAAGGCCAGCTACAAAGTGCAGCCAGGCGATCAGATTGCCGCAGTGGTTCCGGAACCGGAGGAGCCGGAGATCCTTCCGGAAGACATTCCGCTGGATATTCTGTACGAGGACGGAGACGTGCTGATCGTCAACAAGCCGAAGGGGATGGTGGTGCACCCTTCGGCAGGTCATTACAGTCATACGCTGGTCAACGCGGTAATGTTTCACTGTCAGGGGCAGCTGTCCGGCATCAACGGCGTTCTCCGGCCGGGCATCGTTCACCGGATCGATATGGACACCACCGGCGCGCTGGTGGTCTGTAAAAACGATGCCAGCCATCAGCGGCTGGCGGAGCAGCTGGCGGTGCACGCGATCACGCGGCGTTACCGGGCGGTGGTCCACGGCGTGATCAAAGAGGACACGGGAACCGTCACCGGCGCCATCGGGCGTCATCCCACAGACCGCAAAAAAATGGCCCTCAACGAGAAAAACGGGAAGCCAGCCGTGACCCATTACCGGGTGCTGGAGCGGTTCGCCCAGTACACCTATATTGAATGCGAACTGGAGACGGGAAGAACCCATCAGATCCGTGTGCACATGGCTTCCATCGGTCATCCGCTGGTAGGCGACGCTGTGTACGGACCGAAAAAATGTCCGTTTCCAAAGCTGCAGGGGCAGACGCTCCACGCTATGGTCCTCGGCTTTCACCATCCGCGCACCGGGGAATATCTGGAGGTGACGGCGCCTCTGCCGGAATATTTTGAAAAGCTGCTGACACAGCTTGGGGGAAGGTAAAAAACTCTGGCTTTCGCACATTCTGCGCGAAAACACCTCGCGGGATAGTGGCAGGCTGAACTGTTACAAATTGTCGCATAATTCAAAAAGTAACTCTGTACTTTTTGATAAAAATGTAGTATACTAATGGATATCAAAAAGTAGAACTGCGAAAAAGACAGGCAGAAGGGAGCGGTATTTTATGAAGACAATTATTACAATAGGCCGTGAATACGGCAGCGCGGGCCATTCCATCGGAAAGATCCTGGCGGACGATCTGGGAATCCCGTATTATGACAAAGAGCTTCTGGAGAGAGCGGCAAAGGACAGCGGACTTTGCAAGGAACTGTTTGAGAACCACGATGAGAAGCCCACCAACAGCTTTCTCTATTCACTGGTTATGGATACATATTCCTTCGGGTATGGCTCCACAATGGTGGATATGCCGTTGAATCAGAAAGTATTTCTCGCTCAGTTTGACAGTATCAAGAAGCTGGCGGAGGATGGTCCCTGTGTGATCGTCGGGCGGTGCGCTGACTATGCCCTGGAGGAATTTCCCAACGTTCTCAGCGTCTTTATCCGCGCGGATATGAAGGACCGTGTCCGCCGGATCGCGCGGCTGTACGATCTTACCGACGCAAAGGCAAAGGATAAGATCATCAAGACAGATAAACAGCGCGCCAGCTACTACAATTACTACACCAGCAAGAAATGGGGAGATGTGTCCAGCTACGATCTCTGCCTGAACAGCAGTGTTTTCGGCATCAACGGAACCGTCGATCTGCTCAAACGTGCCATCGAGGAAAGAGAAGCCGAGATCCGTCCTATTTTCAATGTGACAAAAAAATCGGAAGAAGCGTAACGTTAATTCCCGCGGGCGCGGGATTTTGACCTTGCTATCATGGGTATTTGACTTTGAAAAGCATTTCGGAAAGATTTAAACGTTCCGGAATGCTTTTTTATGCTTTTTTGTCTTTTTGAGCTTTTTGGTCCTTTCAAAAAACCCGTTGGAAAATCTACGGAAATACGATATAATAATCTCCAGCCAAAAGAAACAAAGGGATGGGAGTATCTATGACAGCAAACACAGAAGGAACGATCTATTTGCAGCTGGTGACGGAAAAGCTGAAAGACCGCCTGCAGGAAATCCGCGAAAGGATTGCCGCCGGACAGCAGGACATTGAACATATGCACGAATACTACTGGGAAAATTACGCGGAGATGGACCAGTATGGTTACGAAGAGTTTGATAATCAGCAGGCATTGTTTCATCAGATCAACGCCAATCAGGAAAATTTAAAGCTGAAACGGCGGCTGGAGCGTATGCTGGACGCGCCGTTTTTTGGGCGTGTGGATTTTTGCTACGAAGGGGAGGAGGAACCAGAGGTTTTTTATATTGGCATTGGTAATTTTTCCCAGAGCGAGGGTATGGTGCCGATGATCTACGACTGGCGGGCGCCGGTGAGCGGCTTGTTTTACGATTTCGACAAAGGCCCCGCGGGTTACGATGCCCCGCTTGGACGGCTGAGCGGAGAGATCACGGAGAAATGGCAGTACAAGATTCGCGGCGGCAGGATGATCTACGAGTTCGAGAGCGACGTGAAGATCGACGACGAAATTCTGAAACAGGAGTTGGGAAGCAATGGCGACGTACAGCTGAAAAACATCGTGCGCACCATCCAGCGGGAGCAGAACGCCATCATCCGCAACACCAGGGACCGGATCCTGGTGATCCAGGGAGCGGCGGGAAGCGGAAAAACCTCCATCGCGCTTCACCGGATCGCCTATCTGCTGTATCACGACCGGGAGCATCTGCGCTCCTCCAACGTGCTGGTGCTGTCGCCCAACAGCGTATTCTCCGACTATATCTCCCACATTCTGCCGGAGCTTGGAGAGGAAAATATCCAGGAAATGAGTTTCGACCTGTTTGCCTACCGGGAACTGCGGGATGTGGCGTCAGACTGTGAGGACCGCTGCGACTGGCTGGAGCGGCAGGCTGCCATGCCCGACGAAGAAGAAACGGCGCGGTACCGCTGGAAACAGTCGGAGGCGTTTGTGGGAGAGACGGAAGGCTTCCTGGCACAGCTGGAGGACCGGCTGGTGGATTTTCGCCCGGTGAAATTCCGGGGAATGGAAGTGCCGGAGCAGGAGCTGATCCAGATGTTTTATTTCAAATTTCAGGATACGCCGCTGCTGGCGCGGATGGAAAAGATCATGGATTATTATATCGACGCCTGGGAGACGCTGAACAATAAAGATATGTCCGAGGAAGACCGGCTGTCCGTAAAGGCGCGGTTCGATTCCGTTTATGTGACCAGGGACGTATATGAGATCTATCAGTGGCTGCTGGAGGACTGCGGCTGTCCGGCATTGCCGAAGGTATCCTGGGAGAAACGGACGCTGCGCTACGAGGATGTCTTCCCGATGCTTTATCTGAAATACCGGCTTCTGGGACAGACGGCTCACAAAAACATCAAGCATCTGGTCATCGACGAGATGCAGGATTATTCGTATCTGCAGTATGAAATCCTGCAGACGCTGTTTTCCTGCCGCATGACCATTCTCGGGGACCGGGCCCAGACGCTGGACGGAGAGGGGCAGGACGTGCTGGAGTTTCTGCCAAAGCTTCTGGGCCGGGATCTGAGAAAGATTGTACTGAATAAAAGCTACCGGAATACCGTGGAGATTGCCGCCTACGCGCAGCAGTTTGTGCAGCTGCCGCCGCCGGAGCTGTTTGAACGCCATGGAGCGCCGGTGGCGGAACAAACTTTCCCGTCGCTGGAGGCGGCGGTGGAACAGGCCGCAGCCTGCCTGAAGCTGTCAGAATCACAGGACGGCGGCAGGTATTTTGAGACCGCCGCAATTCTTACACAGACGGAGCGCGAGGCAAGGCAGGCGTATCTTATGCTGAAGGGCCGGCAGATTGCCGCCTCACTGGTAGACAGAAACAGTTCCGCGTTTCCCAGAGGACTAACGGTCACAACCTATTATCTGGCCAAAGGCCTGGAATTTGACCAGGTGTTTGGAATCACCAAGGAAGGAGACAGTCCTCTGCTGCGCCAGGTCCGCTATATCTGCGCCACCAGAGCGCTGCATGAACTTTCCATGTATCAGTATCGGACTGTTCAGCCAGCTGACTAGTTACTCAGTATCAATAAGATAAGAGCGTGTCGTAGCGATCCGGTGGGTTCGTTACCGTGTGTATAAAACGTGGAGGTAAGAAAAACCATGAGTTACGTCTGGTATAAAAAAGGAGAGCCGCTGCTGGCAGAGATCCAGGCCTTTCGCCGCCGGCAAAGCTGCGCCGGGATCTGGTATATCGGTCAGATGGGTATCGTTCTTGGATGGAACGGAAAAATACTCTGCGTGGACCCGGTGCTGGGACCAATGCCTGACGAAGACGGTGTGGACCGGCGCAACTATCCGGTGCCGTTTTCTCCGGAGGATTTATCTGTGGATTATGTATTCTGTACCCATGATCATGGGGACCACATGCACAGAGAGACGCTGCAAAAACTTGCCGCGGCAAATCCGGAATTGAGGATCTTTGTGCCGAAGCCGCTGAAACCGCAGCTGGCTGCTATGGGGATTCCTGAAAATCATATCGTGGGCGTCTGTCAGAATGAGACGTTCTGTCCCGGAAATCAGGAAAAGGAACAGATTCTTGTGCGCGGTGTGGCTACGGCTCATGAGGAATACCGGTACGATGAAGAAGGCTGCAGCGAGACGCTGGGTTTTGTATTCCGTTTGGGGACGCTGCGTCTGTTTCATGCGGGAGACACGGTTGTCACCCGGGAACTGGCGGAGGAATTGAAAAAAGAGCAGGGACTGGATGTGTTGATGGTTCCCATCAACGGCAGGGATATGGAGCGCCACGAGAGGGGCATCATCGGCAATATGGACTGCCGTGAAGCCTGCTGGCTGGGCGCTGAGACCGGCGCGGATCTGACGATCCCGCTGCATTACGATATGATCGGCGGAAACGAGGAAAACCCGCTGGTCTTCGCCGACTGTATGGAGCGGCTGTACCCGGAGAGGAAATATCACATTATGCGCCTGGGAGAATGTTTTTTTCTTTTAATTTAAAGGAAAATTCTGAAAAAACTGTTGACACAGAGGAAACAGCGGGTGTATTCTAAGGGAGATTTCAGTACAGAAACCCGCAATTTAAAAAAATTATCGAAAGGAGGCACACAATATGATCATCATCCGTAACTTTACAGACTTAAACTTAACATTCACTCAGACATACAGGGATACGATCGCAGGAAATCATTGTCTGCCTCTGAAGCTTACCGCCGCTCCGGGTTGAGAAGTCCATCCGGTGTCCGCAGCGGCGGAGTTGTAAAGCGTTTATGGCCGTTTTCGTGCAAGTATGCCCGAAAGCGGCTTTTTTTGTCTGATTAAAACTTTTTATGGGTTTCTGAAAAATCGCGTAACAGTTTGTTGCTTTTCACAGCCGCTCACACCTGGCGGAACTGTTACCAATCGTTTACAGAATTAAAATATTTTTGGGGAGGAGAGCGTTGCATTTATGAGCGTAATGCAGAAACGATTAAAAAAATTCCGGGATATCGCCAGATTTCTCAAGGGCAGCACACATTATCTGCTGCTGGCGCTGGCGGCGGGAATGCTGACTACCATGTTTAATGCGCTGACGCCGCAGATCATCCGCCGTACGGTGGACGCGCTGACCGGCCAGGACCGGCCGGAAAAGGATTTCCTGCTGCTGGCCGCAGCGGCGGTGGTTGTGAGCGCCACCTGCGCCGGTATTTTCACCTATGTTAGCAACGTCTGTATGGCAAAGGGGTCCGAAGGCTTTCTGAAAACCATGAGGGACCAGCTGTACCGCCATATCCAGCGGCTGCCCTATACCTGGCACGGTCAGAACAAGACGGGAGACATCATCCAGCGATGCACCAACGACGTGGAGATCATCCGCGCGTTTGTCTGCAATCAGCTGATGGAGGTCATCCGTATTGTCTTTCTGGCAGTGCTTTATATGGGGATCATGTTCTCCATGGACGTGCGACTCAGCGCCATTGCGGCGGCGTTTATCCCGGTGGTGGTAAGTTATTCCCTGTTTTTCTATTCCCGGATCTCCAGCCGCTTTCTGGAGGCGGACGAGGCGGAAGGCGAGCTGACCGCCAAGGTACAGGAAAATCTTACCGGCGTGCGTGTGGTGCGCGCCTTTGGACGGGAAATCTACGAGATTGAACATTTTGACCAGAAGAACAACCGGTTTGCCGATCTGTGGATCCGCGTGGGACGGCTGATGAGTGTGTACTGGGGCGCGGGAGATTTCCTCACCGGCGCGCAGGCCATGACGGTGCTCATTGTCGGCACGGTGCTTACGGTGCAGGGAACGATCACTCTGGGCGAGCTGATGGCCTTTGTCTCCTATAACGCGTCGCTGGCCTGGCCGATCCGGAGTCTGGGCCGGGTGCTTTCCAACATGAGTAAGGCCGGCGTATCCATCGATCGTGTCACTTACATTCTGGACGCGGAGGAGGAAAAGGACGAACTCTGGGAAAAAGAGGTTCCTATGGACCAGGACATCTGCTTTGACCATGTACATTTCGCCTACGGACAGGACGCGCCTGTGCTGGAGGACGTAAGCTTTACCATTCCTGCGGGAAGCACTTTTGCCATCCTGGGCAGCACCGGAAGCGGAAAATCCACGCTGGTGCATCTTCTGGACCGGCTGTATGATCTGCCGGAAGGCTGCGGGTCCATCACCGTCGGCGGAGAGGATATCCGGGGCATCCGCAGAAGCTGGCTGCGAAAGAACATCGGCATGGTGCTCCAGGAGCCGTTTTTGTTCTCCCGCACCGTGGGGGAAAACATTTCTATTTCCAGAGAGCATCCGCGTCGGGAGGAGATCCGCGAGGCGGCAGGTATCGCCTGTGTGGACGACGCCATCGAGCAGTTTGCCGACGGCTATGAGACCATGGTCGGCGAGCGGGGCGTGACCCTGTCGGGAGGACAGAAGCAGCGCGTGGCCATTGCCAGAATGCTGATGCAGAAAGCGCCGGTGATGGTGTTCGACGATTCCCTGTCGGCGGTGGACGCGGAGACGGATGTGAAGATCCGTGCCGCCTTGAAGGAGTCCATGGGCAAAAGTACTGTGATTCTCATTTCCCACCGGGTGACCACGCTGATGCAGGCGGACTGCATTATGGTGCTGGACCACGGAAAAATCGCGGAGATGGGCACTCACGAGGAACTGATGGAAAAACAGGGAATCTACCGTAGAATTTACGAGATCCAGATGAATTTGGACGACGAGGCATTAAAGAAAGGAGGGGTCGTATGCGAATAGAGGAGCAGGAGTACACAAAAAATTTTGACATCCGTATCTGGAAGCGGGTGCTGCCCTTTCTGAAACCGTTCCGGAAGACGGTGGCGGTGATTCTGATCTTCAATCTGGTGTGCTCCCTGGTGGATATTGCCATGCCGCTGTTCCAGCGGTACGCGATCAACACGTTTATCAACGAAAAAACCTTGGACGGACTCTGGCGGTTTGGGCTGGTTTACTTTCTGGTGGTGGCGTTTCAGTTTCTGAGCGTGGTGCTGTTTACCAGGGGAAGCGCGTCGCTGGAGATGTATATAGGCAAGACTATGAAACGGGCATGCTTCGTTCATCTTCAGGAGCTGTCCTTTTCCTACTACAATGTAACTCCGGTGGGATATATCCTGTCCCGGGTGATGAGCGACACGGACCGGATCGCCGGAATGGTGGCCTGGAACCTGACGGACATGATGTGGGCGCTGGCTTATGTGCTGGGCGTGTTCTGCGCCATGCTGGCCCTGAACTGGAAGCTGGCGCTGATCATTATGACCATCGTGCCGGCGCTGGCTGTTCTGACCTGGTACTTCCAGAATAAGATCCTGCGATGGAACCGCAGGGTGCGCAAGATCAATTCCAGGATCACCAGTGGCTACAACGAGGGGATCATGGGGGCGCAGACCTCCAAGACGCTGGTGATCGAGGACAAGAACCTCCAGGAGTTTCAGGAGGTCACCCAGGAGATGCGTATCGCCGCTGTCCGCGCCGCAAGGCTGAGCGCCGTGTACGTTCCCCTGATTTTGTTCTGCGGCTCTCTGGCCACGGCCATCGTGCTGGGCAGAGGCGGGCGGATGGTGATGGACAATCTGCTGCTGATCGGTACGCTGTCGGCGTTTACCTCCTATGCGGTGGGAATTTTTGAGCCGATCCAGCAGCTGGCGAGAAACCTGGCGGAGCTGATCTCCATTCAGGCGAACATCGAACGTGTGATGACGCTGCTGGACCAGGAGCCGATGGTGACAGACGCGCCGGAGGTTGTGGAAACCTACGGAGATACCCTTCACCCGAAAAAGGAGAACTGGGAGCCTATCCGCGGAGATATTGAGTTTCAGGATGTGTCTTTCCGCTATCCGGACGGCAAAGAGGACGTGCTCAGCCATTTTAATCTGAAGGTTCCGGCAGGAACGACCATCGCCATTGTGGGGGAGACCGGCGCGGGAAAAAGTACGCTGGTGAATCTGGCCTGCCGGTTTTTTGAGCCGACGGGAGGAAAAATCCTTATCGACGGCAGGGATTACAGGGAGCGGAGCCAGCTGTGGCTGCACAGCAGCATCGGCTATGTGCTGCAAAGTCCGCATCTGTTCTCCGGCACCATCGAGGAAAATATCCGCTATGGCCGTCTGGACGCCACCGAGGAGGAGATCCGCGAGGCGGCGCGTGCCGTGTCGGCGGATATGGTGGCAAAGAAACTGGAGAAAGGCTATCAGACCGACGTGGGCGAGGGCGGAAGCCGGCTGTCCACCGGTGAGAAGCAGCTGATCTCTTTCGCCCGGGCAATCCTGGCAGACCCGAGGATCTTCGTGCTGGACGAGGCTACTTCTTCTATTGACACCCAGACGGAGCAGCTGATCCAGAAGGCGACGGAAAAACTTCTGAAGGGAAGGACCTCGTTTATCATTGCTCACCGTCTTTCTACCATCCGCCACGCGGATCTGATCCTTGTGGTGCGGGACGGAAAGATCATTGAGCAGGGCAAACATGAGGAGCTGCTGGATCAGAAGGGATATTACTACCATCTCTGCAGGCAGCAGTTCCAGGAGGAACAGCAGAACGGAGAGTGGAACGCATAAAGATGCTATGTATTTTCCTTTTCCTGAAGACATAGGATAAGATAACAGGCCGTCTGCCGCCTGCCGCTGTTCTTTTGAACGCGCTCCAGGCGGCGGTAACAGTTCGCTGAACAGTTACCGCATCCGGCCATTAAA
>JAGHIA010000156.1 GCA_017887445.1 Fusicatenibacter sp.
GTACTGTGTGGGATTTTGAAAAATCAAAAAGGCTGCGTCTATATGGATGAAACTGCCGCCCCACCGAAGAAAAGACTGGCTGCAAGTTATATGGTTATGCAGGAGGTAAACCATCAACTATTTACCGACAGCGTAGAGGAAGAAATCGTTCTCGGTGTCAGGGAGCCGTCCGAAGAACGCTTAAAGCAAGTGCTTCTTCAAATGGATATAGCCACGTTGAAAGAACGCCACCCCATGACCCTATCCGGGGGCCAGAAACAGCGTGTGGCGATTGGAGCGGCTGTATTTTGCGGTAAAACCATCCTTGTATTCGATGAACCCACCAGCGGGCTGGATTTTAGCCATATGATGCAGACAGTGGGATTGCTGGAGCAACTGAAAAGCCCGGATATTTATATTTTTGTTATTACACATGATTATGAATTTATCATATCGGCTTGTGATGAAGTTATTGAAATCTCATCAGGAGATTTGAAATGCAATTATTTCTTGGATGATGAAGGAATTCAGAAGTTAAAAAAATTTTATCAACTAAATAACTAATAATATGATTTGGATGAGAATGGATAAGCCTACTATCTTGATCCGGTAGAGATTTTCTGCGAAGAAATGTAGGATTTTGTCGAAACATTGCGAAAAATTCTTCTCAAATTATGTCGAAATTAAAGCCGTTTTAGGCTAGTAGGACACAAGTTCTCATTATAATTTGCTTTATGGGTTGAGGCAGACACTAAAAAATTCATGTAGTTTATAGCCTTATTCAGAAGAAAAAAATAAAACCAGTAAGAGGAATCCTCATTTTACTGGTTTCATTTGGAATCGTTATTCTCAGATACTGAAACCTCGTCAAAGATGGATAGCTTTTGTGAGAGGAAGTCTACGGTATCAGAGATTACAATTTTCTCTTTTGGACTGGCTTGGTTGTATTGGGCATTCATCCGTTTCAGCCGCTCATCTGATTCAGAAGCCTCCGGATAAAACAGAATATCAGCGGAGATACCTAACCGCCGTATGATTGGAAACAAGACTTCATAGGACGGATTCATCAATCCCTTTTCGATATTTTGTATTGTTTTAATGGCTACACATGAATCATCAGCAAGCTGTTGTTGTGTCAATTTGCAAGATTTCCTAGCAATACGGAGACAATTGCCCAAGTAGCTTAAACGATCTTTCGGCATAATCATTCACCTCATATACATTGTATCGTGCCGATTATAAAAATAGAATTACATAGTTATGCCTATAAAATCGGTATTATTATGCCGATTTTTAAATTGAATATACTCAGCCCTGTCTAAACAGTTCAAAACGGCTTGTTGCAGCAGGGTATACCGCAAAACCGTCTGTGATAGCCGAAGGAGGCATCATGGATGGTTTTATTTATAGGATATGAATTCAAAGTAGGTGATTATTTAAAAAAATCTCAGGATTAAGTAAGAATCCTTATACTCTCACATGTGCAAGATTTTGCACAAATAAAAAGCAGTATCATTCCAAACAATGTTTTTCTTCTAAAAAAGTCAGGAAGCATCAAAAACTCCCTGACTTTTTTATTTGTCGATTTTTAGCGATATATGACGAATACCACTTTAAATCGAATTATCTTCTCTTACATAAAATCCTTCCTAAGAAGGGTTATCCCGGACAGTGAATGTCCGGATAAGAGGGGATTTAGTAAAAACTGTCCGGCAGTGGCAGGACGATAAAGAAAAAGTCATAGGTTGTGGGAAAGGCAGATGTTACAACGGTATCTGCAGAAAAGCCAGTCGGTGTCGTTCACCGCCACCTTCGATCTGATTTCAAAAAATTTCAGATTGGAGGAAAAAACATGGCTTATAACAAAGCAAGAGAAGAATATAGATGGAAACTTTGGAAGAAACACGAAGAAGATATATTAAGAAAACTGGGCATGGATGAGGACGCTATCCTGAAGCTTAGAGAAAGTGATTGGGAGGATTTTAACGCAGATAGAAGATTTCAGGAACACCAGACACCCGTGGATTATATGGAATCTCTGTTGGAAGAAAAAAAGGAACAGGAACCAGAAATTCAGAAAGTAGATGATTTGTTGAATTCCATAGGAGATGAGCGCCTGCTACATATCTTACTGGAAACCGATAAAAAAACGCTTCAGATTATTATTATGAAGATGGTTGGGTATACGCCGAAAGAGATTAGTCGGTATATGAACATACCAGAGCAAACTGTATATACGAAACTTAGAAGGCTGCGGGAAAAAATTAAAAAAATTTAAAAGCTGAATAAAAAACGGGAATCTCATCGGCTAATTAGTGTAAGGGGAGAACTGCCCTTTTGGAACCTTGACAACTACATATCAACATTACTGGTACGTTCCCATGGATAGTAGCGTAGTAGGATGAGCGCCATGACGGAAGAAGCCGAGGCAGGTATCAACTCAGGGAAAATGAAAATGCACAGCCGTGCAATTCTGATATGTTTAGATCCCTGCTCGGTTTCTTCTTGAGCGATAGATCAGACCTATCAGGGAGCCTTGGCAAGTTTCCCGCCAAGATCATCCATGGGGGATAATGATACGTGTATCTGCCAAAATGCAGAGGATGGACTCCGGGTTGTAATCAGCAAGACCCCTAGAATATTTGCGAACGGCATAGCCAATGCCTGCCAGTGATGTTCCCACTGTCTTAAATTAAGGCAGAAGATGTCAGGGGTGCGAGGTCAAATGTGACATCTGAATAATTTACAGAAATCAATCGAAGTGTGTCGTTGATATCAGATATATGCGGCTGTGGGAATACTCACAGCCGTATCCTTGTGATATTAACGTCACCCAGAAAGGAAATGTTTATGGAACAGGAAAAAATGTTGAAGGAAGATACGCTTGAAGATGAATTTATAACCGTTTTGGTTGTAGAGCCTATGAAACCCGCTTATGTAAAGAAGATTTCTATTGATTATCAAGCAATGCAAAAAGAAGTTGGAGGGGACATAGAATCTCTTGCTCCATTTAAAGATCAGGTTGAACTTGTTATGAATGCAGAAGGAAAACTGTGTCATTTGCCCTTAAACAGAGAAATTTATGATGAGGAAGGAAAACTTTGGGATGTAATCGCAGGAACATTTTTAGTGGTAGGGGTCACAGAATACGATTTTGGTTCACTAACTCCTGATCAGGTTGAAAAATACATGGAAAAATTTCGAGTACCACAGATTTTTGCATATCTCAATGGAAGAATGGTTGCAGTTCCGGCCACATTCCCAGACAAGCCGTCTGAAAAGGAAGAAAAACCTAAAGTAGAACAAAAACGGAAAGGAAAGAAAATAAGGAAGGAGAAAACAGGATATGAACGATGAAAGAAAGTGGAACTGCAGAACCAATTATCAAAGAAAAGCACATCAGGAGATTGATTATATTTTCCTTACTCTCCTTCCGCGGGAGGGATTAAGCATACGTGAGGAACAAGTCAAACTTTCCCACGAAATGTTAAATGCTCTAATGGATGGGAAAATTGCACTCTGCGATGCTGGTGTAGGTATTGGGAAAACTTATGCCTATTTAGTTGCTTGCATCTTAATGCGCCGTTATTCAGCTGCTCTGCATCAGTCATATTTCTGTGATCATCGACCAATTGTAATCTCAACTTCTAGCATTGCTTTACAAGAAGCAATACTAAAAGAATATCTTCCTTTTTTATCCAATGTGTTTTTAAAAGCGGGCTTGATTGAATCCTCTTTAAAGGCTGTTGTCCGGAAGGGAAAGGAGCATTTTGTATGTGATTACCGATTAGATATACGGTTAGAGGCTATCCGTGAGAAAGCCAAAAACGAAAAGCAAAAGGCTGCTTTGATGTCTCTGCGTAACATTTATGATATGGATGAGGTAGCTAATTTGAGCAATTTTGACCGGAGGTTGGTATGTGTACCTAAATTCTGTCCAAAGGAATGCCCTGGAAGGAATAGTTGCCGGTACCAAACATATTTAAGACAATCGAAGGATCCAGAGATCCTTTTTCAAATATGTAATCATAATTATCTCTTGGCAGATGCATCTCACCGAGCAAAGGGATACCGACCGCTTCTCTCCACTTATCGTGCGCTGATTGTGGATGAAGCACATAAGCTCCCGGAGGCGGCAAGACAAATGTACGGGAAGTGCCTTTCTTTTGATGATATACAAGAAATCTGCTTTTTTCTGGAGCAGGAACATCTAGCAAAAGAAGCCAGACAGCTCAATGCGGTATTTCATAACCTGTTTCATGTAATCTATGAAAATCATGTGACAAGGGCAGGTCTTTCCCAAGAATTTCGCCGGACAGAAGAATGTGTACTTGTGTTGGAAGAAGGGAAAAGAAGCCTGCTGGATTTTTCAGAAAGACTAAAAAACGCTATGCCGGGATGGGTCAAAAACCGGCTGGAAGAAGCCATGGAAGTCTTATGCTTATTCCAAAATCCCGGTAAGTGGGATGTATTGCACCTAGAACATGAGAAGGGCAAGCTGCCACAGCTCTGTGTGACGAGCCGAAAAATTCCTGATTTACTCTCCAGTATGTTGTGGAGCCAAGGGTTTCCAGCCATCCTTACTAGCGGAACTCTTAAGGCTGGAAATGGATTTGGACGTACAAAACAGGAAACCGGGCTGGAAACGGACCAGCGGGTCCAAGAATATGTGGCTTATTCCCCATTTAATTATAAGCAGAACTGTCTGCTGTACTTACCTCGGACATTAAAACGGACCAGACATGGCAGTCCGGAGGAAGCAGAAATACTTGCAAAACATATCCAGCGCCTGATCTGTTCTACTTATGGGCATACATTGGTGTTATTCACCTCTTATTCACTTATGGGAAATGTGTATCAAATTCTGCGGAACCATTTACCTTTTCCGATGGTGGAAGTTTGGAGAAATGCCCAAGAGGAAATTTTACGCTTTAAGACTTTAGATAATGCGGTACTGTTCGCTGCCGGGTCTTGCTGGGAAGGTGTGGATTTTCCGGGGGATATTGTTTCCTCACTGATTATTGTTAGGCTCCCTTTTGCTGTTCCTAATCCGCTCAGTGAAGCCGAAAAGGAGAATTATGAAAGCCTGAATGATTATATCAGGGGCAGTATTGTTCCAGATATGCAGAGGAAACTGCGTCAAGGTTTTGGCAGAGCAATCCGGACGGAAAGCGACACCTGTGTAGTGTCTATTCTTGATCATAGGGCGATAGCTGGTGGCCGTTATCATGATGATGTGCTGTGTGCGCTTCCGAACTGTCAGATGGCAGAGCGGATTGAAGATGTTGAGGCATTTATCCGGCGCCAGAAAGAAGAAGGATACTATATGTAAGTATTTTATGAGGGGAAGGAGGATGATGAATGGAGAATATAAATGACCGGAAAAGATTTTTGCCGATAAGGATTGTACAGCAGTTGAAAGAATATTCAGTTCAATTTGAACAGATAGATGAGGACGTAAAAAATATTTACAAAGAATTAAATGCTTCTGTTGATACTTTAAGAAAAAATCATGGTAAAGAAGATCCGGAATTCCTTATGGAAATGGTAAATCATCTTCCTTTATGTGAGACCCGAATAAATATAGAATCCAGACTGGAGATTTTATTTATAGGAAGATTTTGTTGGTTCTGATCTAAATAGAAGGCTTATGGGAAGCGAAAATTTGTTGGTATTTATGGAGCGGTTTGAAAGGAATTGGTGGTATTGGTGATAGCTTTATTGGCATGGAGTGGGTATACTGTGTATAGCGTTAGAAAGTGAGGAAGTGATCAAAATGGCACAATATGTAGTAGAAATGCAGGAAGAAAAACATGAAAAATTTTATTTCATAAGAGAAACAGAAAGTATGGATATTGTCCTTTTGCCTTCCAAATATCTGATGCATAAAAAACGATCTCATTTGTCACCAAATACCTTGAAGGAAAAAGCGTTTGCACTCTCCTATTATCTGAATTATATGGCGCAGGGTGAACTACAGCTGGAAAATGTTTATGGAATGACTTATTCAAAACAACATGAGCATTTTACCGATTTCCTTCTATGGCTGAAAACAGGTAGCCAACATACAAGAAAGAAATACAAAAAACTTCCTTCCAATGAAACGTGCAATACCTATCTTAAGGAAGTGTTTCAATTTTACAGATTTCTGGAACAGGAATATAGTCAGGCGCAAAGTCTTAAAGTTTTATCGGACCAGCAAATTGTTGTCCGGAATTCTGTAGGAGTGCGGAGGATCTTAAACCGAAAAGGTTTCCATGGATACCTTCAGGAAAAAGGGCATCAAGGAAAAACAATTGAGCAGGACGAGATCTTGGTATTACTGCAAGCATGCACAAACTGTCGGGATCAAGTTCTGCTTTTATTATTAGCTGAAACAGGATTTCGGATTGGAGAATTATTAGGTATCCGTTACCAAAGCGATATCGACTTCGGGGGGCACATACTTTATGTAAATTTCCGAGAGGACAATGAAAATAATGCGCGGGCCAAAAACGCAGAGTTTCGTAAGGCAAAAATCAGTGATGCCACCTTTGACATCCTGATGTTTTATATCGAAGAATTTAAGGATTTGATCTTTAAACAAGAATATCTGTTTGTCAATATTGCCGGAGACTTTGCGGGACAGCCATTTAAGATCAGCGGAGTTTACTCAATGTTGAAGAAACTGGAAGAAAAGACTGGGATCAAGGCAACCCCTCATATGCTGCGGCATTATTTCGCTAACGCCAGAAGAAAAGGTGGATGGCGGCTGGAACTCATCAGCCATGCACTTGGACATAGACAGATAGAGACGACCATACGCTACCTGAATTATACAGAAGATGAGTTGATTGAAGTCAGTGATGAATTTTATAGCAGGCATCAGGCCCTGTATAATATCCAAGAACTGCTATAAAAGGAGGAGGCGATAACGTGTCTGCAATCGTATTACGACAGACAGAACAGGCAAATATACAAAACTTGCATGATCAGTTGATGTCAGGAGAGGTATTGCAGAGAGAATTGTGGGAAGAAGCAGAGGAATATTTAATACATAGGGGTATTTACGATGTTACCCTGATCGAAGAAAACGACTTCCAAGAGTATAAAAAAATCCTGATTAATGACAAAGGATATGTAAGGCAACGAGCCATCGAAAGAACGGCTGCACTTCGAGATATCCAGAAATATTGGTTAACAAAAGAATTTGGAGAACTACTTGGGGAAATTGATGGTTGTAATGTTTCTGAGCCGAAATTAAAGGGAAATGTAAGACGGTTCCTTATTCGACAGGGCATCCATCATATCCGTGAGATTAATTATCTGGTACGGGAAAAATATGAAACTGAACTGCTGGAAACCAGAAGCTATACTCAGGCTTTAAGATATCTGAAAGTATTCGATCATATCAAACAGCAGGACATCCGAAAAGAAATGGAAAGCCTTGCTGGTCTGGCACGGAACCGGATGCAATATAAAAACCAGATTCTATTTTTACCTTATCTACCGGACCAGAAGCTGGCTAAAGATTTTGAATATATACAAGATAAACAGGAACTGGTATGGGATTTTATGACAACGGCACCAGAGCTGCTGAAGCATCAGGTTTTCTATCTCCTGACTTATACCCTTGAGCATTTATATCGGGATAATCCAAAAGAACGGCGTGTAAGGTACCTGCTTCCATTACATTGGCTATACGATTTTTGCATAGAAGAAAACATACCTGATTTGGAGTGCATGGAAATAAAACAGATTCAGAAATTTGAAAAAAATGTAGAAAAAAAGGTGGCTAATGTAAAAAATGCCATGCAGATTGTGGATAACAGCCGCAGAATCCTGTTCCTTGCAGCATCGGAAATCCATTGGTATGCAAATGTATGGTATATGGAACGGTTCCATTTAGCAGAGGATCGGCTTAACCCAAGCAATCCAGTGCTGCGGCTGACCTTTATCGATGTGGAGAATAGAAAGAACCGGGAGATCCTGCAGAAATATGCGCAATACCATGTAGGAATCGGAAACCTTACTATAGGTAATATCCGCCAGCAGCTGTACGAGATTAAAAGGCTAATGCAATATTTTGATGCCGAAGAATCTATCTGCGAAGTGGATACAAAAAAACTGGATAGTTATTTTAAAGTATTGGATGAAAAAGAGACGAAAGATGCCACCTTTAATACACGTATCGCACATATACAGAAATTTTATGAGTTTCTGAAAGTAAGAGGCTATATCAAAGAAATTCCTTTTCAAGATAGTTATTACTATAAAAAGACATTCCCGGAGCATCATGACAGGACGGTTGAGGAAAGCATATTTATGGAAATACTGTCCAAATTATATACTTTTCCATTAGAATTACGGCTGATCTTCCTGCATTTATGGTGTACTGGCTTGAGGATTAGCGAAGTGTGTACCCTGAAAGGTGACGCCTACTCTTGGGATGGAGAAGATGCTTGGCTGAAGATATACCAGATTAAGATGAAGGCCGATAAAATGATACCGATTCCCCTAGTGCTTTATAAAATTATGCAGACTTATATCAGTAAACGCCATATCCGCTCAAAAGAATATATTTTTAAAGCACAAGACGGAAAAGCCTACAGGTATGGCACATTTGTGAAAAATTTCAAAGCACAATGTGAAAATCTTGGAATTGCCAATAGTGAATATGTGTTCAAGAGCCATGATTATAGGCATACCCTGGCAACGCGGTTTTATGACAACGAAGTTTCGCTGCAGACAATCCGTGATTACCTTGGACATTATTCGGAAGAGATGACGAAGCAATATGTTGATTATATGCCCAAGAAAGTTGCAAAAGCAAATGAAGAGTTTTATGCAAAGCCTGAAAATAACTTGGGAGCTATGATTACGGTAAAGAAACGTGGTGAGAAGTATGCTGACAAGAATTTACCTAAATGAACTTGACTGCTATCGGCAGGCAAACGAAGAACAGCGCAAAAGGATGCGTGTGCGGGCAGATAGGTATTTTAGTCTTGAAGGTCTTCCGTCAGACAACATTAGAAAATTATTGGAAGAATTTATATTGGACAGGGGAAAGAGGCTTGCTCCTTCCAGCCTATCAAGTGAACTCCTTTATTACAACAACATCCGGCAGTTTCTGATTGACAAAAATATCCAGAATCTAATACCAGATGATGAAGAACAGATCCTTCTGAGTTTAAAAAGCTGGATGTTAGAAAATGGGTATGCACTGACCAGCAAGAAGTATCGCCCCTCTTACGATAAAGTCGGAATCGAAACGCCTGGGATCGTCCGGCATATGAAAAAAATTCTGGAATTTGCTAAAGAGGGTGACAATCGGGATGAGCAGGAAAAAGATATATGGGATTTAAGCAATTTTGATTTTCCTGTTTTAAAAAATCCCATCAAAAATGCGAGAACACTTAATTTCAGGAAAATTATACAGCCGGATATCCGTGAAGAAATCAAGAAAGTGATGTTCCTCCATCTTAAAAATAAGCCACTGGGAACGATCCAAAGTGAGATGGTCGCCATTAATCGCTTCACTGGATATGCCCAGAAAGCATTTCCTCAATTACACTCTTTACTTGAACTGGAGAGAAAGCATATAGAGAAATATCTGATATACCTACATACTGAAGCGACAGAAAGAAAAAATTATCGTTCAGACCTTTATGCGTTACGGAGGACACTGGAGGATGTCGGAAATTTATATGATGACAAGCATATGGGAGAATTGTTCTTAAGCAATGACTTTCCAAGCACACCAAGGTATTTATTTAAGGTATACTCGGATGCAGAGATCAAAAGGCTAAATAAATACATATTTTTGATGGATGAACAAATCTGCAGGGCATTGATTATTCATCAAATGCTTGGAACCCGGATTTCAGATACCTTGACCTTAAAACCAGACTGCCTGACGATAAAAAAAGAACGCTATTTTATCCGAATTGACCAAGTGAAATCAGTGACCTATGAAAAAGCAATCAGTGATGAATTGGCTCAACTGATCCTAAAAGCGATTGACTATACGAGGGAAAGGTATGGGGAGACGAAATATATATTTGTCAACAAAAACGATCCCTCTAAGCCGTATCAATATGGCATGATTCAAAGCCAGATTATGACCATGATCCGGAAAAAAGATATACGGGATGACCATGGGGAATTACTGAAATTTGGGACCCATATATTCCGGCATTGCTATGGAAAAAAGCTGACAGAAATGCATGTGGATGATTGGTTAATCGCAAAGCTGCTGGGACATAAAACTACACAATCAGTACCGTATTACCGCAAGATTGGAAATAAAATGATGGCTGATGAAACCAGAAATGTTAGAAAAGAAATGGATAAGATTTTATTAGATATTCTGGAAGGGTGGGCTGACTTTGAAATATGATAAAATGGTTGAAATTAACCGCGAAAAAAATCTTAAAAAGGTAAGGATTGCGCAGAGGCAGATACGGACGATGCTGGAAAAAGGAGAAAAAATAACACTTTCCAAATTGTCGAAATCTACAGGATTTTCCAAAAGCTTTTTCTACAGAAATCAAACGTTACGTCCGCTTTTAGATGAGGCACGTAGAAAACAGGAAATACCATGTAATAGTATGGACAAAATAGAGGCTATGGAGTTAAGAGAAAAGTTGGCCGATTTAAACATTACTATTACAAGGTTGGAATTGAAAATCGAAAAGCTGCAGATAAGAGAAAAAGAGTTAATTTCAGAAAATAACATGCTGAAACAGAAGTTAAAGGAAACACAGATAAATTAGGCTTACTGATTTGAACCTCTGGAATTTTAGAAAAGGGGATGGATATGAAATACGATAGGATGGTAGAGATAACCAGAGAACAAAGCCAAAAGAAAATAGCTTTGGCGGAAAAGGCAATTTCTGAGATGTTAAACCATGGAGAGAAGATTACGGTAGCAAAACTGGTGAGACAGACAGGGCTTTCAAGAGGCTTCTTTTATAAAAATGCTACCATACGCCCACAATTGGATCAGGCTATATATTTACAGCGCTCAGGTACTTTGGGACAGAAATTTTTTGAACAAGATGATATTAATAATGATGTCATACATCAATTACGAAAACAGTTGATAAAGGAAAAGTCGGTGAATGCACAATTACTAGAACAAAATGACCAATACCTTAAAGAAAATAAGGCATTGCGCCAGAAGATTGAGAGGATGGAAAAGCAGCTAAGGAAAAAGGAAGTTTCTTTTTTAAAGAAATTATAGGAAATTGTGGTTTATGGGAGGTTATACTGCATATGAAATACGATAAGATAGTTGCACTTAGCAAAGAGAACAGTAAGAAAAAGGCTGAGATTGTGATAGCTGAGATTGAAAAGATGCTGCTGAGAAAGGAACGTGTGACGGTAACCGGTTTAGAAAAGATAACAGGATTTTCAAATAGCTTTTTTTACCGTAACCAAGAAGTTAAAGATGCCATAAAAAGCGCCCAACTTCAACAGGGAGAATGCTATAATCCCAAAAAAGTCATCAGTGATATTGCTTTAGAACGTAAAACAGAGGCACTGAAAGAGAAAGTGTCACAGATGAAAAGGGAAATGCTGAAATTAGAACGAGATAATGAATATTTGGAAAAAAAGAATACCGAATTGAAAAAGACTATAGAAGAACTCAGTGCAGAACTTCGAAGAATAAACGAATAGTAATTAGAGATATGTATAAAGCAAACGAGCAGACAACAATTTTATGGACTGCTCGTTTGCTTTGTACATATCGGAAAATTTAACTAACGTAAAACACACTTTTTAGAGTGGACATCTACTAGAAAAGTCACGCAAGAAGGAAATACCTGCGGGCAATACACCTAGAGTTTATGCGGGGTTCCAGAGGTAGGGCTAAACTTTTTGTGGTACTTATCGGACTTGTCATTATCTTTAAAGATCAGCTGGTAAGCCTCGTCAACGACATTCTGGATAAGATCACGAGCCAAAGCAATTCGATCTAGCCAAGAAGACGGGTTCCTCACAGAGAAAAAGTATTTCTGATAAAAGGCCGGCAAAGGCAAAGACGTAAAATGTAGCGACAGGTTGTTACTATTCACAGCAGCTGCAAACACTTGCTGTTTGCGGCGTGAAAAAGTGACAGTAACGACAGGTTATCTTCCAAAAGCGGAGGATAGCCGGAAAGGAGCTGTATGCCATGAGAGTAAAGGGAAGTATCACAATTTATATCAGTCTGATCTTCAGCGTAATCCTTGCGCTGATTGCAGGAAGCCTCCAGTCGGTCCGGACGGCATATGCACGTGTCCTCACGGCGGCTGCGGCGGAGCAGGGAATGTATTCCGTATTCTCGCGGTTTGACAGGAAACTTCTGGAAGAATATGAATTGTTTTTTCTGGACGGCGGCTGTGGAACAGGAGAGTGGAATCCTGGAAACCTGTATCAGACGGCGGAAGATACGGCAGCCTGGATCCTGGGAGAAGGAAATCAGATATTGGACGGATTTTCTTCCGGACTGACGCTGGAAAGCGGCAGTATAACGTCCTATACGCTTGCCACAGACAACGACGGAGAAGCTTTTTTCCGTGAAGTCTGTGAAGCGATGAAACAGAATCTGGGAACTTATGGCATACAGCAGCTTTCTGAAAAACTGAAAGATCAGGAGAATGTCTGGGATGCCCAGAAAGAGCAAAATGAAATCGGTGATTCCGGACAGTCTGTGGAATCTTACGAACAGGCCCTCGAAGAGGCGGAAAAGCAAAAGGAGCAGGAAACGGAGAACTCCGGCGAAGAAGCCGCCGATACGGAGACTCCGGATGCACCGCAGGAAGAAACGGAAAACTTCGTAAACCCTATTGAAGTAATCCGCAAGGTTCAGAAAATGGGTATTTTAAGTCTTGTACTCCCTTCCGGTGGATCGCTGCCTAATCAGGCGGCGGATCTGTCGAAGTTTGCTTCACAGCGCAGTCTTCAGGAAGGTCTGCAGGTGATATACACAGACTGGGAAGTGGAGTTTGTGGATAAGCTTCTTCAAAACGAGTACCTGCTGTGGAAATTTCCCTGCTATACCGATCATCAGGACACAAAGGGCCTGCAGTGTCAGGTTGAGTATGCCATCGGGGGAAAAGAAAGCGATATGGAAAATCTGAAAGCTGTAGCCGGACAGTTGTTGGCGGCGCGGGAGGCTGCCAACGTGGTACATATTCTGTCCAATGCCGAAAAGCGTTCCCAGGTGAACGCCATGGCCGCCGCCATTGCGTCAGCGGTGGCGCTGCCCATTGCCGCAGGAGTTATCTCAGCGGCATTGATCGCCTGCTGGGCATTTGCGGAAAGTGTTCTTGATGTGAGAGAACTGCTGGACGGCGGAAAGATCGCTTTGGTGAAAAATGCTTCTTCCTGGCAGCTCTCGCTTGAAAATCTGCCGAAAATCCTGGATGGACTGGATTCCCTGAGAAAAAGCAGTGACCATGGACTTTCCTATAAGGATTACCTGAGAATCCTTCTTCTTAAGGAGAATTCTTCACAGATCAACGGCAGGACCATAGATCTGGTGGAGCATAATATGAGGACCAGACTGGAAGTTCCGGGGTTTCGTATGGACCAGTGCATTTCTTCTATGGAAATAGCGTTCAGCCTGGATTACGGAAAACAGTCATTTGAAATCGTGCGGGAATACGGCTACGGAACGGAGGTGTAAAAGGGTGCTCTCTTATCGAAAATATCGCGTGTGTGAAAAGTGTAAAAGCTCATTAAAATATTTGCGTCTTCCCGCTCTGTTGAGATTTTTTAATAGTTTTCGCTTGTTTTTTCAAAAAAGGATCTTCGGATATCATATACAGGTTTCCGGTAAGAGAGCGCCCTTCTGCGCCTCGGGAAAAGGAAGCCTTACCGTGGAGGCGGCGCTGGTCCTTCCGATTTTCTTTTTCGCGGTATTGACCTTATTAAATTTAATGGAAGTATGCAGGATGCAGGGAATCATCAATGTGTCACTGCAGAATAGCGCGCAGACACTGGGAACTTACGGATATATACTTTCCGGAGAGGAAGACAACACAGAGCTGCTTCTGGGAACAGGAGCATGTATTGCATATGCGCAAAGCCAGATGCCGGAAGAAGCGGGTGTCCAGGGAAGTGTTTCTCTGTTGAGAAGCAGATATGAGGACCATACGGTGAAGCTTCAGGCAGAATACAGGAAAAAAGTGGGGTATCTGTTTTTTCTGCCGGAAGTAAAAGTAACCTGCCGCGGCCGGGTCCGGGCCTGGGAAGGAGATACGGAGCAGGAACGGCAAAACGGAACCTATGAGGAGATGGTTTTTCTTACGGAACATGGGGAAGTTTATCATACGTCAGCGTCATGCAGACATTTAAGCGTTTCCATAACAGCGGCATCTATTGGAAAAATAAGTACAATGCGAAATGAAAGCGGGGAAAAATATCATGCCTGTGAAAAATGCGTGGGATCGGGAGCGGCCAATGAACTGCTGTACGTTACCGAAACAGGGAACCGGTATCATAATTCTCTGGAATGCAGCGGACTGAAAAGAAGCGTCCGGCTGGTGAAAAAGTCAGAAGCTTCCGGTTATCCCATGTGCAGTACCTGTCAGGCGTCGGAAGCGAAAGGAGAAGGACAATGACGGTGGGTTTGGGAGCAGCTCTTGGGATTCTGGGGGTTCACGCGGTGATGGATGTTCAAAAAAAGCGCGTCAATCTGATTCTTATGGGAATATGTCTGGCAGCCGGGGTGATATGGCAGGTGTTTGGACAGAAAACCGATGTTGGAGAGATTCTCCTGTCCTGTCTTCCGGGAGCGCTGCTTTTGGCTATGGCATACCTGACGGAGCAGAAAATCGGATATGGAGATGGATGGATCGTAGTGACGGCCGGTGTCTGGACAGGAACCTGGGATGTATTTCTGATCCTTACCGGCGGAATGCTTGTTTGTGCGGTGTGCAGCGGTGTGCTTCTGGCGTTGAAGAAGGTTCGCAGGGAAGATTCGCTTCCGTTTATTCCGTTCCTTTTTGTGGGGTGTATTGGAAGAATCTTATTATAACGGCTTTGGGCGGGGCGGTTTCCTGCGTATCACATAGAGCGTAATGATCTGGGTAATGATTGCGATGAAAGGAAGACATGGGATATTGAAGAAAATGTCAAAGAAAGTGATAAAAACAGAAAGAAAAGAAATAATAGAAGAAACAGCAAAAGAAACAGCAAAAGAAACAGCAAAAGAAACAGGTAAACAGGCAGTGACAGCGAAAAAAGCACTGGTAAGAAAAATATCAGACACGGATAAATGGACCCTGTCCGGGAGCTTGACGGTGGAAGCGGCTGTGGTCGTACCGCTGACGCTGATGGTGATTTTCTTGCTGGTTTCCCTGGATTTTTATGTTCATGATAAAGCTTATTATACTCTCTGCGCGCTTGAAACGGCCCTGACAGGTTCCAGTTATGCCAGACTGGAGCCGGAGCGCGGAGAGAACCAGGCAAAAGAAAAGCTGGGCAGTCTGACAAAAGCGCATCGGATGCCGACAGAGATTCCAAGTGGAAACGTTGAAACAAGCATAAACGAAACGAAAGTATCGTTCGAGGGAGCTGTTTACCGGCTCTGGGGATATGGAGCATGGGAATATAAGATCAGCGAAACAGTAAAAACGGTAAATCCTAAAAAAAGAATCCGTCAGATCCGGATGCTTCAAAATGGACTGCAATTTTCAAACACATTCTAAGAGAATCCAGGGGGAAAGAGAGGGAAAACAATGCAGATAGATTATAAAAGGGATTTGAACCATAATTACATGATCATCCGGGAGGAAGGGGAGCCTGACGCGGCATCCTATCAGATACGGATGCTCCAGGCAAATTCTATTTCGGGGATTCTGGAATGCCGGATACATAAAATGGATAACTGTACATTGTTCTACTATGATGTCACTTCAAGACAGGCCCTGCAGACATTGTATGACCATCAGCAGGTAGGGGCCAGTCTGCTGCGGATGCTGTTCCATCAGCTGGTGAAGGTCCTGGAGGAACTGGGCAGTTATCTTCTGGAACCGGAAGGGATTGTGCTCACGCCCAATACAATCTATCTGACAGCGGAGCCGCTGGAGTTCAGCTTCTGTTATTTGCCGGGCGAAAAGTGCTCGGTGAATGAACAGATGAGAGATCTGATGGAATACTTTCTGCCAAGGCTGAATCATCAGGAACCGGAGACGGTTGTTCTGGGATATGGCCTGTATAAGGCGCTCTCAGATTCAGAGTGCTCACTGGAACAGTTGAAAAGCCTTCTGTCCCGTGAGATAGAGGTCCCGGTACAGCAGGAGCCGTTTGCGGAGCAAAAACGGGAAGCGAAGGAGGAACAGGAAGAAATGCGTCAAAAAGCCATGGAAGCTTTCTTTGAAGAAGATGAGGAAGAGGAAAAAGAGGGAGTTTTTTGGACGGCAGCGATAATTGTCGGTGGAGTAGCAATCCTTGCGCTGGTCGTTTATCTGATGTATGCGGTGGGAGTTCCGGCGTTTATGTATCTGCTGCTCCTGGGCACGGCGGGAATCAGTATTATTGCAGTGTTTCTTTGGCTCAAAAGAAAAGAACAGGCGGAAGAACGGGAGGCAGATAAAGAGAGAAAAACAGTGCGGAAAGATGCTGAAATGCCGGAACCTGCGGAAATCGAAGATATAAGTGAGGAAGATGAAGAACTGGAAGGAAAAATCAGAAGTGGTGCTGGTAATGCAAACGGTATAGAAGGCTTTCCGGACTTCCATGCAAAGCATATACGGGAAGATGGATTTCGATCTTCGAAGGCCCAGCCGGGCACTAAACTGTTAAATGAGAAAAAGTCCAAGGCATATGGTGGTCAGGCAGAACAATACCAAAGGCAGAGCGGATCATACAAAAGTCAAGGCGGGTTATACAGAAGCCAAAACGAATTGTACAGAAGTCCAAATCAATTATCCGGAAGTCAGACCGAACCATATCAGACAGGGATCATGTCAAACGCGGCAAGTTCTACGGCAGAGAATATGGCAGAGGAAAGAAAACTGGCATCGCGCCTTCTTTATCAGAAAACGGAACCTCTTTTCATACGCGCGCCCCGAAAAGAAAATTTCCGGCTGGTACCTGTATCGCATGCAGAGGTTCCGGAAATTGTGATCACGAAGGAAGAGACGTTGATAGGAAAACTGGGAACTGCCGTCGATGCAGTGATTCCCTTTCCTACGGTCAGCAGGCTCCACGCAAAGCTGCACTGCGCGCAGGGCATCTGCCTTCTGACCGATCTCAATTCCTGCAACGGTACATATGTCAATGAAGTACAGCTGGAAGGTGATATTCCAAGAAAGCTGGAAGACGGGGATGAGGTTGCGTTTGCCAATATTAAATATCAATTTCACGGATAAGAGAATCTTGCAGGACCGCTGCGCGGAAGGGTACAGGTAACAGTTCAGCCAGATCCGCGCATTTACTGCGCAGACCGTATGAAAGCGCAGCGCCTGCGGTTACAGATTACAAATTTTGTAAGGTTGGTGTCAAAAGGCAATTTTTATGTTATACTTGCGCTGTAAAGATGCCGGATGCAGAGTATTCAGAGAGAATTCCGTCTGGAATGTGTATAGACCATTTTGGAAAGAGGCTTTCAAACGGACCGCTGAGTTCTGGTATCTTATAAAATGGCATCGGAAAGCGGGAGTGATATAAAATGAGTCAACAGGAGTATTACAATGCCAACGAAGATTTTCTCGAACGCATGTGGAGGAATCCCAAGAATGTGCTGAATCTTGTGGTGATTGCTGTAAATATCGTAATCTTTATACTGGTATCTCTGACAGGAGGCAGCGGCGACATGGAAAATATGATACGGTGGGGAGCGGCATACACGCCGCTGATCCGGGAGGGTGAAACCTATCGCCTGTTTACCAGCATGTTTCTTCATTTTGGCATCGAGCATCTGCTCAGCAA
The DNA here is from genome assembly GCA_017887445.1 of Fusicatenibacter sp. Lineage (GTDB taxonomy): Bacteria > Bacillota > Clostridia > Lachnospirales > Lachnospiraceae > Fusicatenibacter. Next base: position 17,884 of record JAGHIA010000156.1, read on the forward strand.
CATGCTTCTGCTCTTGTTTATGGGAGATTATCTGGAGAAGATAGCCGGAAAAGTAATTTATTTTGCTGTGTATTTCCTGGGGGGAATGACCGGAAGCGTGTGTTCCTTTGGGTATGAAATGAGAAACGGACAGGAAATCGTTTCTGCGGGCGCCTCAGGTGCGATTTTTGCCACACTTGGCGCGATCGTAATACTTATGATATTGAACAAAGGGCATCTGGAAGACCTTTCGCTGAAGCGTCTCGGTATTATGGTCGTTCTCACGTTGATTGTAGGGTTTCAGGCGGGAGACGTGGATAATTTCGCGCATATCGGAGGATTTATTGGCGGAGCTGTGATCATGCTTCTGTTTTCACCGGTTTACCTGATGAGAAAGCAGAGAAAATAAACAGAAACATATGTTACGTTTTCCTGTGGTCTGTGCGGTAAATGCACAGACCTGGCTGAACGGTTACTAAAAGCACAAAAAGCATAGAAAGCATAGAAAAGAAAGGGCGTTTCCAACAGCGCGTTAAGCGCAGACGGTTTGGAAACGCCCTTTCTTTTTCATGCTCTTGGTGGAAACACCGCTTGATACTTCTTATGCTACCGGAAAGGTGACAGTGAATGTGGAGCCTTCTCCGGAAACGGATTCTGCCGTAATGGTACCGCCGTGAGCGGCTGCAATCTCGCGGCAGATCGCCAGGCCCAGTCCGGTACCGTTTTTCTTGTGAGTGACAAATAGATCGAACAGAGTCGGCAGATATTCCTCAGGAATTCCGGAGCCGGTATCCTGAACCTTGATGGTTACCGCATCACCGTCGCAGGAAATCGAGACGCGGATTGTGCCGCCATCCGGCATTGCCTCCGCCGCGTTGCGGATAAGATTGGTAAACAGCTGCTGAAACTTTACCTTGTCGATGGGGATCCTGGGAATCGCTGAGTCCTTGGATAACTGAAGGTCGATCCCCTGGGCTTCCAGCAGCGTACCGGCGGAAGCGGTGATACTCTGCAGCAGAAGATAAGGGTTCAGGTCCTCTGTATTCGCAGCGTGTGAATGGTTATAGGTGGACAGCTCGTCCAGCAGAGCCTTCAGATAATCCATGTTTTCTTCGATTTTCAGATAGCAGTTGTCTTCTTTCAGCTCCGGGTGGTTGGACACCAACAGCTGAAGAAAACTGTTGATCAGCGCAACAGGATTGCGTATTTCGTGAGATACTTTTGAGAGCAGCAGGTAACTTTCGTTTTGGCCTGCGTCTGTATGTGACTGTTTAGACATTTGAAACCCTCCCTTGAAAAAATATTTGAAAAATATTTGGCAATCCCCTGGTTTGGAGCGTGCTTGGACATGCATTCCAGCAGCCTGACCACCACAACTACGGCGCCTATATTGCGGAACTCAATGTTCAGACATGCTCCAGATTTTTTTCAGTTTAACACTTTTGGAAGAATATGGCAATGAAAAGATGCCGGGGTAAAAGCCGGCGCCGCAGATGAGTTCTGAAAATTCACACAGTTTCGGAAACCAAGAACCTCTAAGCTTTTAAAAATTAGTTAATTCGGAACATGTTTTTGTAAGTCCTTTGTTTATGCGGAAAAACGCCAGAAACCTTGTATTTACGCTGAAAAACAAGGTTTCTGTTACACTGTGAGATACGGTTGAGAAATGAGAAAATTCGTACCGGTTAGTAACAAATTAGTAACAGGCTTTTATTTTCTCTATCTCTGTCCGTAGATCCTCCAATTCGCGGTGCCCGTAAATATCGTTTGTGATATCTTTAAAAGCATGTCCCAACATCCTTTTGCGGTCATTGTCTCTTATACCGTATTTTTCACACAGACGCGAAAACGTATGACGGCAATCGTGTGGTGTGTGATTAGGTATTTTGTGTATGACAAGAAATTCGCCCATCTGATTTCGGAAAGTGCCTGAAGTGACGGAGAGGAGTTTTTTGTCACGCTGCAATCTTTCTTTTACCAGGGACCGGATAGCGGAATGTATCGGGACGATTCGATTTTTTCCGGCTGCCGTTTTAGAACCGCCGCGGAAATACCCGTCTTTGAGATTTACTTCAAGATTCCGGTACTCATTGATCCGGAAGCCGCTATAGCACATAATCAGCAACATCTCTGCAGTCGGATCAGCCTTGCTGTTCCAGATTACTTTTAGATTATCATCGCTAAAAGGTACGCCATGTTCGTCATCATCCGGGATTTTGATTTTAACGTGCGCAGAATAATCTTTATCGCATAAGCTAATGATTTCCGCGTACGCATACATCTGGTGCATCAGGCTGAGTATCAGTTCCTGACTTGCATGCTTCAGAGTGCAGCTGTCAAGCACACCTTGCAGATCCTCGTAGCGGAGAGCCGTAAAAACTTTATCATGTAGCACAGAACAATTCTTGAAAGCGGCGCGGGTAGAATTTTTTGCTGCTTTGGAATAATTGCGGCTTTTGTCCTGCTCATACTTCCAGACGTAAAAATCTTCGTACACTTCACGAAAGGTTTTCAGCGTTTCGGCTTGCTGCGCGTCGGATCTGGTCAACTGATTGTAGTCTGCCAGGATCCGGCGGACAAGATCGCCACTAGACTGAGCTTCTGCGAGGTTGAGCGTATTTTCCATTCCTGGTGTGTATGTCCCGGCCTTGTAAGCAGTAAGAACCGCAAAGCCTTTCATCCAGTCGTCAACGTAGCAAATCGCCTTGGGTGTCTGAGGGATACCGTTAAGGTCAAACTCTTTCGTTGGCGGATGTACGGCATAGGGATTCCGGCGGCCGGCGCCAAGGTACTTGATGCTTCCATAACCGTTGGGGAGCTTGGGGTACTTTTTGCGTTTTGCCATCAAATCATCTCCTTTTGAGTATAAAAATAACAGTTAGCACGAACTTGTGTTCTGCTTGCGTAGCTGTCACGAAGATGATACAATATTATTGTTGGTACTGCGGCATCTTCGGAGCCGTGATTTTATGAGATACCCGTATTGATTGCGGGGGTGGGGCGCTTTGGCGAGTGTCCTGTGATTGAGCCGGTTCCTGTTGGCGCAGGGGCCGGTTTTTATTTCAATAAATCCGCAATACAGATTTCAAGACCGTTGTAAATACCGCATTTGACTGACTGGATAAAAGGGAATACCATAGGGGCGGCATCTTCTTCGAAATAGTAAACGGTTGTGCGCTCCCTGGCAGGGTCTATAATCCAATATTCGCGGACCCCAGCATCGGCGTATAAAGTATTTTTACGGTTATAGTCCATCTTGCGGCTGGATGGAGATACAATTTCAACGATCCAGTCTGGTGCACCTTCACAGCCTCGGTCTGAGAGTTTGTTCTTATCACATATGATGCTTATGTCGGGTTCGACATATGTTTTATCATCTTTGTTCAGAAATACGGCGAATGGAGCAGAATAAACGTCACAGGAGCCACCTTTTGACTTGATATAACTCATCAATGTGTGGTGCAGTTCGGCAGATATTTTTTGGTGCATCCGGCTCGGTGGAGCCATATCATAAATTACGCCGTCAATCAGCTCGGCGCGCTGGCCGTCGGGAAGTTTATAAATGTCTTCGACAGTGTAAAAATTTTCTTTCAGTAATGGCATGGTAACACATCCTTTCACTTTTTTTATTGATGCAGCGACTCTTGCAAATATATTATCAATCAGCGAAAGTTTTCACAAAGAACTTAAAGTCCTGTAAACCGCCAACGTAGGTTCGAAGTATATGATATAGTTATCAATTATAGTATAGATACCGAATTTTTTTCGATAGCATTCAATGGCATCCAGAAAGTAGTCTTCCGGAATATTTAGAAATTCAGCCGCTTCGCATGAACTGCGGCAGCCATGCTCAAATGCGCGGATAATACCGATCAGGCCGATCTGCAGGTTGTATCCCCACAAACGTGCCTTATATTCCTGTTTTCTGCAGGTGACGTCGGATTGATCTAAAACGTCTCCAAAATTGGTATAGTAGTGACCTAATTCTTCCGCCAACACGCAGGATTTTTCCGCCTGGGTGTCTATATCTTTATGAATGGCTATACGATTATCATATATCCGTCCACTATAGCCAGGTATATTCTTTTCACGCACAATCAAATTCTGCTCGTCAGCGTGTTCCAACAATTCTTCGTAAGTCAAATAATCACTCCCATTCGCTGTCATCCATCATAATATTGTCGGCGGCTTGCTTTTGTTCGTCCGTTGCTCCATTATCATGTGCAGCGTTCAAGATTGTAGAAGGGGGTGAAACAAAAGTTTCTTTTTTTTTAGAACTGTCAGAACACTTTTTTGAAAAATCAATCGCTTTTTTCATTAAAGAATGTAGTGCGGAAATATCTGCATCATCTAATTCCAGCATAAGTTTAAAAAGATTTTTCCGGTCTTCATCTTCGCCAGCCATGATCCGGTCAATTTTGGCCATAAATTCATCATCGCTTTCAAGGAACATTTCCCCTTTACCAGTTGTTAGCCATTTATATTCAACGCCAAATTCACGGCAGATGGATTTTGCCATATGCTCGGTGAGAGTTCTACGATTGTTTTCAATATCAGAAATCGTAGATTTACCAACACCAATGCGAGCACCGAATTTTTCCAAAGTGAGCACAAGCTCTTTTCTTAATTTTTTCACGCGTTCTCCCTGTGTCATAAGAACACCTCCTCGTAGCATGTCTTTAATTATTACAATACCACTATCATGCGAAAAAATCAATGAAAAAAGTTCGCAAATAGGAACTATAATATTGACAAAGTTCTGTTAAAGGAATATAATGTACGCAGATAGGAAAAGGAGGTGGAATGAATGGTCACAAGAAATGAGAAGAAAGAAATTATTGAACAGATGGCCGAAGAATATATGGACACAGCCAATTTAGAGGAAAAATCCATGGCGATTATGGTCATGTATGCGTATATCGAAGGAAAAGCTGCCGGAAAAGCAGAGGAAAGAAGCAAGTGGGAGAAAAAGGAATTGACCACAACATAATGATTCTGAAGGGAAAGAAATAATGAAAAAATTGGAGGAACGTTTGCTGATTTCGCAGAACACGAGTTGCTTCAAACCAAAGAGAAGCCAGCGTAAAGGAGGAAGACCATGACAGACTTAATCAAATTGTCGCAGCTTAACACGCAAAAGCTGTTCGGCTGCACACTCAACGCAGCCAGAGAGCGGGCGAAGGCCGGGATTATCCCCGGGGTGAAAATCGTCCAGATGAAGAATAGAAAGAACTACTTTGTCTGGAAGGCCAAGCTGGAAGAAACCATCGGGAGAAAACTGACAGAGGATGACTTGGCGAAATGAAAAACGCTGGTATGGCTGCTGAGATGGCAGGAGTGTTTACCTTTTGTATGTCGGTAGCCTCAGAGCCGGTGGCGATCTGAGAGTAAACTTGTTTGCACTGATCGATACGATAAATACCGCAAACAGTTGGCCGACAGAAATGCGCGTAAAGCAGTACCAGAGTTTTCGGCGGTTGAAATTTCGATCGAAACTCTGTGGCAGAGAAAGTGATTATGATTGGAGATGAATAAGACTATGGTGATCAAAAACGCGAACACGATTGCACAGTATAAAATCCTGCGCTGGATGGACGAGAACTTCTTTCCTAGCAGCGTCACAGCAGAGTTTACAGAACGAGATACCGCGATCATTACTGACCGAACCGGAGACTCTATGGAAGTAGCTTATGACACTGTGGCCGACCAGGTTATCGAAGTGAAGGAGTAAGAAGGCAACGTGTGTGTCAGAGTCTGACACAGAAAGGCAGGATAAGTATGCAGAAAAACAAGATTGCGGCAGCATTATTAGGCATGGGACTGATGGCAGGAGCACTTGCATTACCTGTAACTGTATCGACGACCATGACATATGCGGCGACAGAAATAATCGGTCATGGGGAATGGCTGAAGAAAGGGGATCACTGGTACTACTACCAGAACGGAAAGTTGCTGAAGGATTGCTGGTTAAAGGATGGCATTGATTGGTATTATCTCAATGCGGACGGAACCATGAAAGCAGATGAGTTTGCCAGGATTGATAATGACTGGTATTACTTCCGCAGTTGGGGTGGACGCTGCTATAACCAGAAGATGACAATTAGCGGTGAAGTTTATGTTTTCGACGAAAATGGTCATGTTAATGATGCGCCAGAATCGATAGAGACCACAGATTCTTTCTTCTGGATTTTAATTATTGTTTATCTTATATTGATTTGGTTGTTTTGGAAAGATTGATAATAATCGGTATTTGTTGTTTTGGTTGTTGATATGCTAGTCAAGATGCAGAAGAAAAGCAAAAAAAGAGAATACCGTCAACTTTGGGGGTGCTACGGTATTCTCTGAGAGACGATGAAGTGGACTATATAAGGAACAGTATTATCACTATCATCATCACTGCTGTTATTACTATTACACCATAGCAAATACTCGACAAAAAGTCAAGGGTGTAAGGGTGAAAAAAATGCCGACAACAAACGTAATAGTAGATGTGATACAAAATTATTCGGATATGCTCCAACAACTTGATCAGAGCATACAGCGCATAGGTCGGGAGTGGATCGAACTGGACGAAAACATATATCAGTATATGAGCTTAAAGGGAATGATATACGGTGATCGTGGACAGGGAGGAAGTAATTACAATTCAAGGGATTTGCTGGATCTATTAAGCGCGGTCAAAAAGAAGGAGACAGAATACGAAGCAGAACTGAAAGAGTCATTGCTTGATTTGATAAAGCAGCGGGATGACATACGCAGGATACACTTATGCTACATGGTATTGCCTTATATCGAGCATGAAGTGCTGAGACTCTTATATGAGGAAAACCTGACATGGGGGAGGGTGTCAGAAAAATTGGATATAAGTATCAGCACCCTATCGCGTAAACGTGATAAGGCGTTAAACATGATACATACAGCTTATTCTTCTGATCTGAGCACTACGGAGGTATTGCAGCTGCAAAAGGTCAGAAAAGGTATTGATTGGAAATATCTATTAAAAAAGTAATGAAAAAATGAGAAACGAGGAGAAAGTTATGAGAGTATTTGCGATTGGAAGCTACAAAGGCGGCGTTGGGAAGACAACTACAACAGTAAATCTGGCTTATGATCTGTCAGTCAAAGGATACCGTGTCCTTGTCATCGACACGGATCCACAGGCCAATACCACATATATGTATGCGCGTGTCAATGATAATACATATACGCTGGCGGATCTTTTTGCGGGATCAAAAGCAGAACGATGTATCTACCGGACGAAATATAAAAACCTGGACCTGATCAAAGGATCCTCCCGGATGGAAGAAGCGACCGGAGATGCGGAAGTGCTGAAAGATGCCCTGCAGACAGTCAAAGAGAGATACGATTATGTCCTGATCGACTGTCATCCTTCCATGCAACTGCCGACGATTGCAGCGATGATCGCAGCGGATGAACTGCTGATTCCTTTCGAGCCAGATGGCTATGGACGAAACGGGTTGATCATCCTGGACGATTATATCCGACAGATCCGGGAACAGTATAATCCACGCCTGAGATATCATATTTTTATCAGTAAGTTTGCAGGCAGGGCGTCCCAGCTCCGGTTGTTCCAGAATCTGATTGAAAAATACGATTACCCGATTATGGATAAATGTATTCGTTACCGGGAGGCGGTCAACACGGCGATTGAAAACCGGAAACCACTTCTCAGACACCGCCGATTTGATGCGGTGACAAGAGATTATCTGGAACTGACGGATGCGCTGCTGGAACTGGAAAAGCTGGAGGAGGTGTAATACGATGGCTGATATCAGTGCGATTTTGAAAAATAAAGGCGTAAGCGGTGTGAAAAAGGGAACGGCGGCGCATTATGAAGTTACCATGATCCATTACAGCCAGATCTATCCTAGCAAAATGCAATTTTACGCCCAGGCAGATATCGAAGAACAGGCAGACAATATTGAGTTGGCGGGCGGAATCATGCAGCCGCTGGTAGTAAGGAAAAAGGATGCGGATCAGTATGAGTTGCTTGCGGGACACCGCCGTCTGGAGTCGATTAAGCTGCTTGTGGAAGAAAGAGGCTGCGGAAAATATGCTATGGTTCCGTGCCATATCGAGCAGGCAAATGACTGGAGAGCAGAATACCTTCTGATCACAACAAACAGTTATCGCGAGAAAAGCGGCTATGAAAAAATGATGGAAGTGCAGCGTCTCTCTGAGATCATCCCGCACCTGTCTGGAAATGAGCAGTTGAAGGGACGGGCCTTAAGAGCGCAGGTGGCAAAAGAGTTGAAAACAGGGGAGACGTCAATCCAAAATTACAATTACATTTATAGCCATCTGTGTCCGGAAGGGATGGAAGCATTTAAAAATGGAGTTATCAAGACATCCGTTGCAAATGACCTGGCTCATTTGGAAGAGGAAGAGCAGAAAGAGCTTTTAAAGGCAAATGTACTTACGAGCGCGTCCATTGCCGAGTACATGGAACGAAAAGCGTGTCAAAGTCTGACACAGACTCCGGAGCCGGAATGTGTCCTTAGAAAACCGACGATGGAAGAACGTACATATCTGGAGCGGTATGCGAAACATTTTATCCGGCGGGAAAAAGACTGGTTGTTGAAGGACTTTGATAAACGGGTTATGGATGTCACAAATTCTCCGCTGGAAATCTATCAAAGATTTGGTGAGCATGACGATTATTTCCAGATTTGGGAAAAGGAGGTCGGACACATTCATTTTCATGAGAACGCGATCAGTTTGTTTGCTTCCCGGCAGCTGCTTGGGAAATTTGAATGGTTTTATTTGGCTGCCGCGATACAGGCCATGTGGAACGTAGTGTCCTTAGAAGATGCGCAGAAAGAATCTGTGTCAAAGTTTGACACCACGAAAGATAAATCACATGAGAACAGTCTGCCCGAATACGGCAAAGAGGACATTGCGATTGATAAAACAAAAGAGAGTAGTCCGACGTACCAGGCAGAAGCCAAAGATGCAGATGTTGAACCTGAATCAGATGAATCATGCCAAACAAAAGGTCAGGAAGAGCCTGGAGAAAATGGTTTGGAACATGACTCGCAAGAGAAACTGCCTACCAAGAAGGAACTGCAGGAAATCCTGCAGGAACTTATCGACGAAAACAAAAGGACTCTGAAAACAATGGAAGACTATTGGAAAAGCTGTATGCCGAAGGTGTTATGGAAGCATCAGTTAATCATCCGAGCGGCGGAGAACTACCTGGAATTGCTCTCAGAGGATGCAACGGAGTGAAAGTGAGGTGAGGAAGATGAAATCCTGTTGTATTGAACTGATAGATAAGAAGAAAGAGAAACTGGAAAAACTGGCAGCATCCTTTGGTGTAGATGCTCCAATGCTCCTTACAATCTTTGCGGAAGATCTTCTGGATGGGCATGAGTTGTTGGAACAATGGTCACATGAAACTTTCAAAAAGCCAGATGGTGCGGCAACAGAGGCGTTGCGGGAGCTGTATCATAAGTGGTCGCTCACGCAGTCATCGATAGATTCGATCTGCGATGCGATGGAAGAGCAGCTGCCGGAGAAAACATGGAAGGCTGTCGAAGTGGAATTTTTGAGCAGTCTGTCAAGATTGCAGGAGAAAAGTTTTTGGGCAGGAGCAAAGGAAGTTTCCGAACTGCAGAAACGATTGAAGAATCTGCCGGACATTGCAGAATTGACAAGAGAAAAAGGTGAAATGGAGGAATATTAGAATGAACAAAGTTATCTTGATGGGAAGACTTACCCGCGATCCGGACATAAGATATACATCCGGTGAAAACGCAATGGCAGTAGCGCACTATACCCTCGCTGTGGATCGGCGGTACAAGAAAGAGGGTGAGACGTCTGCAGATTTTATCCGCTGCGTTGCGTTCGGAAAATCAGCTGAATTTGCGGAAAAATATTTTTATCAGGGTATCCGTATTTGTATCGCGGGGAGGATACAGACAGGAAGTTATACAAACCATGATAGGCAGAAGGTTTATACAACAGAGGTTTTTGTGGAGGAACAGCAGTTTGCGGACAGTCGCAAAGCTGGGGAAACACCTCCGGTGTCAAATTCTGACACGGATGCGGACGGATTCATGAACATTCCGGAGGGAATCGATGAAGAACTGCCGTTTCACTGAGCGGAAAGATAGTCAATAACTTTTGGGGTGCCTGGTAGCTTAACTGGCAGAGCGGTGTACAGCTGGATAGCTGGCGCGGTGAAGGTTAATAAAGAGAGGTGGTAATAATCATCGAAGATGAAGGAAACGTTGAAGTCTATTGATTGAACCGAGGGAAGCTATGGCAGAAATTTACAGACGTATTAAGAACAAGAATTATACAGTGATGTGTAATCATCATCTGCAAAACGAAAGACTGTCTTTAAAGGCGATGGGACTAATGAGTAAAATACTCAGTCTGCCGGACGACTGGAATTACAGTGTCCGGGGTATCGCAGCCATTTGCAAAGATGGTTATGAGAGTGTCCGGACAGCCTTCCTGGAATTGGAACAGGAAGGATACATCGTCCGGCAGCGGATCCGGGATGCACGGGGACACATTGTCCGGACAGAATACTTCATCCTGGAAACACCGGACACAAAAATTCCGGAAGAATATCTGGTCGAAAAGGTCGAAAAAAAGAAAACCCTCCCAGAGTCTGAGAAAGTGGAGGCTTCAGGACAGAAGACGGCAGACTCAAAGTCATCAGATCAGTGTAACGGCCAGATAGAGCTGACAGATATTTTACCAGGATCGGATTTTCCGACCTTGGTAAATCCGACAGGAAAATCACCAGGATCGGATTTTCCAACCCTGGTAAATCCGACAGAAAAATCACCAGGATCGGATTTTCCAACCCTGGTAAATCCGACGGAAAAATCACCAGGATCGGGTTTTCCAACCACGGAAAATCGCCACCAACAAAATACTAATATAACAAATTATAAAGATATAGACGATATAAATAATAATAATATATATAATATATCATCATCTTCTTCTTTATCGTCTTCTTCTACTGTGCAAAATAATAAATATATGTCATCTTCGAATGTAAAAAATAATAAAAGGTCATCTTCAGCGGCAGTAGATAAAACATATGCTCCGGTATCACTCGGTCAATTATGGGAGGATGAAGAAGATATAAAGCGCCGGATCGGTTATCAGCAGTTACTTGACGATGGACACGATCCGCAGCTGCTGGTGGAAATCCTCTCGCTGATGTCTGATTACTGTTCGAGTCCCCGGGCAAAAGTGCGTCCATATTCGTACATAGGACAGGCTAAGATCCCGGCAAAAGAGATTGCCGTGCGGCTGCATCAGCTGCAGTATGAGCAGATCGCGGAGATCCTGCAGCATATCCGGCACGGACCGGAAATCCGCAATCTGAGAAATTATCTCTTAACGGCGCTTTATCAGGCGGATCTTACGTCAAGACTTAACAAGCAGCGCAAGCATTCTACTGTCAGATCCGGCAGCAAAAAGCAGAATGCCTTTAATAACTTCCGGCAAAGAGATTACGATTACGAGAAACTTGAGCGAGCGTTGTTGTGTACGGAAGGAGGGAATGAAGGTTGAACGATCATGCTGGGCAAAAAGAGAGGACAATGAACTATCTCGATTATTGGCAGATGCAGGAGGATATTGTGCAGGAACGGTATCTGTCAAGATGGCAGACGTGTCATTCGCATAAAAAATATAAGACGAGAACAGAGAGAGGAGGTGAAAACACGCATGAAAGCGAAAAAGAAACATAGTACGATGCCCTGGTTGATTGGCGGGGGAATCCTGGTTCTGGCGATCGCGATTGGTATTGTGGCATTCCTGTATACGCGCAAAAATGATGCGACGATAACACAAAGAATTGTCAGCATATCGGCATCTGCCAGGGAGAGCTATGAGGCCGGTGAGGAACTTGATTCAGGTGATGTAAACGTGACTGCAGAGCTTGCCGAAAACGGGGGAACAGTCGAATTGGACCCGGGAACATACCGTGTAGAGCCAGAGCTGGTGCCGGCTCACGGACATGACTTTGAAATCACAGTCACCTTATCCCTTGAAGATCAGGATGAACTGGAGACATTTGCAACAGTCCTGATCGAACGGGAAGAGCTGCTGCGGTATGATATCGGACGCACGGAGCCGGAACAGGTGCAGGCGGTGCTATATGCCAACGGCGACATGGAAATTGTTGGCGAAGGAGAAGTAAAGCAATACAAAAGCAGTGATATCCCATGGCGCAGCGATGAAGTGACGTACCTCACATGGATAGATCCGGCAGCGGAAGTAGAGAGTATGGATTACTGGTTTGCGGGCAGTCAGGTTTTTGGAGGAATGCTGTGTCCGGTACCGGATACCGTGCAGAGCATGGTGCAGACATTTTACCAGTGTGTGGCAATGCAGTCTGTGCCGGACATGACCACAGGAATTAACCTGGAAGACATTACGGAATGTTACAGCGGCTCTGGTGTGAAAGATGGAGGTGTACTGCCAGGGAATCTGAAGACCGCCGAGGGAGCGTTTAGGGATTGTGTGGCTTTGATCCACGCTGCGGACAGTGCTGCCTGTGTCAGATTGGCTAATATGAAAAACTGTTACAGCGGATGCAGTGCATTGGCTGATACCAGCACACCGGATTGTGCAGTCAATCTGGCAGGGGCATATCAAAATTGCCTGAACATAAAAACCGCTGTAATCCCGTCTTCCGCACAAGATCTGGATTCTACATTTTCCGGATGCTCTGGCCTTACTTCTGTGACTGGGGAAATACCAGCAACTTGCACCAATCTGGCAGGAACTTTCAGAGACTGTAAATTCCTGTCTGGAGATCTGCGGATCAACTGCAGCACGCAGTCACTATCAGGGACATTCAGCGGAGCTGCTAAAAATGGCACCGGCTTGATTATTGAACTTGTGTGGACCGGTGAGGCGAACAGCTATCAAACGCCGGAAGAGATCCTGCAGAATCTGAAGGAGTCGCTGGAACAGCAGGCAAAAGAGGAGGGATGCAGTATCACTGTCAAAATCTTAAAATAAAAATTACCAAGAATTGACAACGGTAATTTCTGGTGATATAATTGAGCCAGAAGGACAGAAAGAAGGTGAAAGAATGGGATAGCCGAAAAACTGAAAGCTGAGAAGTTAAAAGAAATCCGAAAGAAAAACGGATATAACCAGAAAGAGATGGCAGAGATCATTGGCGTAACGCCAGCGGCTATCTGCCGCTGGGAAAAAGGCGAGAGAGTGATTTCGGACTGGGTGATCAAATCATACAGCAGGTACTTTGGCGTCCCGGAATCGTACTTTACCGGATCCGATGAACCGATCCTGAGTCCGCAGGAAAAGCGCCTGCTGAAATATTTCCGGTTGTTAGACGAGGCAGCGCAGGAAAAATATCTCGAAGCAATGTCCGGGAAAGGAGGGACGGTGTCAGAGTCTGACACCATAAGGTGATGGAAAGCTTTTATCTCATGAACAAAGATACCCCTGTTTTGAAGTTCCAGATCACCCAGGGAGCTTTCGGAACTGTCGAATTGACAGAGACGGAACGTTATACAGAACCGCTGCCCATTGGTTTCCAGACGATCCAAAACTGGGTGGAAAACCGGCAGGCTCCAAAACACCGCGAGCATATCGCGGAACTGATGCGGATGTGCGGATGCTCCCGGCTGGATGGATTTGTGAGGATCACACATGCGTTAAGTCTTAACGATACCTTCTGGACAAAAGCGGAGGAGAGTCCTCTGCGGTGGGATGATGTATCGCTTTACCAGAATGATTTTGATGAAACGATCGCGAGGATAGCTTTCGAAGGAGGAATGTACAGGGAACGTTTCTCAACGACTTCTCCGGAATTTGAAACGAATGGTTCCTTTGCTAAATGCTGGACCCGCGATCCGGACGGGAAGATCTTTCTGATGAAGCGCGGTTCCAGAGGGGGAAGAAATGCCGGACTGGAACCATTCTCGGAGGTTTACGCCTCACAGGTTGCTGCTCGGATATGTAAGGATTTTGTACCGTACTCTGCGGTTATGTATCACGGAAATCTAGCATCCAAATGCCCGCTGTTCACTAACGAGAAACAAGGCTTCATACCGTTGTATAAGTGTCTGAACGGCGAATTGACAGTGAGCAATGTCTTAAACTATATGACGCAGCATGGAACTGAAGAAGATTTCCGCAGGATGCTTGTACTGGATGCTCTGATCCTTAACACAGACCGTCATGCAGGCAACTATGGAATGATCTTTGACACAGACAGTCTGCAGATCATAAAAATGGCGCCGGTTTTCGACCATAACCAAGCGTTGCTTCCATATGCGGAAGAAGATGATTTTGCGCATATGGAAGAATACCTGGCGACACGTCCAACGAGGATCGGAGAAGATTTTAATGAAGTTGCTTATGAGGCACTTACGCCGGAAATCCGCTCAGACTTGATCCAGATGAAAGGCTTTCAGTTTCAAAGAGATTTAAAACCTGGACTGCCGGAAGAAAGGCTGAAATATCTTGAAAAGGTTGTAAACCAGCAGATTGATCGGGTATTAAAACGCAAACAATTATATTTGTCAGAACCAAAACCCAAAAGAAATGCAATAAACCATAAATAATGTTCGTGTCAAAGTTTGACACAGAAAGGTAGGATAAGTATGAAGAGAAACAAGATCGCGGCAGTATTATTAGGCATGGGACTGATGGCAGGAGCGCTTGCATTACCGGTAACTGTACCGACGACTACGACATATGCGGCGACAGCCACACAGGTGATCGGTCATGGTGAGTGGCAGAAACAAGGGGGTCACTGGTACTACTACCAGGACGGAAAAATGCTGAAAGACTGCTGGGTGAAGGATGGGATCGACTGGTATTACCTCAATGCGGATGGAACCATGAAAGCAGATGAGTTTGTCAAAATTGATAATGACTGGTATTATTTCCGCAGCTGGGGTGGAATGCAGTATAACAACTGGTATCAGAATCCGAAAGATGGTAACTGGTATTACTTCCGCAGCTGGGGCGGAGCGCTGAACACCGGTTGGAATAAAATTGGGATTGATTGGTATTATTTTGATGCGGACGCAAAGATGCTCCATGATCAGTGGATACAGCAGGGAGATGACTGGTACTACTTAAGAAGCTGGGGCGGCCGGATGTACAGCCAGTGGGGTAAGGTCGGAATCGACTGGTACCGCTTTGACGCCAACGGAAAAATGCTCAGTGACGAATGGTATAAGGAAGGAAATGACTGGTACTATCTGAGAAGCTGGGGCGGACGGATGTAAAGCCAGTGGGGCAAGGTAGGCATCGACTGGTACCGCTTCGAGGCCAACGGAAAGATGCTCAGCAATGAATGGTATCAGGAAGGAGATA